>NZ_CP155619.1:312024-624049 GCF_039697315.1 Pseudomonas abietaniphila | reverse complement strand
CACGGTGATCGCTGACGGACGCCAGGCCGGTGTCCTTGAGGCCATTGCCGGTGGCGCGCCAGTGGGTACCTTGCTCACCTCGGACACGCACCCGGCGGCTTCGCGGGGTCGCTGGCTTTCCAATCAGTTGCCGATGCGTGGCGTGCTGGAAATCATCGCCGGCTCATACCCCGTTGAATCGGATGCGAGCGGAATCACGGCGCTTATGGTCCTGCGGGTCGAAGGTGTGTTTCAACGTGGCGACATGGTGGTGTGCCGAGGCGCCGACGGCGTTGAGCTGGCGCGCGGGCTGGTCAACTACAGCTCCCAGGAGATCCAGAAGCTGCGTGGTCAGTTCGTCGAGGCGTTTTCACGGCAAATCGGCTATGTCGCGGAACCGCACATCATCAGCCATGAAAACCTGGTCGTGCATGCGGCGCGTTGACGGCTGATTGAGCGTCCTCAGCCATTCGCTCCGTTCGCGGCCGTGAACAGCGCTTTTTGCATCGCTTGTGGCGGTTTGCCGAACGCGCGCAAAAATGCTTGCCGCATACGTTCCCGGTCCCCGAATCCTGTTGCCCTGGCCACGACTTCCACCGGATGGCGGCTGGTTTCCATCATCACGCGAGCCGCTTCCAGTCGCAGGCTTTCGATGGCCTTCGCCGGGGTTTGCCCGGTTTCCTCTCGAAACACCCGACTGAACTGCCGAGGGCTGAGGCGAGCCACAGCAGCGAGGGCATCGACCGACAAGTCGTCCGTCAGATTTTCACGCGCATACGCCATCGCGAGTTGTACGCGATCGGACTTCGGGTCCAGTTCAAGGAGTGCGGAGAACTGCGATTGCTCGCTGCCTCGACGCTGATAAATGACCAGTTTGCGGGCGATCCTGCGCGCCAGATCGCTGCCCAGATCGTTCTCGACCATCGCCAGTGCCATGTCCACGCCGGCACTCATGCCTGCGCCTGTCCAGGTCTGACCGTCCACGACGAACAGTCGATCCTCTTCCAGTTGAATCTCGGGATAGCGTTGCCGGAATGCCGGTACGTGCAACCAGTGCGTGGTGGCGCGCTTGCCGGTCAGCAGGCCGGCTTCTGCAAGCACGAACGCGCCGACACACAGTGAGGCGACCCGACGCGACTGGGCCGAGGCCGCCCGCACGAATTCGATCAGGGCGTTGTCCGGCGCGTCGAGTTCGAGGTAACCGCTGACGATCACCGTGTCGTAACCCTCAGGCCTGAGGGCCGTGCTATTGACCGAAAAACCTTGCGAGGACATCACGGCGCCTCCGGCTTCAGACACCAGATGAAACTCATAGGCCTGTTCGCCCTGAAACAGGTTGGCGCATTCGAATACAGAACCCAGGGACAGGCTCAACGACTGAAAGGCGGGATAAACCACCAGTGCAACGCTATGCATCCAGAGTCTCCAGGTCGATGAAGCGTGCGGGGATTGTCATTGCCCAACGAGCGGCTGGCAACGCCGTTCAGCGCAGACGCAGCAAAACGGACAGGCGAGGCATGGCCGAAATCCTTGCGGATTCGACATTGTCCCTGTTTTAGCCCGCTCCTAGAATTGGCCCGACAAGCAAGACGACTGGTCTACTTAGAGGCGAACCGATGACCGCCAATGAACGCAAACACGCAAAACAGCACATTCTCGAGACGGCGAGAGTGATCATCAGTAAAAAAGGGTATTCAGCCGTTGGTCTCAACGAAGTGCTCTCGGCTGCGCACGTTCCGAAAGGTTCTTTCTATCACTATTTCGGTTCCAAGGACCTCTTCGGGGTCGCAATGCTGGAGGCGTACTTCGACGAATATCTGGAAAACATGACGCGGATTTTCGAGCGAAAAGGGCTAAACGACGCTCAAAAACTGGGCCTGTACTGGCAACACTGGATTGACAACCAGACAGGTAAAACCGACGCGGGAAACTGCCTGGCGGTCAAGCTGGGCGCCGAGGTTGCCGACCTGTCGGAGCCTATGCGGCTGGCGCTCCAGCGCGGTACATCGCGCATTATCGATGTCCTGGCCGCGTCTATCTCGCGGGGGATCGAAGAGCGTTCGATCAGGGCCGATGAGAGCCCTCAACGCACCGCGTTCAGGCTCTACGCAGTGTGGTTGGGCGCCAGTGTCATGGCAAAAATAACCCGCACGACGGCGCCGTTCGATGAAGCCCTGTCGATGACTGAAACGGTATTGAATCACCCCGACTAAACACCCTTAACCCCTTGTACGAGGTCATCCCCACGTTGATCTCACGGGCGCTTGTTGCCCAAAAAAAGCCTTTTAAACTCTGGAGTCAAACCATGAAACATGAATCACTGTTTTCGCCTGTGCGATTGGGCAACCTCACCCTCAAGAACCGGATCGTCTTTCCGCCCTTGACCCGTCAACGCAGTGTGCAGCCTGGCGATATCGCTTCGGATTTGATGGCCACGTATTACGGCCAGCGCGCGTCGGCAGGCTTCATGGTCAGCGAAGGGACACAGATCGAGCCGCGGGGTCAGGGTTACGCCTGGACGCCGGGTATCTACACGCCAGAGCAGATTGACGGCTGGCGCAAGGTGACTGACGCGGTGCATGCGCAAGGCGGTGTGATCTTCGCGCAGCTCTGGCACGTCGGCCGGGTTTCCCATCACGCCTTGCAGCCGGATGGCAACGCTCCCATCGCGCCGTCCGCGATTCAGACCACCAGCTCCAAAGCCTTTATCGAGACTGGCGCCGGAACGGGTGAATTGGTGGCGCCGTCGATGCCTCGCGCAGTCACCGTGCCTGAAATCAAAGCGTTGGTCCGGCTGTATGCCACCGCCGCGAGCAATGCCATCGCAGCAGGCTTCGACGGCGTCGAGATCCATGCGGCCAACGGGTATCTGGTCAATCAGTTCATCTCCGAACACGCCAACCAGCGGGATGATGAATACGGCGGCTCGCTGGAGAACCGTTTGCGCTTTCTGAGGGAAATCGTTGAAGCGGTTTCGCAGGCCATCGGTGCTGACCGTCTGGGCGTGCGGTTCACCCCATTGTTCACCACGACCGATGAGGATCGGGTGTACATCGGCATGGTGGAAAAGGACCCGCACCAGACTTACATCGAAGCGATCAAGGTGCTGGAAAACGCGGGCGTCGCCTACGTCTCCATCGCCGAAGCCGACTGGGACAATGCTCCCGACCTGCCGGAAACCTTTCGCCGTGACGTGCGCAGCACCTTCAGTGGCCGGATCATTTACGCGGGTCGTTACACGGCCGAGCGGGGCGCACGGCTGGTCGAGGCGGGGCTGGCTGACTTGATCGCCTTCGGCCGTCCGTTCATTGCCAATCCGGATTTACCGGCGCGCATCGTCAACGGCTGGCCGCTCAATCCCGTCAACCCCGCCACCCTCTACGGCGGCGCCGAAGCGGGATTCACGGATTATCCGGTCTACGCCGGCTGATGGCAGCGTCGAAGGCCGGACGCTGATGTAAAGCGTCCGGCCACTCTCGCGGATTGTCGCGAGAGCATGGCTTCGAGCGGGTTCAACGCTTGAAGCCTGACGCTCCATGGCTGTGGGGTTACAGCGCGGGACGAAGCGTGCGTACCGTGCTGATGCTTTCGAGCAATGAAGCAATGTGCAGAATCGTCGACTCTGCTTGCCACGCGCCCACAATCTGCACGTTGATCGGCAGTCCTTCCTTGCTCGTCCCGAACCGCATCGACACACCCGGCAACCCGGTCACGTTGAGCGGTACAGTCGCGCCTTGCAGAAAGGTGGCGTCCACGGTCTGGCCATCGATGATGAACTGTTCGACGCCATGCCTGTGTGCCGGTATCGGCAGCACATGGGTAATCAACGCATCGTAATGCGCGAAGTATTCGGCGTAACCGTCGCGCAGCCGCTCGGCGGCTTGCTCGGCCTCGATGAAGTCTTTCATCGACGTATCGGGCAACGACAGCATGGTCTTCGCCATCTTGTAGAGCTCGTCCTCTCTGCGCCCGGCAGTGGCTTCGGCGAATGCGGATTTCATCTCCATCACATGCAGCTTGTTGAACACATCAAGGGCGAAGTCCCGCTCCAGCGCAGGGATGCCCACGTGTTCAACCTCAATGCCGATGTCCTTCAGCGCCTCGGCGGCGGCACGAACGGTGGCGACGACTTCGGGGTCGACCGGGCCGAAACCTGGCCCCGTCATCCAGCCCACCCGAAGCGGGCGATAAGGCTGGCGACCGATGCCCGCATCGAACGCCACGGTGCTGGTGGCGAAGGCGTCCTGGCCGTCCGGCCCGGCCAGTTGCGAGAAGGCGAGGGCGATGTCCCGAACCGACCGGGCCATCGGACCGACATGCCAGAAGCGACGCGGCACGCGCGGCCAGATGCCGGTCATGGGCACGCGACCGTGCGTTGCTTTCATCGAGCTGATCCCCGTTTGCGCGGCCGGGCCCCGCACGGAAATCGCAAGGTCGGTCCCCAGGCCGATGGGCGACATCCCGGCGGCGATGGCGGCTGATTCTCCACCGCTCGAGCCACCGGGTGTGCGTTCCAGGTTCCAAGGGTTGTTCGAGCGCCCTGAGAGCAGGTTGTCGCTTTCGATCCAGTAGGAAAACTCCGGGAGATTGGTCTTGGCCAGCAGGATTGCGCCTGCCTGCTTCATGCGCGCCACGCTGGTGGCGTCGGTGTCTGGCTGGCGGCCTTTGAAGATCGGCGAGCCACGCTGAGTGAGTACGCCGGCGGTGTCGATGGAATCCTTGGCGGTGAACGGGACGCCGTGCAGCACGCCCAGCGGTTCGCCCGACAACACCGCTCGCTCG
Source organism: Pseudomonas abietaniphila (assembly GCF_039697315.1). Lineage (NCBI taxonomy): Bacteria > Pseudomonadati > Pseudomonadota > Gammaproteobacteria > Pseudomonadales > Pseudomonadaceae > Pseudomonas > Pseudomonas abietaniphila. The sequence continues at coordinate 619,288 of NZ_CP155619.1, read as the reverse complement.
GCGGCCTTCGCGGACTGGAGTGCGTCATCCACCACGGTCACGATCGCATTGACCTGGGGGTCGACTGCTTCGATGCGGTCAAGATGGGCTTGCATCACTTCAACCGGTGAAACCTCCCGAGTGCGAATCAACTCGGCGAGTCGGGTTGCGTCGGAGAAAAACAATTCGTCGCTCATGTGATTTTTCCTGCCTGATGGGAGAAGGGTCTGTCGCAATTGGAGCGGCAGAGATGCATCTCTACCTGCCGATTGGTAGGCAAAAGCTAGAGCGTTAAAAAGGGGCTGTCAACCCCTACCTAACAAATGGTAGGCTTGTGACCATTGACGAATGCGAGGTCTTTACATGAGCACGAATGCGAAGGAGTCGATCCTGACGGCGGCTCGGCAAACCGCCCAGGCGCACGGCTACGGCGGTCTGAATTTCCGCGATGTGGCGGCAGAGGTCGGTATCAAGGCGGCGAGCGTCTACCATCACTTTCCCAGCAAGGCCGATCTCGGCGCAGCCGTGGCGCGGCGCTACTGGGAAGACACCGCACGCGATCTGGATGAGCTGCTGGCGGAAGCCGACGATGCGGCAAGCGCGCTGCGCCGATACCCGTGGATCTTTCGCAGATCCCTGGAGTGCGGCAACCGGTTGTGTCTGTGCAGTTTCATGTCGGCTGAGTACGACGACCTGCCGGATGCGGTGAAAACAGAGGTTCAGGCCTTCGCCGAGGTGAACGTGGCCTGGCTGGGCAAAGCGCTGGTCGCGTCGAAGCAGGTGTCATCAGAACACGCCGAAAAGCGCGCCCGCGCCATCTTTTCGGCGGTCTCCGGCGCGCAGCTCATGGCCCGCAGTCGCGCAGACATTTCGATTTTCGACGAATTGATCGACAGCTATCAGGACGCGGGGCTTCTGCCGGCCAAGGCATGAGGCATGAGGCGCTTCGTCAGAGTGCCTGTCGCCACGCCCTGATTTGTTCAAGCGTAGCGGTGGCGCCGCCGCAGACCACCATCAACACGTTGTCGTACCCTGTGAGCAGGGTCGGGGAATACCCCAACGACAGTGCCGCGCCACAGGCAGGCTCGACGAGTATCCGGTGATCGGCCAGGAAATGTTCGCAGCCGTCCAGGGCGTCTTTGTCGCTGACCACGACGCTTTCGATCCGATGGGTCTCAAGGTACGCGACAGACTGGCTGCACACGCGTTTGGCGCCCAGCGACGTGGCGATGGAGGTGATGGCGTCGATTTCCACCGGTGCATCCGCCAGCGTCGCGGCCCGGAACGACGCAGCGCCTTCGGTTTCTACCGCGATCACCGGCACGTCGCCCCAGCCGTTGCGTTGCAGGCCTTCAATCACACCGCACAGCAATCCACCGCCGCCGACCGACAGCACCACGGCGCCGGGCTTGCGCGCGGTCCTGGCGACCTCGTCGATCATGCTGGCGTGGCCGGTCCACAACAGCGGGTCATCGAAGGGGTGAATGAACGCGTCTCCGGCAGCGATCAGCGTATGGGCCAGTTCGTTGGCCTCCTGCCAGGAGCGGCCGTGAACGATGACGTCTGCACCCTCAAGAACGAGCAGCTCCTTGGCCCTGTCGGTCGTGGTTTCCGGGACGACGACCGTTACCGCTGCGCCCAGAACGCGACCGGCATAGGCCACGGCCAGCCCGGCATTTCCGCCGGACGATGAAATGAAACGTTTTGCGCCACGGGAATGGTGAACCTCGCAGGCGTGGCCCACGCCCCGCAGTTTGAAGGAGCCGCAGGGCTGAAGCGCATCGAGCTTCAAGTTGATCGAGCGCTTGGCAATGGCGCTCATCGGACGGGATTCAATCAGCGGCGTTTCAATGTGCAGGGGCATGATGGGATTGCTTCCAAGCAGGGGAGTGATCGATGGATGAACAGGCACCGAGTTACGGTTCAATACCGTAAGCGAGGCGCTTGCCCAACGCAATCGACCACACCCTCAATCAGCGTCCGTGCGTGTTCAATCAATCCGTGGATGCTGCTGCACCAGCTCTTTGCGCTTGGCTTCGAGCTCGGCAATCTGGGTGTCGATGTCCTCGATTTTCTGCTCGATGTTGTCGTGGAGGTCTTCCAGCAGCTCCTTGGCCTCTTCGATGTTGGAAGCGGCAGGCGCCGCGCCGCGCAATGGCTTGTTGGCGGTCTCTTTCATCGTCAGGCCAGTGGCCAGGCCAATCACTGCCACCACCATCAGGTAATACGCCGGCATGTAGAGATTGTTGGTGGTTTCCACCAGCCACGCGGCGAGGGTCGGGGTCAGACCGGCGATCAGCACCGAGACGTTGAAGGCGCTGGCCAGTGCGCTGTAACGAATGTGCGTCGGGAACATTGCAGGGAGCGTGGACGCCATGACACCGATAAAGAAGTTGAGCACCACGGCGAGGATCAGCAACCCGGCGAAGATCAGCCCGATCTTGCCGCTGATGATCAGCATGAACGCCGGAATCGCCAGCAGGAACAGCGCAATGCTGCCGACGATGATGAACGGCCGACGGCCGATCTTGTCGCTGATGAAGCCGATCAGCGGCTGGACGAACAGCATGCCGACCATGATCGCGATGATGATCAGCACGCCCCGGTTTTCGCTGTAATGCAGGTTGTGCGACAGGTAACTCGGCATGTAGGTCAGCAGCATGTAGTAAGTGACGTTGGTCGCCACCACGATACCGATGCAAGTGATCAGGCTGCGCCAGTGCTTGGTCGCGACTTCCTTGAACGACACCTTCGGGCCGCCCGACAGGCCTTCGCGATCACCCTGTTCGAGTTTCTCGACGTGCTGCTGGAACGCAGGTGTCTCTTCAAGGGCGTTACGAAGATACAAACCGAGCATGCCCAACGGCAGCGCAAGGAAAAACGGCAGGCGCCAGCCCCATTCCTGGAACTGGTCTTCGCCAATCACTGCAGAAATCATCACCACGATGCCTGCGCCAAGCACGAAACCGGCAATGGAGCCGAAATCGAGCCAGCTGCCGAGGAAGCCGCGTTTACGGTCCGGGGCGTATTCGGCGACGAAGATCGAGGCACCGGTGTATTCGCCACCCACCGAGAAACCCTGAGCCATCTTGGCCAGCAGCAACAGGATAGGGGCCCAGATCCCGATGGAGTCATAAGACGGGATCAGGCCGATGGCGGTGGTGCTCAGGGACATGATCACGATCGTCGCCGCCAGGACTTTCTGGCGACCGTACTTGTCACCCAGCGCGCCGAAAAACAAGCCACCCAGCGGGCGAATCAGGAAGGGCACGGAGAACGTGGCGAGTGCGGCGATCATCTGCACGCCAGGGTCGGCACCGGGGAAAAACACCTTGCCGAGCACATAGGCGACGAAGCCATACACGCCGAAGTCGAACCACTCCATGGCGTTACCCAAGGCAGCGGCGGTGATCGCCTTGCGCATCTTCGCGTCGTCAACGATGGTGATGTCGTTCAACCCGATGGGGCTGACTTTTTTCTTGCCTGATTTCATGTGAATCACTCTCTTGCGGATCGGTGTCGCTGCAAAACGCGGGCGTCGATGTCGCCTCGGACGCACGTAACGCGCGAGCTCGATGACAGCGTTTTGGTGGCACGTTATTTCCGATCAGATACAACCAGACACGAAATAATTCAGCGCAGGCCGGTATTTTTCGTTACGGGGCAGGGCGCAAGGCAGCAGAAACAAAAAAGCCACCGCACAACGGCAGTGGCTTTTGGCGGGTTTACACCCGTGGCATCAAGGGCGAATGTCGGCCTTGAACCACTTTTCCGAAAGGCGCTTCACGGTGCCGTCTTCCAGCGCGGCCGTCAGCGCGCCGTTGAATTTCTCGCGCAGGTCGTTATCGGCCTTGCGGAAGCCCAGCGCTTCACCCGGGCCCCAGATGGTGCCGCCGATTTTCGGGCCGATCATCTGCACGCCTTTGTTATCGGGGTTGTCCAGTGCCGAGGTGAAGAAGGTCACGTCGTCGAAAGCGAAGTCGATGCGGCCCGCGTTCAGGTCCATCATGTGCTCGCCGGATTTCTTGTACTCACGAATGGTCGCGATGTCGCGGAAGTTCTTCTCGACGAATTCGGTGTAGGCCGTACCGGACTGGATGCCCAGGGTCTTGCCTTTCACCAGCGCTTTCATCTTGTCGATCGCGGCCTTGTCGGCGTTCTCGTCACCGCTGAGCTTGATGATTTCATTGCTCGGCATGCTCGCGATCAGCTTGGGATCGGCGCTGGCGAACACCGCCTGGGTGTTGGCGTAAGGTTTGGAGAACGCAATCACCGCTTCGCGCTCAGGGGTGATCACGATGGCGTCCATCAGCACGTCGAACTTGCCGGCATTCAGGCCTGCGATCATGCCGTCCCAGTCCTGCGCCTGCAGCTTGCATTCAAGCTTGATCCGGGCGCAGACATCCTTCAGCAGCTCAGGCTCGAAGCCGGAAATTTCACCGCTGGGCAGGGTGATGTTCCAAGGCTCGTAAGCCCCTTCGGTCGCAACCCGAACCGAGGTCCATTCCTTCGCGAAGGCGGTGGTGCCGAAGACCAGACTGCTGCCTAAAGCCGCACACGCGAGGATTTTTTTAGTGACGTGGTAGGTGTGGCCCATGTGTTTCCCCATCTAATTGGAAATAAGACTGGCAGGGTCAAGCTAGATCAAAAGCCGCTAAACAGTCATTTTTATTATGCCGCTGTGTCTTCAGGCGTCGGTTGAGACGCGCGTCCGTAGAACCCCGTTTGTTCTTCAGGCGTGAACATCACGCCGGGTTTTTCGTAGTAGGAGAACACCGCCACCATCCGCTCGCGGTGGCCACGCACAGGGGTGACGCGGTGCGCGGTATTTTTCCCACGAAACACGTTGAGAGTGCCAGCACTGAGTCGTAATTTCTTCACATCGGGGTCGCGACCGTTCAATAGATCGGCCACGCCGTCATAGTTGGGATCATCCGCCGTGCGCAAGTCGGTGCGGTACTCGAACTCGCCACCCTCTTCGGGTGACTGGAGCATCAGCGTGGTGGTGAATTCAGAGCGATCGAAGTGCCAATTCAGCGTTTCGCCTTCGCGATAACTCATCACGTTGACCCGTGCCAACGGGTCGGCCATGACATACAACGCCGGTTTATCCATGACGGCGCTCAAGAACGCCACCAGCGGCGGGTACTCATACACGTCGGTGACGAGGCTGCTCTTGAGCTGGTCTGCGCACAGCGTGTGGCTGACGGTTTCGACCTTCTTCAGCGCGGGATGATCGGCGGCCAGTTCCGGTATTTCAGGTTTGAAATAAATGTTATGCGAGCGCTTGTGGGTGTGGGATTCAGCGTCCATGGTCGGCTGGATCTGTTGCGCGGCGGCGCGCACGTTATCGTCCTCTATGAAGCCTTCGAGGCTGAACATGCCATTGCGGGCCAGCGCGGTGCGAGCGTGGTCGACCAAGGTGTTCCATTCCTCGCTGCCTGGGCGGTCCAGCGGATAGCGTTGAAGATTGATGACGGTGTTCATGACGGCCCTCCGTTAGGTGTGGTTTAAACCTAACCTGTGAAAATCTTCGCAACAACGGCAAAAATTGTTAGCCTCCCCCCAGGAAAACTTAGGGAAGCAGCTCCATGAAACGACTGCCGCCACTGAATGCCGTGAGAACGTTTGAAGTCGCTGCGCGTCTGGCGAGCTTTGTTGCAGCCGGGAAAGAGCTGGGGGTTTCGGCCGCTGCGGTCAGCCAGCAAGTCCGTCACCTGGAAGAGTACTTCGGCAAAAAACTGTTCGTGCGCAGCGGCAACCGGCTTTCGTTGACGGACGCCGGGCTGGCGATTTTTCCGCAGACATCCCGCGCGCTGGACGACATCGCCGCCATGACAGTGCGTCTGCTGGAAGGCGAGATGCGTACGCGGTTGATCATCAGCGTGCCGTTCTCACTGGCTGAAGTCTGGCTGGCGCCGAAGCTTGCGGTGTTGCTGGAAAGCTATCCGCAGCTCTCGGTGGACGTGCGGGTCGAAGATGACCCGGTCGACCTGGCCCGGCATGACGTCGACATCCGTGTCAGCTACGGCGACTACCATTACCCTTCGCTCGAAGCGATCCCTCTGGTACACGATCAGGTGGTGCCGCTGTGTGCGCCGGAGTTGTGGTATCGCCACGGCAACAGCGATTTTGACCTGACGCGGATTCACGAAAGCCTGTTCATCCATACGCAGTGGGGACCGAGTTACGCCTCGCACCCGACCTGGAGCGACTGGTACGCCAGTGAAGTCGGACAGGTCTCACCCGATCCGGCGCTGGGGCGTCGCTCCGGGCTGTCCAGCCTGTCGATCACGCTGGCGAAACTCGGGTGTGGCATCGCGCTGGGGCAGAAACTCATCGCTCAGCCTGATCTGGCGGCGGGTCGCCTGATCGTATTGTCCGCCAGATCGCTGCCGTTGGGGCATCCGTATTGCGCGTTTGTACCGGCTGAAAAACGCAAACGACCGAACGTGCAAAGCCTCATCGAATTGTTGGGTACACCCTGATCCGAAGGCTGCAAGCGGTTGTTACAAGTCGACGCACTTTGCTGGGGCCGGATGTTTCTCCCCGCCCCAGCGTGAGGCACCCTGCGGTAACCCGACCCCTTTCGCTGATGACCTTTCTCCGGCATCCCGTTAAACCTTATGAGCGTCGGACCGCCTAAGCAGAGGGCTCGCCGCGTCCCGGACCCTGGCCTGGGAAGGATGTGGCAATCAAATTGCATATGCTTGTAAAGACAAGTATGTATGAGTTGGGCGGTGTCGCCAGGCACCAGACGTATCACCGTTCGCTGCAGGAATAACGCTATGGATCTCTTACAGCTGCTCAGTTTCGGAAACAACGGGTGGGGCGCGGCCCTTTTGAAGGCGGCCGGCATGACCGTGTTGCTGACCCTGTCGGCGTTGGTGGTGGGGGCAATTGCCGGCAGCGCGGTGGCGGCGGCCAAGCTGTCGAAGCGTCGTCTGTTTCGTTATGTCGGCGACGCCTATTCGATCCTGTTCCGGGGCATTCCCGAGCTGCTGGTGATCTACCTGTTTTACTTCGGCGGCGCCAGCGTGCTGGGTGCGATCAATCACTGGTTCGGTGGCGAAGGCTTTGTCGATACGCCGCCGTTTCTGGTGGGCGCACTCGCGGTCGGGCTGATCTCCGGCTCGTATCAGGCCGAGGTGTATCGCGGTGCTTACCTGGCCGTCGCCAAAGGCGAGCTTGAAGCCGCGCTGGCGATTGGCATGACCTGGCACATGCGCGTGAGGCGGGTCCTCATTCCGCAAGTCTGGCGTTACGCGTTACCGGGTCTGGGCAATGTCTGGCAGATGACCCTCAAGGACTCCGCGCTGATTTCCGTGATTGGCCTCGTCGAGTTGATGCGCGCCAGTCAGGTGGCGGCCGGCTCCACGCGCCAGTACTTCACGTTCTACATCGTCGGCGGCGCCTGTTACCTGATCCTCACCGGGTTGTCCGGTCGCCTGTTCAACATGGCTGAAAACCGTGTGTTGCGCACGCAACGCCGCACGCCACATTCCTGAGACGGGGAACCACTCATGATCGATTTTGCCTTTCTCAGCGACACGATGCTCAAACTGCTGGCGGCGTTGCCCACCACCTTGAGTCTGTTCTTTTCCAGCCTGTCGCTTGGCCTGCTGCTCGCCCTCGGCGTGGCGGCCATGCGCGTCAGCCGCTGGCCGATTCTCAGCTACCCGGCTCGTTGTTACATCTGGTTGTTTCGCGGCACACCGCTGTTGATCCAGATGTTCCTGATTTACTACGGCCTTGGCCAGTTCAGTGCGATCCGCAGCAGCTTCATGTGGGAAATCCTGCGCTCGACCTATGGCTGCGCCGTCGTGGCTCTGGCCATGTGTACTGCGGGCTATACGGCTGAGATCATTCGCGGCGGTATCCAGAGCATTCCCCAGGGCCAGATCGAAGCCGGGCTTGCGGTCGGCATGAGCCGCTGGACCTTGCTGTGGCGCGTGATCGGTCCCGTCACCCTTCGCCAGGCGCTGCCATCCTACTCGACCGAAGCCGTGTTGATGGTCAAGTCCACGGCCATTGCCAGCCTGGTGACCGTGTGGGACGTGACCGGCATTGCCCAGCAAATCATTCAGCGCACCTACCGCACGATGGAGGTCTTCCTCTGCGCCGCGCTGATTTATCTGGTGCTCAATTTCCTGATCGTTCGCGCCATGGCGTGGGTCGAGTACCAGCTCTCGCCGCACCTGCGCGAACGCCCCACACAGCGGGCGGCCGAACCGGTCCCTGAAACCCCTTCATCCCTTTGATCGCAGCGGAGCTCATCATGAATCAACACGTCGCGGCTGCTTTGTCGGTCACCAATATCTGCAAATCGTTCGGATCGGTGCAGGTGCTCAAAGGGATATCGCTGGAGGCGCACAAGGGCGATGTCATCTCCATACTCGGTGCCAGCGGCTCGGGTAAAAGCACCTTCCTGCGCTGCATCAACCTGCTGGAATCCCCTGACCAGGGCCGCATCGTGCTGGACGGCGAAGTGATCGAAATGAAGCAGCACGCCAACGGACGCCTTCAGCCCAGCAACACCCGCCAGGTTGAGGCAATGCGCAGCAAACTCGGCATGGTCTTCCAGAGCTTCAACCTGTGGTCGCACATGACCGTGCTGCAGAACATCATTGAAGGCCCGATGCGCGTGCTTAAACGCTCGCGCGCCGAGTGCGTGGAAGAGGCCGAGCAGTTGCTGCACAAAGTGGGGCTGTACGACCGCCGTGATTACTACCCGGCGCACCTCTCCGGCGGGCAGCAACAACGTGTCGCCATCGCACGGGCGCTGGCCATGAATCCGCAGGTCATGCTGTTCGACGAACCAACCTCCGCGCTGGACCCGGAACTGGTCGGCGAGGTCCTGCGCGTGATGCGCTCGCTGGCTGAAGAGGGCAGGACCATGTTGGTGGTGACCCACGAAATGGGCTTTGCCCGCCACGTGTCGAACCGGGTGGTGTTCATGGCGCAGGGCTTGATCGACGCACAGGGTACGCCGGATGAACTGTTTGAAGGCCTGCCCACCGAGCGTTTTCGGCAGTTTGTGGCGAGTCATCACCAGCGCACGACCGACTGACGTCGCGGGGCGAGCGCGCGGCGGTGGTCCGCGGCCGCGCTTCGATCCCACACGACAACGCCTTCACGTTAAACAGAGGCTCATTTCAGGATTCCGTCTATTGTTTCATGCAGTCAATGAAACCAGGACGTCGTGTGACCTCTAACCTGAAATCGACACACGCTTGTGAACCGCATCCGGTTCGCGGGTGTGCAGGCAGCATAAAGGACCATTGCGTGTTGCTCCCTGAGCCAGCGCCCTTCAACGGTTGGCTTCAGGCACCCGTGGGCATACTGCTCATACGCGGGGTTTTCATTGGGGGTTGAATATGATCGGCCGTCGTTTGTGCAGGTTCATGTCCGCGGCCGCCTTGATGCTGTTGATGCCCGGCGTTGCGCTGAGTGAGACCACATGTGATCACCTCACCGCAACCGGCAATGCGGAATACCCTCCCTACCTGTGGCGAGACCCGCACAACCCGCATCGACTCATCGGCGCCAATGCCGACCTGATCAAACACCTGGGCACGGCGTTAGGCCTGCAGATCGAGGTCATTTACGGAGGGCCCTGGTCCCGTGCGCAGGAGGAAGTGAGGGCAGGGCGCATCGATATGCTGGCCGGGTATTTTCTGACCGCGCATCGTGAGCAGACGTTGAACTTCATAAAGCCGCCGTTCCTGTTCACGCGCAGCATGGTCTGGGTCAGGAAAAAAGATGCCTTTGCGTATCATCAATGGTCCGACCTGATCGGACGCAGCGGGGGAACGCTGGTCAACAACAGTTTTGGTCAGGCGTTCGACAATTACGCCAAAGCCAACCTCTCGCTGGAGGCCGTGCCTACGGCCAGTCAGGCGTTCCAGAAGCTCATCCTCAAACGCAACGACTTCGTGTTATTCGAGCAGTACCCTGGAATGGCGCTGGCTAAAAAGCTGGGCGTTGAAGCGGCCGTAGAAGCCCTTGAACCGCCGATCAGCAGCGAGGGGCTTTATCTGGCGCTGTCGCCCAACGCGGACTGCATCCATCCAGCCTTGCAAAAGCAGATCAGCGATGAGATGCAGAAAATCGTGTCGAGCACGCTGCCTCAGGCCCTTGTGAAGTCGAACCTGGAGCTTTGGAGCGCACAGCAACGGGATGGGTTGAATCCGTAATGTGAATCGACCTTCTTGCTCGACATCGAGTGAAGGTTGCCTGACGCCAGAGCGAGGCGCTCTCCGATCAGAAGGCGCCCGGGTTCAAAGCCTGGCTATGAATCGTCAGCCCTCGATCAAGTCCTCAGGTTGCATCGTCAAGATGATCTTGCCGACGTTTTCCGAAGACTCCATACGACGATGCGCCTCGGCGGCACGGGACAGGGGGAATGTGCTGTCAACCACGGGTTCCAGGCTTCCGGCACCTTCAAACCGCTCGAGCCAATGGTCGCGGAAGCGTTTGATCATGGCGTGCTTTTGCGGTTGGGTGCGGGACTTCATGACCGTGCCGATGATTTGCAGGTGGCGATACAGGATCTGCTCCAGGGTCACGTTCACGCTGCCCCCGCCGCCGAGGATGCCGACCTGGATCAGTCGGCCGCCTTTGGCAAGGGAGGCGATGTTGCGTTCGAAGTAGGGTTTGCCAACGAAATCGATGATGACATCCACACCCTGGCCATTGGTTTTCCGGGCAATGACGTCGGCGAAATCCTGGGTCTTGTAGTCAATCGCGACCTCGGCGCCGAGGTGCTCGACCCGCGACAACTTGCTGCCGTCTGTGGTCGCATACACGGTAGCGCCCGTGGCGTACGCCAGTTGCACGGCGGCGGAGCCCACGCCGCCTGCCGCGGCATGAATCAGCACGGAGTCGCCCGAGGTGAGTCGCGCCAAGTGCATCATCGCCTCATGCGCGGTGACGAACACCTCGGGAATTGCCGCAGCGTGAACGTAATCCAGCTGAGCCGGAATGGGCATCGCCATGCGGTAGTCGATGCGTGCCAGCTCGGCATACGCGCCGCCGCCCACGACGCCCATCACCCGTGCGCCCACTTCGAAGCCTTCGACGTCGCTGCCTTTTTCGATGACCTCGCCAGCGATTTCCAGGCCGATGATCGGGGAGTCGCCAAAGTTGGGGTGCCCGTAACCGCCGGTGCGGTGGGTCAGGTCGGCGCGATTGACGCCGGCGGCATAGACGCGCACCAACAGGTCGGTCGGGCGCACTTCAGGCGTGGCTGCGTCGCTCAGCTTGAGCACGTCGGCGTCGCCAAACTCATGGATGATGATGGCTTTCATGGCTGTTGCTCCGATTCGTTGAGGGTGGCGTTGGCGATGGCTGAGGCTGTGATGGCGGCAGGCAAGCCTGCATAGAACGCCAGGTGCGTGATGGCGGCCGACAGCTCCTCATGGGTGACGCCATTGGTTACCGCTCGGCGCAAATGCGCAGGCAACTCTTCGGCATGACCACCGGCAATGAGCGCCGCGACGGTGATCAGGCTGCGGTCACGTTGCGAGAGCGCCGGATCGCTCCAGATCACCGGATACAGCGTCGTGTCGACGAACTGCGAAAGTGTAGGGGTGAAGGCTCTGGCCGCTTCACGAGGACTGGTGAAATTGATGTTCGACATGATCGCGTCCTTACACTTGGCTGATGAATTTGTGGGTGAGGTAATGCTCGATGCCTTCGATCCCGCCTTCCGAGCCGTGGCCGCTTTCCTTCAGGCCACCAAAGGGCAGTTCAGTGGCGACGATTCGATATTGGTTGATGCCGATCATTCCTGCCTCAAGGCCGTCGGCGACGTCGATGGCCGTGCGTGCGCTGGAGGTGAACGCGTAGGCGGACAAGCCGTACGGCAAGCGGTTGGCTTCTTGCAGCCCGTCGTTCATTTCATCGAAGGGCATCAGGATCGCGATGGGACCAAAGGGCTCCTCATGCATGACACGCGCGGTCATGGGTACATCGGCCAACACCGTGGGCTCGAAGAAGAAACCCTGGCCCGGCACACGTTTGCCACCCGCCAGCAGCGTGGCGCCTTTGGCCACTGCGTCAGCGACCAGCGCTTCCATTTTCGCCAGTTGTCGTGGATTGGCGAGCGGCCCGACCTGAGTGTCCGGCTGCAGGCCGTTACCGATTCGCAGCGCCTGGGTGGCAGCAACGAAGCGGTGAACGAAGGTTTGATAAGCACCGCGCTGAATAAGAAAGCGCGTGGACGAGATGCAGACCTGACCGGTGCCACGGAAGCGGTTTGCAACGCCTTCTACGGCGGCTTTTTCAACGTCCGCATCTTCGAACACCAGCACCGGCCCGTGGCCTCCCAGTTCCAGCGTGATGGGTTTGACGCCCTCTGCAGCGCGGGCAGACAGCAGCCGGCCGATCGGCACGGAGCCGGTGAACGTGACTTTGCGGATGATCGGCGATCCGATCAGGTGGCTGGAAACCTGATCCGGCACGCCGAACACGATCTGCAACACGCCTTTCGGAAGCCCCGCGTCGTCCAGGGCACGGGCCAGTGCCAGCGCCGTTGAGGGGCTCTCCTCGCCAGGCTTGAGGATGACGCTGCAACCGGCGGCCAGCGCGGCAGACAATTTGCGGGCCGGGGTAATGGCCGGGAAATTCCAGGGTGTGAAGGCCGCGACCGGTCCAATGGGCTGACGTTTTACAAGTTGCAAAACACCGGGTCGATTGGCAGGCACGACACGGCCGTCAATGCGCCGCGCGCTCTCGGCGAACCATTCGAAATACTCGGCGGCGCGGGTAACTTCATCCAGCGCTTCGCCGAGCGGCTTGCCTTCTTCCAGGGTCATCTGTGCCGCGATGTGCGGTGCGCGTTCCAGAATCAGATCGGCTGCACGCTTGAGGATCTTTGCGCGCTGATCCGGCACCGTGCGACGCCATACCTCAAAGCTCGATTGCGCGATGGCCAACGCGCGATCAAGGTCACTCGCGGTGGCGAGCGGTACGCGTCCCAGTTCCGTTTCGGTCGCGGGGTTCACGACCGCCGCAGTGTCGCGTCCTTCAGTACCGATCCATTCACCACCGATGAAAAGATAGAGCGAGTCGTAGGGCGTATTCATAGCGTGGGCCTTCATAGAGTTAACAGAAATCGGGTCAGTGGCCATTCAGCGCGGCGGATGCCGCTGGCCTGTGCAACCGAGTCTATGGAGGACGCTCTGTTTGATTGAGCCCGCGGGAAGGGAATCAATGTTGTGTGCAAAGGAAATATCGGCGGCCATCGACCGATTGCACCCGCCGCTGCAGGCAGCCATGATGGCCGGGCATTTCCACGGCGTGAGCGGTACGGCAGAGCGAGAAGGACGGTAGGAATGGACAAGTTTTCAAATATGTCGGTGTACGTGAAAGTCGTGGAAATGGGCAGTTTCACGGCCGTGGCCAATCACCTCGATTCCACCGTGGGTAACGTGTCCCGTGCCGTTTCTGCGCTTGAAACCCAGCTCGATGCCCGCTTGCTGCAGCGCTCGACCCGGCGGCTGTCAGTCACCGATGCGGGCCGGAGGTTTTACGAGCGCTGCACGAAAATCCTGGCCGACCTCGAGAACGCTGAAGCCGAGGCGAGCAACGCGCTGTTGAAGCCTAAAGGCACGCTGCGCGTCCATTGCGTTCCCGGTCTGGCGCGCCATCTGGTAACGGGCGCGGTGCTGGAGTACCGCCAGGCGTTTCCGGAAGTCACGGTCGATCTGTTGCTGTCTCAGCGGATGCCGAACCTGCTGGAAGATCAGCTGGATGTCTCGATCCTGATTGCTCGAACGCTGCCGGACTCCGCCTACGTGAGCCGCACGATCGGGGTCAGCCATTGCGTGCTGGTGGCGTCGCCTGAGTATCTTGCAAAGCACCCGGCGCCCCGGGTGCCAGACGATCTCAGCCAGCACGCGTGCCTGTTGCTGAGCACGGTGGATTACGCACGGGATGAATGGCAACTCAAGAGCAACGCGTGCACCACCACCTTTGTGCCGACGGGACCGAGCTTCAGCGTGAATGACATGGACGCCATGGCGGTCGCGGTTCGCGCGGGCGCCGGCATTGGTTTGCTTGCGGGATTCTCGGCGATTGAGGATCTGCGCTCGGGAAAACTGGTGCGCGTATTGCCCGAGTACCACACCCATGAGCGCAACGTGTACGCCGTTTACACGTCCCGGCAGTACGTGGACGCCAAGATCACCTGCTTCATCGACGCACTGAAAGAACGGGTCGGCGCTCAGTTGGCCGCCACCGCACAGGCGCTTGTCGGGCAGTAGCGGCGAAGCGTGAGTCGTCAGGCGAGACGCGCTCCCGTTTAGCACTTAGAACACGGGCGCGACACCTTGAGGCATCGCGCCGCACTTACCGGTCTTCTTTCAGATTGAACGCTGATTGACGCGCGAGGAAAGCTGTTCCGCAGTCTCTTTGCGTTCGGAGTATCGGTCCACCAGGAAATCCTTGCGATCCCGAAGCAGGAGGGTGAATTTCACCAGTTCCTCCATCACGTCGACGAGACGATCGTAGTAAGGCGAAGGCTTCATCCGGTTCGTGTCATCGAACTCCAGGTAGGCCTTGGGCACGGAAGACTGGTTGGGGATGGTGAACATGCGCATCCAGCGGCCGAGCACGCGCAGCTGGTTCACCACGTTGAACGACTGCGAACCGCCGCAGACCTGCATGACCGCCAGGGTTTTGCCCTGCGTCGGGCGAACGGCGCCCAGCGCCAAGGGAATCCAGTCTATCTGTGCTTTGAAGACCGCCGACATCGCGCCGTGACGTTCGGGCGAACACCACACCTGACCTTCGGACCACAGCACCAGGTCGCGTAACGCCTGGACGTTCGGATGCTCGACCGGAGCATCGTCGGGCAATGGCAGCCCGGATGGATCAAAGATGCGTGTCTCGGCGCCGAAATGCTCCAGCAGGCGTGCGGATTCCTCCACGAGCAGCCGGCTGAACGAGCGCTCGCGTGTCGATCCATACAGCAAAAGGATGCGCGGTTTGTGCGTGCTCGCGCGGGATTTGGGCGATTCACCGTCAAACAGGCTGAGATCGAGGTTGTGCAATTCTTCTGACATGGGAGCTCCTGCTTAAAGCGTTCCGATGTGATCCAGCGCGCGCTTGAGTGCCAGCGGGTTGAGCGAGGCAAAAGGCAGTGCGAAGAACGCCTGACAGCGCCGTTCTATGTGCTTCAGGGTCGCGATAAATGCCTCGTTGACGGTGGCCTCGTCGCCGATGACATCCGACGGATCCTCCAGGCCCCAATGGGCCTTCAGCGCAGGGCCGAAATAGACCGGGCACGATTCGCCCGCTGCTTTGTCGCAGACCGTGATGACGATATCCGGTGGGCAATGCTCGAAGGCGTCATTGCCTTTGCTGCTGAGCCCTGCGGTCGAAATACCGGCCTGCTCCAGGGTGCTCAGGCTGCGGGGCAGCACCTGTCCCTTGGGAAAGCTCCCGGCGCTCACGGCTTTGAAGCCGGCCGGTGCCAGGTGGTTGAACAGTGCCTCGGACAAGATGCTGCGGCAGCTATTGGCCGTGCACATGAACAGAACTCGCATGTAAAGCTCCAGCCGCCGTAGGGCGGGCGTCAAACGCTCTGGCGCAACGTCAGAGCAAAAGGGGCAATCAGCAGCAGGCGGATTCGCGCACGGGGCGTCCGTCCATGTTCTGCAAACGGGCGGTGTTGATTCGGAGCCATTCTGCATTCGCCAGTAGGGTCACCTTGAGCATTTCATTGACCCACGCCGCAAGCTCCGGGTTGAGGCGGTAGTACACCCATTGGCCTTGACGACGGTCGAGCAGGAGCCCTTTGCTGCGCAGTTGCGCCAGATGGCGGCTGATCTTTGGCTGGCTCTCGTCCATGGCGCACATCAGTTCGCAGACGCATAGCTCGCCCTGACTGGCGATAAGCAGCGTCGCACGCGCGCGTGTTTCATCAGCCAGGCTTTTGAAGAGTTGCGGAGGGGTGATCATGGGCATGCTCGTACATATGGAGATCCGAATATACGGTTATCCATATGTTTAGACCAGCCCCGACAGGTCAAGTGTCCCGACCAGCGGCCCGGTCACATAGCAGCTGAACTAAAAACTGACTGCTTAGTCAGGATAATCAGCGTCACGACATTCCTCCCATCAGCCCGACACGAGCGTTCACTATGCATACCTACACGGTCCATTACCTGTTTAACGATGAGCCTCGCACCCATCATTTCGAACTCAAACAACCTGAATTAACCGTCCATGAGGCCGCCATGCACCTGTTGCAACTGCACTTTGGCGACAGTGAGAACAGCCTCATCATGCCCAACGCGGACGCAACCCCCGAGGAAACCCTGGAGCAAGCGGAAGTGGTCGGGATTACCCATGTTCAGGTCGCGGAATAGTCCACCTCATCACGCGTTGTCATACAACGGTATTCAGTGGATGGGGTGCGACGGCCATCGCCCAGGCATCAGCTCTCGCCGTCCTTTGCCCTGTTTTTAGGCTTTGTAGGGGTTTAGTCAGAACCATTCCGTCTGAGCCCCGACGTTTTTCCCGATTGACAGCCAGATGTGGGAATCGATATAAGGATTGTTGTACGACGACAGATGATCTTTACTGATCACGCCCAACTATAAAAAACAGTGTCGGCCTCCATCATGAAATCGACTTGCTCACTCATCTCGCTCAATGCAGTACCCCACGACTTGACCGCGGCAGCCCGTCGCGCGTCCTCGGTGGACGTGAACGTCCCGCCTACCACTTCTTAGCCCACGTCACACGTCCTGAATCAGGCCACAAAGCCTGAAATCCGCACGCGTGCGCTCTCGCGATGCTGTCGAGAGATCATCACCCGAATCCAAACAATAAAGTGATGCCATGAACCTGAACGAGTCCACTCATCCGCAAAGCGTCAGTCAGTCTGCCGTGATCAGCAAGGCCGTCGGCAAATACCGCTGGACGATCTGTGCGCTGCTGTTTTTCGCCACCACGGTCAATTACCTGGATCGTCAGGTGCTCAGTCTTTTAGCGCCGGATCTCTCGACGCAATTTGGCTGGAGCAACACCGACTACGCCAACATTGCCTCGGTGTTCCAGTTCGTGTACGCGATCGCCATGATCTTTGCCGGCCGCGTGGTCGACAAAATCGGCACCAAAACCGCTTACATCCTGGCCATCGGCATCTGGTCGACCGGCGCGGTCATGCACGCGTTTTCGGTGCCGCTGGGGGAGGGCATTGCCTCTATAAGCAGCGCTTTAGGGCTGGCCGTCATTCCGGTCTCCATCGCGGGCTTCATGCTGTCGCGCGCTGTATTGGCGATTGGCGAAGCCGGTAACTTTCCGATCGCGATCAAGGCGACCGCCGAATACTTCCCCAAGAAAGAGCGCTCATTTGCGACCGGCATTTTCAACTCCGGCGCCAACGTCGGCGCGATCACCGCGCCCATCTGCGTACCGCTGATCGCCAGCGTCTGGGGTTGGGAGTGGGCGTTCATTGTGATCGGCCTGCTGGGCTTCGTCTGGCTGGCGGTCTGGATGGCGCTGTACGAGAAGCCGGAGCAGCAAAAGCGCCTGACCGCGCAAGAACTGGCTTACATCCGCAGTGACGAGACCGCCGAGGCTGCTGCCCGCCCTGCGTCGACCGCTGGCGAGAAAAAAGTGTCGTGGTTCAAACTGCTGACCTATCGCCAGACGTGGGCGTTCGCGTTCGGAAAGTTCATGACGGACGGTGTGTGGTGGTTCTTCCTGTTCTGGTTGCCAACGTACTTGTCGGCGCAGTACGGCATGAAGGGCCAGGCCATCGTGATCCCGCTGTTCGTGCTGTACAGCATGACCATGGTCGGCAGCATCGGCGGCGGCTGGTTCCCCAGCTACTTCATGGCCCGTGGCGACAAGCCGTACGACGGTCGTATGAAAGCCATGTTCGTGATTGCACTGTTCCCGCTGCTGGTGCTGCTCGCACAGCCACTGGGTTACATCAGCTTCTGGGTACCGGTGCTGTTGATCGGCATCGGTGCGTCGGCGCACCAGGCCTGGTCGTGCAACATCTTTACCACCGTGTCTGACATGTTCCCGCAGAAGACCATTGCCTCGGTCGTGGGCATCGGCGGCATGGCCGGTGGTTTCGGTGGCGTGGTCATGACCAAGATCGGCGGTTGGGTGTTCGACTACTACAAATCGATCAACGACATTCACACCGGCTACATGATCATGTTCGCCATCTGTGCGTTGGCCTACCTGGTGGCCTGGACCGTGATGAAGGCCCTGGTGCCGCGTCATAAGGAAATCACCGACCTGTAACGGTCCGCCCTGGCGCACAGGGCGTTAAAAAAAGGTGAACGGTTCAGCAATGAGCCGTTCGCCTTTTTTGTTGGGGCCGGCGTGCATCGTGCTGTGACTGGGATTGATCGGCAGGGAGGATGACTGCTGTTGTTTCCGGGCGGCGTCTTCGTTAGCGTTAGCGGGTTCACCCGATGCCGTTCAATGTCCCAAAAGAAAGGAACACCCATGTCCACCCTCCGTTTTCGCCACCCCACCGCAGCGGACGCGCCACGCTGCTTCGAGATTGAGTCCACTGCCTACGAGGGTGACGAAGCCGCCACGCTGGAAAAGATCGCCACGAGGATCGCCCAGTACCCGCAGGGCTTCTTGATTCTGGAAGAGGCCGGGCATGTGGTCGGTTTCATCAACAGCGGATGCGCCCATGACGTCGTGATGTCGGATGAAGACTTCAAGGAACTGGTGGGGCATTCGGCCGATGCGCCGAATGTGGTGATCATGTCGGTGGTGGTCGAGCCCGCCTCTCAAGGCAAGGGCTACTCGACGCGGTTGATGCGCGAGTTCGTGCAGCGCATGAAGGATTCGAACAAGCAAACCATCCACCTGATGTGCAAGGAACAACATGTGCCCTTGTACACGCGCATGGGCTACCGCTACGTTCAGCCATCGCCCTCTGACCACGGCGGGATGGCGTGGCATGAAATGGTCATGGACCTTGAAGGCTAAGCCTGGCTGCTCATCAGCTCTCGCACGCGGGACGTGAGTGCATCAACCCCGAACGGCTTGGTCAACACCCACATGCCCACGCCGAGGGGGCCGTTGCCGATGGCGGCCGTCTCGGCATAGCCGGTGATGAACAGCGTTTTGAGGTCCGGCCGGGTTTCTCGCCCTGCGTCAGCCATCTGCCGCCCATTCATGCCGCCCGGCAGGCCAACATCGGTGATCAACAGGTCGATGTGCACATCGGACTGTAGAATCTTCAATCCGGCGGCGCTGTCCGGCGCCTCCATCACCGTGTAGCCAAGTTCCGTCAGAACGTCGGTCAGCAGCATGCGCACGGTGGGTTCATCATCGACCACCAAAATGGTTTCACTGGCGCTGGCGCAAGCGCCCTGCAAATGGCGGATATCCACGTCGTCTGTAACGACCTCGCCGTCGTAGCGAGGCAGGTAAATGCACATCGTGGTGCCTTCGCCGACGGTCGAGTACGCCCGGACTTGCCCGCCTGACTGTTTCGCGAACCCGTAGATCATGGACAACCCCAGGCCGGTGCCCTGGCCAATGGGTTTGGTAGTGAAGAAGGGATCGAACGCCTTGGCAATGATGTCCGGCGACATGCCGGTGCCCGTATCGGTGACCGACAGGGACACGTACTCGCCTGCCGGCAGATCCAGTGCAGCGGCGATGTCACCGTCTATTCGCTGATTGGCCGTCTCTATCGTGATGCTTCCGCCTTCGGGCATGGCGTCCCGGGCATTGATGCACAGGTTCAACAGAGCGTTTTCCAGCTGCCCGGCATCGACCAGCGTCGGCCACAGAGCAGGTGCGCCAACGGTCTCGACCTGAATGCCGGGGCCAACGGTGCGCTGAACCATTTCGGTGATGCCGACCATGAGCGTGTTCACGTCGGTTGGCCTAGGGTCGAGCGTCTGGCGGCGAGAAAAGGCGAGCAATCGGTGGGTGAGTGCGGCGGCACGTCGGGTGGCGGCTTGCCCGGCGTGCATGTACTTGTCGACTTCTTCGAGCCGGCCTTGGGCGATCCGTTGGTTGATCAGCTCGAGGGAGCCCGAGATGCCGGCCAGCAGGTTATTGAAGTCGTGCGCGATGCCGCCGGTCAGTTGGCCGACCGCTTCCATTTTCTGCGCCTGACGCAGCTTTTCTTCCGCCTGCATCAGGTCCGCGGTGCGTTCGATGACGCGCTGCTCCAGGGTTTCATTGAGTGCCCGCAGCGCAGCGGTGGCGCGGTCGCGTTCACGCTCGACCGAGCGACGTTCTTCCACGTCGATGAGCACACCGGGAAAACGCAGCGGGGTGCCATCGTCAGCCTGCTCAACCCGGCCGTTTGCTTCGATCCAGTAGTAACGACCGTCAGCGCGCCGAACACGGTACTGGTGAGCGTACGCACCGCCGCGATCGATAGCCTCGGTCATGGCGGTTTTCAGAGGATCTCTGTCCTCGGGGTGAACGGTGGCGATTATCTGTTCAAGGCTCAGACCCTCGTGGCCCAATGCCGGGTCCATGCCAAACGCCTGAGCGAAAGCTTTGTCTACGGTAAAACGGTCAGTGGGCAGATCCCAGTGCCAGGTGCCGATGATTGCGCCGGCCGCCAGGGCAAGTTGCACGCGCTCGACGTTTTCCCGGGCAAGTGCCTCACTGATCCGAAGACGCTCTTGTGCATCCCGCCGCTCGGTGACATCGCTGAAGAAGATCGCAATCTGCCGGTCGGCCGGGTTACCGACCTGAATGGCCTTTACGTCGAACCAGCGTTCGAAGTGGCTGGCGTAGTTCTCGAAGTTGGCGGGTTCGCCGGTCTTGGCGACGTGGCCGTAAGTCTGGAACCAGAAGTCCTCCAGATCAGGCGCAAATTCGGTGACCCATTTGCCCCGAAGGTTGACCCCGGCCTGTCTTTCAAAGGCGGGGTTGGCCTCGACGAAGCGGTAATCGATCGGGCGGTCGTCAGCGTCGTACTTGACCTGAACGATGGCAAACGCGGCCTCGATCGTTTCCAGAATGGTCCGGAACCGCTCTTCGCGTTGGGCCGTCTTGTCCAACGCAGCGCGGAGACGAATGACTTCGGCCTCCAGCTCTTCTTGAGTCAGTCTTTCCAGAGCAGCCCCCGATCACGCATCGCTCATTCCTGTGCTGGCTTTGACGTCATTCCTGTGTTCGTAATGAAATCAGAATCCGTCAAAAGTTGCACTAGCGCTACGGGACGCCATGTTCAGCAGCCAACAGGCTTCGCTCGTCTTGCGCGAGCACTGTTCGACGTGTGGGTGATCGTCTGGCTGATTATCGCCATGGTCACCGGTTTACTGTCGGTTGCCGGGCTGGCTCATGACGCCGTCGCGTACCTCAAGTTGTGCGGGGAACCGTTCCACCAGCCAGTCAATGAATACGCGCAGGCGTTGGGTCACATGACGGTTGTGGGGATAGACGACGTGAAAGGGGTAGGGCGGCGGTCGCCATTTCTGCAGGATTTCGATCAGGCTGCCTTCTCGCAGGGCGCTGTCTACGGCATACGTGAACGTCTGCACGATGCCCAGCCCCGCCACGCAGGCGGCCAGGTGCGCATTGCTTTCATTGATCCCGACGCGATAATCGAATGCGATCTCCCTTCGTTCTCCGTCCTGTTCAAAGCGAAACGGAAACGCTCTGCCGGTGCGTGTCGACAGGTAGCCAATCAGTTTGTGGCCGTTTTTCAACTCCTCCGGATAGGCGGGCACGCCGTGCTGCTTGAGGTAAGCAGGCGTTGCGCAGGTGACCATGTCTGCGTGGCCGATGGCGCGGGCAATCAGTGAGGAGCTGTCCAGCGGACCGCCGCGAATCACGCAGTCAACGTTGTCGCCAATCAGGTCCACAGCGCGATCGGAGACGCCGAGGTCGATGTGAATGTCGGGATAACGCGCCAGGAAGTCAGGCAGCAGCGGAATGAGCACATCACGCGCGGTCGAGCCCCCGACATCGACCCGCAGGTGCCCCCGTGGTGTGCTGCGGGCGATGTTAAATGAAGAATCGATGTCTTCCAGATCCCGCAGGACCCGCGTGGCCTTGGCGTAATAATCCTGCCCCTCCGGCGTCACCGTGACCCGTCGCGTGGTGCGTTGCAGCAAGCGCACGCCCAGGTGCAGTTCCAGATCCTGCACCAGCTTGCTCACCGTGGCGTTGGGCATGTCCAGAGACGCTGCTGCGCGGGTGAAGCTGCCCGCTTCCACGACACGGGCGAAGGCGCGTATTGCCGACAGTTGATCCATGGCGCTCAAGCCCTATGAAATGTTGAGTTGATTATCCATGTCCATGGATAGTGATTCCATTGTGCGCGCTTTTTCAATAATTGGTCGAGGCCTAGAGTAGCGCCATGCCTGAGACAACAAGCGCGGCGACAACCGTCAGCCCTTCGGTTCGACGGCCCACTCAACCAACCGAATCAATTATTGGAGTCCATCATGAACGCACCCCTCAACGGCAAAATTGCACTGATCACTGGCGGCAGCACCGGCATCGGACTGGCCGCCGCTCAAGAACTGGCCGCCCAAGGCGCCCGCGTGTTCATCACCGGCCGTCGTCAGGCTGAACTGGACGCCGCCGTCGCCAGCATCGGCGGTACGGCCACCGCTATCCGCGCCGACGTTTCGGTGCTGTCGGACCTGGACACGGTGTACGCCCAGATCGCGAAAACAGCGGGCAAACTCGACATCCTGTTCGCCAATGCGGGGGGCGGTGACATGCTGCCCCTGGGCGCGATCACCGAGGAGCACTTCGACCGCATCTTTGGCACCAACGTCCGCGGCGTACTGTTCACCGTGCAAAAGGCGCTGCCACTGTTGGTGGATGGCGCCTCGGTGATCCTGACGTCGTCGATCACCTCCGTCACCGGCACCGCCAATTTCAGCGTCTACAGCGCCTCCAAAGCGGCCGTTCGCAACTTCGCCCGGTCGTGGGCACTGGACCTCAAGGATCGCGGCATTCGTGTGAACGTCGTCAGCCCTGGCCCGATCCGCACCCCGGGCCTCGGTGACCTGGTGCCCGAAGAAGCCCGTCAGGGTCTGTTCGATGCACTGGCATCTCAAGTCCCCCTGGGACGTCTGGGTGAACCACAGGAAATCGGCAAGGCCGTGGCCTTCCTGGCGTCAGATTCGGCCAGCTTCATCAACGGTATCGAGCTCTTCGTTGACGGCGGCATGGCTCAGGTCTGACGACACCTCGGGCCCGGTCACTGGCCGGGCCCTGATCCAAGGCTGGAACATTCATCATGAAAAAATTGATTCGCACCGCGGTCTGGCTCATCGCTGCACTGACCGCGTCAACGTCCTATTCGCAGGAAACTCGACCCATGAGTAACGATGCTCAGTCCCTCACGACGGCTCAAATGCTGATCGACCGCCACTTTCAAATCTGGAACGAGCGCAACAGCGAAATTCGACTCGCCCGATTCGCCACGGTCTACACCCCGGATCTGGTCGTTGCCGACTACGCCGCCGAGGCGATCGGTTACACCGCTGTCAACCAACTGATCGAGCGGGTTCAGGGGCAGCATGAAGGGTTTGTCTTCTTGCCGAAACCTGTCAGCTGGAACCACGGCATTGGCCGCGTGACCTGGGGATTCGGTCCCAAAGACAGCCCCGACCAGGTGCGTGGCGAAGACATTTTCACTGTCCGCGACGGCAAGCTCGCCACCCTCCACGTTTTCCTCGACACCCACTGATTCACGGGAGCAAAGAGACCGATCATGAAACTCATCGCAGCCGCATTTTTGTTGTTGTCATTCAGCCTGCACGCGTCAGCTCAAACCCCTCCATCCCAGCCCGTGGGTATCCATACGGCGGGCGTCGATCACGTAGGCATCACCGTGCCGGACCTGAAGCAGGCACAGGCCTTTCTGGCCTCCACATTTGGCTGCACCCCGGTCACGCATATCGGCCCCTTCAATATGACGACCTCGTTGTCGCCGGACCGCAGCCGTCCGGTGGCAGCCCGTGCGGCGAGCGTTTCAATTTCGATGGTGAGGTGTGGCACAGGCTCCAACATCGAGCTGTTCGAATACGCGCGATCGACCGGCAGTCAACAAGTGCCAAACGCCGAAGACCTTGGCGCATCGCACATCGCGTTCTACACCGATGACGTGAAGGCGGGCGTGGCGTATCTGAAGTCAAAAGGCATCACAGTGCTCGGCGAACCGATGACCATGCCCAGCGGCGACACCGAAGGTGAAACCTGGGTGCACTTCCTGACACCCTGGGGCTCGGAAATGGAGCTGGTGGGCTACCCGCACGGGAAGGGGTAGGAGAAATCGACGAAGCTCAGGTTGTGGAACCCCAAGCGTCCAGCGGCCTGACGCAACGTTAATCGAGTCAGCGTGGTGAACCGGATACCTCGGCCGGGTTGATCAGGCTTCAGGGGCGGTCGTCGAGTCTTGATCGGTTTCGGCCGCAAGCTTCAAACGGTCCGCCTTGCTGATGTATTTCTCTTTCTTTGGGGCCAGTTTGGCACTCGCCTTTTTGGCGTGTGCCTGAAGGAGCTGCTTGATCTTTTTTTGCCGGTTCATGGTGGCGCTCGACGTTGGGAGTATTAAAAACAGCGCACCTTACGGACTCAGATCATTGATGTCCACGGTCCGCTGAGTTGACTGATAACGATACGGGGACGTATGGATCGCTTGAACCAGACATCAAAAATCTGCCCCATCCGCCCTTGCTCTTAAAACCTGAACTATACCTACATTTGCTCGAAACAACGGTCACGCGCGCAGACGAGTGCAGGGCCGTGGTTGCCTTGGTTCATGGATCCGCCACGCAACGTCAAGGAGCTGCCGAATGAAGTTATCGTTACTCGCCCACTCACTGTGCATGACCACTTTCATCCTGACCGGATGCGCTTCGACTGCGACGCCGCCTGAGGAATACTCCGGGTTTCTGAAAGACTACAGTCTTTTGAAACAGGACAAATCCGCGAGTGGCGTGGCTGTCATGCGCTGGATCGACCCGGACGTGAAAGTGTCGAAGTTCACCAGCGTTTACATTGAGCCCAGCCAGCTTTACCCCAAACCACAACCCACGGCGCAAATCCCTCAAGGTACGTTGCAGGGCATTACCCACTACTATGATCAGGCGTTAAAGCGCGAAATTGGCAAGTCCCTGCCGCTGGCGAGTGCGCCCGCCCCGGGCACGCTGATTATTCGTCCGGCCATTACCGCCGTCGGCAGCAAGGCAGAAGGGTTTAAACCGTACGAAGTCTTGCCCATCGCCTTGGTGGCTGCGGCCGTCAATACCGCTGCGGGCGGGCGCGATCAGGAAACCTCGATTGCAACGGAAGTTGCTTTTCTGGATGCCGATACCAACAAGGTGGTCGCTCAAGTTGTCCGAAAGGGTGCCGGCAAGAACCTGGAGAACAGCCAGTCAACGATGACGGTCGCCGATGCCAAAGGCGTGCTGGATGGTTGGGCCTCGGATCTTCATCAATCGTTCGAAAAAATCAAGGCGAGCAGCAAGTAGTCCGGTACTTTCCCCCTACGCTCCCTGATGGTCTGAGCGACGATTCTAGCGGATCAAGCGTGGGGCGGCGCTTCATTCGCAGTGGTACCGCGCATCGCGTTTCCGACCGGAGGCGGCGTGTGCGCAAACAGGTTGCCAAGCAACGGCACATTGCCATATGTATAGTGGCGTGATTTCCGATTCCGGGCATCTGCCATGAAATACCTGTGCCCACTGTGGTTAATGGTTTGCTGCCTGTTCGCCGCATGTCAGGTGAGTGGCGCTGAGCAGACATTGCGTGTCTTGGCATGGCCCGGTTACGCCGACGGCGACCTGGTCGCTGCCTTCGAAAAGCGTTACAAGGTCAAAGTCGAGGTGACGCTGGTCGGCAGCGACGAAGTGCTGCGCAGTAAGCTGGCAGACAATCACGGCGGCGATTTTGACGTCATCGCCGCCAATACCGCCGAAATCCACAATTATGTGAACCAAGGACTGCTGCAGCCCCTGCACCCTGAACGCATCGCGAACACGGCCCGCCAGCTTCCGCGTTTCCGTGACTATTCACGCCTCCCCGACATTGTCGTCGACGGCCAGATTTATGCCGTTCCCTACGCATGGTCCGATATGGGGCTGATCTATGATCGCAAGCAATTCAGTCAGCCGCCGGAGTCGATCGACGCCATGTGGGACCCCAGGTTTCAAGGGCGCGTGTTGGCATTCAACACCGGCAACCATAACTTTTCGCTGGCGAGTCTCGCGCTGGGCGGAGACCCGTTTCAAATACGCTCGGCTGACTTTCCACGGGTCACCGACAAACTGATCGCTCTGCGGCGCAATGTCCTGACCTTCTATTCGTTGCCCGAAGAGGCCGCCGAGCTCTTCCGTACCCATTCGGTTGCACTGATCTTCGCCAACTACGGCCGTCAACAGCTCAGGCAATTGCGCGATGCCGGCGTGGACGTGGGGTATGTGGTGCCACGAGAGGGGGCGCTGGCCTGGCTCGATTGCTGGGCGGTCAGCCAGGGCGCGCGGGATCCGGCACTCGCCAGTCTCTGGATCAACTACATGCTTGAACCGGAGGTCAGTCGGGCGTTGACCGATCGACAGGATCTCTCCAACACCCTGCAGGAACCCAAGGACGCCAGCCCTTCAAGCCGCCTGATATGGCTGCGCCCTGTGGAAGACGACGAGCGTCGTGCGGCGCTGTGGCAGCGGATCGTTTCCGGGGAGCGTCCGCCATTGAGGGAACAACGATGAGATTCGGCATCGCCTTTAAGCTGGGTTGTCTGATGGCCCTGTTCGGCATGCTGCCGACGGGGCTGGCCGGTTATTACATCTACAGCAGCAGCCGCGAGATGCTGTTGCACGCGGCCGAGCGTGATTTGTTGACGTCGGTGCAAGTGCTGGGGCGCAACCTGCACGGCAGTCTTCGGACGATTTCGCTCGATGCTGCGGTCTTGACCAACAGTCCGCACGTGCGTGAATTGGGCGAGATCAAAAACCCGGAAGCGCTCAAGCATACACAGGACGATCTTGCCCAGACGTTTCGCGCGATGTTGCTGGCGCATCCCGACTACATGCAGATTCGCCTGATCAGCGCCACGAACCATGGTCTGGAACTGGTGCGGCAGGACCGTGACGGGCCCAGCATCGTCAGGGTCGAGGGCGATGACCTGCAGGAGAAGGGACACTACGCCTACGTATTCGAAACCTTGCGACTGGCGCCTGGCGAAGTGCGGATTTCGCCGATCGTCATCAATCACGAACAGGGCGCGCACTCGGGCCTGGGCAAGCCGACGCTGCACGTCTCGACGCCCGTCGCGGACGCAACCGGCAAGGTGTTTGCCCTGCTGGTGATCAACGTCGACCTCGACCAATTATTCAGCCAGCTGCAAAGCGATTTACCCAAGGAATATCAGGTGTACCTGAGCAACCGCTGGGGCGATTTGCTGATTCACCCGGACCATCGGCGCACCTTCGGTTTCGATCAGGGCCGCCGGCTGTTTCTGCAGGACGAATTTCCGGAGGTGTCACGCCTCCTTACGGAAACCGGCTCCAACAGCCTGATCAGTCGCAGCATCGAACAAGGGCAGCAGGATCGTCTGGTGGCGGCGTTCGTCAGGCTTTCACACAACGACGCGTCCGAACCGTTCGTGGTGCTTGGGCTGGGACAGCCACAAAGCCATGTGCTCGCCCAGGCTTCTCGTGCTGGGACCAACATTGCGCAGATTGCCCTGCTGTTCAGCGCACTGGCGTTGCTGGCGGCGTTCATCGCCTCGCGCGCCTTGATCCGGCCACTGCGCAGCATGACCGACGCCGTCGAGCTGTTTTCCCGCGAACGAAAGATCAGTGAACTGCCGCCCAGAGATGACGAGCTAGGCGTGTTGGCGCATCGCTTTCATGCGATGAAACATGAAATTCTCAGCCAGCTCGATGACTTGACCTGCAGCCGGGCGGCTTTCGAACACCTGGCGAGGCACGATCCCCTGACCGAGCTGCCCAACCGCCGCAGGTGCTTTGAGCAGCTTGAGCAGGCGCTGGTGTCCGCGCGGGAGAGCGGCAAGAAGATGGCTTTGCTGTTTGTCGACCTGGACCACTTCAAAGAAATGAACGACCAGTACGGGCACCGTTTCGGCGATCTGGTGTTACAGGCGGTCGCCAAGCTGCTGACCTCGGCAAGCGACAACGCCGACTGTGTTGCGCGCCTGGGAGGGGATGAGTTCGTGATTTTCTTCAGCGACGTCACGGACCCACAGAAAATCGTCACGCTGCTGGAAAAGCTGCATCAGTGTTTCCAGCTGCCTTTATTTATCGACGGGCACCGCGTGCAGATCCACGCCAGCATGGGTGTGAGCCTGTTCCCCCGTGACGGTAACGACATTGGCGCACTGATTCAGCATGCCGACCATGCGATGTACAAGGCCAAGAGTGCGGGCAGAAACCGATACTCCTATGAAGTGCTGGAAGAAGAGTGAATGCCCTCTAAAGTCGGGCAGCGGTCTGTCCGTGCGGGCTGCACGGACGAGGCTGTTTGCCGTTGTCAATAACCCGCCGAATCCATACTTCCCAGCGAAAGTTTAGCGAGCTGGCGGGCATTGTTTTATCCCCTCGCGCGTTGTTTCAGTCGATACCCCATGTAATAAATTTGGGTGTCATGATTATCAGGTGTTTTGAACAAAGTCTTTGTCCTTCATGCGTATAGGTGCAGGTGCATCAAAGACTTAACCTGCGCGCGGGCGCCTGTGCAGGCCTGTGATTCATCGCGGTTCGGAATGACAGAGTTCGCGGAAGTTCGTCACAACGGCATGGCGAACGCACAAGGCCCTCTCAAAAAAATAATTCATCTGCTCTCGGCAACACACGATAAGAGTGACAATAAACGTGATTAAAAACATCAGCACTTCCCTCAACTTCCTGCTTGCCGGGTCTGTACTGGGAACGGTGCCCATCACCCATGCCGCCTTCATCGAAGACAGCAAACTGACACTGGGGCTGCGCAACTTTTATTACGACGCCGATAATCGTGAAGGCGGTGCGGACCAGCGCGAATGGGCGCAAGCATTCAGGCTGGATTACGTCTCCGGTTTTACCGACGGCACGGTCGGTTTCGGCGTCGATGTGTTGAGCCTGACCGGCCTTCACCTGGACGGTGGCAAAGGCCATCACCCGGACACCAACACGTTCGCCCCCAGCGACAGTGACGGCTCGGCGCAGCATGAGTGGAGCAGCCTTGGCGCCACGGCGAAAGCGCGCATTTCGAAGACCGAGTTTCGTTTAGGCAACTCGCTGACACCGAACCTGCCCATCCTCATTGCGTCGGACAGCCGACTGATGCAGCAGACCTATGGCGGGGCGATGTTTACCTCGAAAGAAATCGACAACCTGACCCTCACGGGCGGGCAGATCGAGCGCGCGAGGGGCCGGGCGTCGACCAACAGCCAAGGCCTGTCGGTGGCGGGCGGCACTCAGGACAGCAACACATTCAGGTTTGCGGGAGGCGACTGGAAAGCCACAAAAAACCTGACCTTGCAGTACTACTACGCCAACCTCCAGGACTATTACTCCCAGCACTTTTTCGGCCTGATCCATGTCCAGCCGCTGGGCGAAGGGCGAAGTTTCAAAACCGATCTGCGCTATTTCAAGAGCTACGCGGACGGCGCCAACGGTCAGGCCGGCTACCGGTTCAACAACAACGGTGGTTACGCGAAAACACCGGGCGAAGTGGACAACGATACGGCCATTGCCATGTTCACCTACACCCTGGGCAGCAACAGCCTGATGCTGGGGCAGCAACGTGTGTCGGACAACGGCGGGTTTGTCTGGTTGAACCAGGCGAACGTCACTGACAGCCGGGGTCGCAACGAAGGCGAGGGCGGTGCGTCGTTCTACTCCTTCACCGATGCCGTGGTCGGCAACTTTGGGCGTGCAGGTGAGACCACCACGTTCGGCCAATACACCTATGATTTCGCAAGCCTTGGAGCGCCTGGCCTGAAGGCTTCGATTGGCTACCTGCGCGGCGTGGACGCCAAGGCCGTCAACGGCAGCGGGCCGGATACCCACGAGTGGGAAACCGACATGCGGGTCGACTACGTTGTGGCACAAGGTCCCTTGAAGGGCTTCGGCACGACACTGCGTCATGGGACGTACCGTGGCGGCGGCACCAGCATTGCGGATCAAGACCAGACTCGACTGATCTTCAACTACACCTATTCGTTCTTCTGAGTGTTCCACCGACCTGGCCAATGCCTGCATGGCAGGCGTTGGATCCAATGCACTCACTGTATCGAATTCGGACTAAAGGTAGCCTCAGACTATTGAAGGAGTGATGGCTCAATGACATATTGGCGCCGTCTACAACTCACTCCCCGTGTGCAAAATGCGCCCCCTAAAGTCACTTGTTGCGGCCTCAGTGCTGCTCAGCGGGTGCAATGGAATGCCAGTCGCTTTTAACCAGGATCCAGTCTACGACCAAGCGTTCGTCGTCCACTCCGGCGGACCGCTTCCCTACATGCTGATGGGCACGGCGGTGCAGTGGAATGAAGAATACGCCGTCACCGTCAAGCATATTCCCTACGTCTCCGGGTCGGTTTACCAAGGGCAGGGGGACATCCAGTTTTTCCGGCACAAGGCCAATGGCGTTCCACTCTGGCGTGGATACACCCCCGGCGAGGCGGTGACGGCGGTGGGTTACAACTCGCTGTACATGTCGGTGAAGGGCAGTGGTCATGCCTTGCCAGCGATGGTGCGTCTGGACACCAAAGAGGGCAACGTGCTCTATGGCACCCATGATGGCCCGGTTGCCAAAGGCATGTCGGGCGGGCCGGTGTTCGCCGCCGATGGCAAGGTTGTCGGGATCACCGTGGCGTTCCTGTCGTCCAGCGATCTGGCCGCACTCAAACGTCCCGACCTTGCCAACCAGCCTCGGGTCAGCATTTTTCTGCCCTATGCCGAGATCAATCGCGAGTGGGGCCGTTACCTGGCGCAGGCCAGGCCGGTGACCGCGCCGCCGCATCTTGCCAGTCGTTGATCAACGCTCGCGCAACGCTTCGCGGGCACGGTTCAGTGGCTTGATCAGGTAATCCAGCACCGTCTTCTGGCCGGTGCGGATATCCACCGTGGCAATCATGCCGGGCACGATGGCGAACGTTTTGCCGGCCTTGTTGCGCAGTACATCGGAGTCCGTGCGGATGTAAACGCGGTAGTAGAAGATTTCGGGTTTGACCTCGTCCTGGATGGTGTCCGGGGAGATGGTCACGACCTTGCCGTCGAGACTGCCGTAGATCGAGTAGTCGTAGGCAGTGATCTTCACTTTGGCTTCCTGATCCGGGTGAATGAAGGCGATGTCGCGCGGTGAGATTCGCGCTTCGATCAGCAGTTGTTCGTCCAGCGGCACGATCTGCATCAGTTTCCCGTTCGGTGGAACCACGCCGCCAAGGGTGGTGACTTCGATGTCCTTGACGATGCCGCGCACCGGCGAATGCAAAGTCAGACGGGCGAGTGAGTCGTTACGTCCGCGAATCACCGCGACCAACATCTGCGCTTCGGCGTTGGCTTTGGCCAAGTCTTCGCGTGCGCGCACCATGTAATCGGAACGGGCTTCGGTGGCCTTGAGTTCAAGCTCCGAGCGCTGCCGGTTCAAACGCAGCACTTCAACCCGACTCGACGCGCCGATCTTTGCCAGGTTCTCGGTGATCTCCAGCTCGCTGCGCACCAGTTTCAGTGAACTCTGGATGCCGTCCAGTGTGTCCTGCAGACCCTTGCGCCGGGTGGTGTACAGCTCGGTTTCGGCGCGGACGAGTTCGGGGAAGCCCTTGAGCGAAGCGTCGAACGAAAGCGGTTTTTCACTGACTTCCGCCTGCAGCCGATTGACGCTGGCCAGTGCCGCCCGATATTTGGCTTCGCTTTCCCCCACGTTGGATTCGGTTTTCACCGCATCGAGCTGAGCCAGCACCTGGCCGCGCTCCACCAGCGAACCTTCAGTGACGTTCATTTCCTTAATGATGCCGCCTTCCATGGACTGGATCACTTGCTCCCGGGAACTGGGGACCACCTTGCCGGTGCCGGTCGACACTTCGACCACGTCGAACCAGGCCGCCCAGGCCAGGAAGCACGCGATCATCACTGCGCAGCCCCAGATGACACGGACGCCCCCGGCAATGCTGCGCTCGTCGCGACCGTCCAGGTAGGTGATCGGGTCCGGCAACCTCGGCGCGTGTTCGGCCGTCAACGCTTTCATGCCTGTGCTCCTTGGGGTTGCCGCAAGCGCGCGAGTGCGGCGTCGCGGTGGTCATCGATCACGATCCGGCCGTTGTCCAGCACGATGATGCGCTCCACCAGTTGCAGCACGCTGACCCGGTGAGTGGCGACGACCAGCGTTCTGCCGGTGCACCAGGTCGCGAGTTTTTCCAGCAGCAGGCGCTCGGTGATGTCGTCCAGCGAGGCGGTGGGTTCGTCCAGCAACAGGACCTGCGGTTGACGGATCAACAGCCGCGAAAGCAGCAGGCTCTGGCGTTGCCCGCCCGACAGCCCCAGGCCACCTTCGAGAATCAGGTGGTCCATGCCCTTGGGCATCTGCCGCACGAAATCCAGTGCGCCGGTGACGGCGAGCGCCGCGATGATTTCCTGATCGCTGGCCTGGCCGGCGCCGAGGGTAATGTTGTCGCGCAGAGTGCCGTGAAACAGCCGCGCCTGCTGCGACATGAGGCCGACGTCGCGACGCAGGTCGGCGGGGTCGATGTGGGCGAGGGCGATGCCGTCCAGTGTGGTTTCGCCCGTACTCAGGTCCATGGCGCCGGCCAGTGCCTGAAGCAGGGTCGACTTGCCTGCGCCGTTACGGCCGAGAATGGCGATCCGTTCGCCGGGGCGTATCTTCAGGTCGATATTGCTCAGCGCTGGCGATGACTCTTCGCTGTAACGAAAACCCGATTGACGCATCCGGTACTCGCCGCGAATCGCGGGCAGGTGCACGCGCTGGCTGCCTTCGGGATGATCCACCGGCATCTGCATGATCCGGTTCAGCCCCTGCAACGCGACCTTGGCCTGCTGCCAGCGGGTCAACACATGGGTCAGTTGTGCCATAGGGCCCATCATCCGCGACGACAGGATCGACGCCGCCACCAGGCTGCCGGTGGTGAGGTCGCCGGCAATCACCATCGGCGCACCGAACACGATGACCACCGCGAAGACGCCGCCCTGAACGTTCTGGGTCCAGGTCACCAAACTGTTGGTTAACGTACGCAGCCGCAGGCTGCTGTCGGCGGAGGCGGCGTTGTAGTGGTTCCACTGCTGTTGGAAACGCTGCTCGGCCTGCAAGGCCTTGATGTCGTCCATGCCTTGAACGCTTTCCACCAGCATCGCGTTGCGCAACGCAGCTTCGCGCATCGATTCGTTGGCCAGTTTCGCCAACCGGTGTTGCGCCAGAATGCCCGGCACTACCATGGCGACCAGCGCGAGCAGGGGAATCAGCACCAAGGGGCCGCCGATCAGGTAGAACACCAGCAAAAACAGGAAGAAGAACGGCATGTCGGCCAGGGCCGTGGCGGTGCTGGACGTGATCAGGTCGCGGATTTGCTCCAGCTCACGCAACTGCGAGATGAACGAGCCGGTGGATTTTGGGCGCACCGAATTGCGCAGACGCAGAGCGTGGCCGAAGACCAGATCGGAAACCCGCAAGTCGGCGCGTTTGCCGAGAATGTCGGTAATGCGCAGGCGCATGATGCGCATCACGAAATCGAACAGCAGCGCCAGCATCACACCGCCGAACAGCACGTACAGGGTCGGCAGCGATTCCGCGGGAATCACCCGGTCATAGACCTGCATCGAAAACAGCACGCCGGCCATGCCCAGCAGGTTGGCCACCAGTGAGGCGAGCATGACCTGGCTGTAGGGGCGCAGGTCGCTGAGCACGATGCGTCTGAACCAGTGCTCGTCGTAGGGTTTGATGTAATCGTTGGTGCGCACATCGCTCAGCGGCTGGATCGGACGCAGAATTACGGTGCGCACGGCCTGGTCGGCCAGAGCAGCGGGTTCGATGCGGCTTTGCAGGCCTTGGTCGCCGCTGTAGGCAATGCCCAGCTCGCCGGTTTCACTGACGCTTTCGATGACCCCGACCTGGCCGTCCTGCAATTGCACCACCAGCGGCGTGCGCCAGCGGCTCAGGCTTTTGTGGTCGTAATCGGCGAACTTGACGCTGAGCCCGGCCTGACGCGCCATGTGCCGGACTACTTCCTCGACCCGGCCCTCGCTGTGGATCGACGCCAGGCGCACGCTTTCCGGCGACACGTCCAGTCGGTAATGCCGTGCGACTTTGAGCACGGCCTCCAGCCAGGGCGAATAATCCTGACGCGCCGCGTCGGCCTGCACAGGTTGAGCGATGACGATGGGATCGGTCATGGCAGGATCTCCACATGCTGGATGGTGCTGTGATCGATACCGAATGCCCGGCGCAACGCGCCACTGTTGTACAGACAATCGATTTGCAGGCGGCGCAGGTCGGCTTGAGTGTTGGCCAGATCGAAGCGCGACTGGTGAATCTCCTGCTCGGCATTGAGCAGATCCAGTAAGGGGCGCGTGCCGAGCTCAAGGTATTGCTTGCCGTACAGCTCACGGGCTTCCTTTATCGTGGTTTCGCGAAACTCCAGTGAGTTGAGACGACGTGTCAGGCCGGACGTCTGGGCCTGAGATTCGCTCAAGCCCTGGCGCGCCTGTAAGCGAGCGGCGTCTTCGGCGGAATCGGCAGCGGTCAGCGCATAACCGGCAGCCCGGCTGCGGGCACTGATGGCGCCACCCTGGTAAATGGGCACTTCGAGATTGAGGAAAATCCCGACCTGAGTACGGTCGATGGCCGGGTTCTGATTGTTGTAATTGTTGTCCAGGTACTGGTTGAACGAGGGCTCCAGCGACAGCGTCGGATACGCCTCGGCCTTGGCCTGAGCGAGTTCGGCCTGGGCCTGGGTGCGCTGGGCGGCTGCCTGCAGCACGGCGGGCAGGGCATCGGTAATCACGGGTGTGTTGCAGGACTGATTCAGCGAGTCCGGGAAGGCGTCCGTCACTTGCGGAGACGTCTGTCGCCCCAGAAGATTGCCAAGCGTCGCCTGCCACCGCGCGTATTGCGCCTTGTACTCCTGCAAGGTCGCCATGCCGCCCTCGGCGCGGGACTGTGCCTGAACCACATCGGAGCGGGTACTGGCGCCCATGTCGCTGCGCTGTTTTGCCAGATCGACAATCCCGCCAATCCCTTGAATCTGCTGGCGGGCAATGTCGATCAAACGCTGATAGCGCTGAACCTCTACATACGCGAAGGCGGTGTCCCGAACGACTTGATCGATCGCCAGCAGAATGCTCGCCTGACTGCGTGCGGCCTTGGCCCGGGCCGCCTCGACAGCATTTGAAACCTTGCCGAAGTCGTACAGCATCTGCTTCAGGGAAATGCTCACCGACTGGCTGCTGGCGTCACTGCCATAGCCACTGTTGTACCCGCCCTTGATGCCGCCGGCGATCTGCGGGTAATAACCGGCCTCGGCCACGTTAATGCCTTCGGCCTGCTGATACAGCGTGCCGATGGCCTCGCTAATGCTGGGGTGCCAGTCCACTGCCAGCCTCACGGCCTGTTCGAGGCCCAGTGTCTGTGTGTCCTCCTTGCCTGGTACAGCGGCGACGGGCGATTTACCGCTACGGGGCTGCGGTTGTTTGTCCCCCGGTTGCTGTTGCAGCCGGGAAGGGCTGATGCTGCGCAGCCCCGGATCGATGTATTCGTCTGCCCAGGCGGGCAGGTTGATCATGTGCTGCAAGCCGATGGTCAGCAGGACCATCGGCCATGGGTGACGGCGCACTAACTTCACATGGTTTCCTTACTGACTGCGGTCAGACTTCCCTGGATATCAAACAACCTGAATGCCGTTCTGTACCCACAAATGGTGACTCGGGTCCTCCTGCGGTGTGTATTGGGTGTAGTCGATGCCGTCCGCCTGGTGGGTGCCGTCGGCCACCCAGGTGTCGGTCATGTGTACGCTGTCCTTGCTGTCGCCCTTGATCAGCAGGGTGTTGTTGTCAGATGAAGTGATCGCCACCAGATCCGCCAGGTTTACCGTCAGCGCGACGGCGCTGGTGTGGTTCAGGTCCAGCACTTCGATGTTGTGAATCCGGCTCTGCAGATCGCCCAGATTGATCGTCGCGTCGCCACCGGCCCACAGCAGCGTGTCGGTGCCGGTACCGCCGTCCACTGACGCAAAGTGCTGGTCGCCGATGATCAGCGTGTCGTTACCGGCACCGCCTTGCAGGGTCACGGCGCCGCCGTGGGACCCGTCGAGGGTGTCGTTGCCGTCGGTGCCCTGAATCAGCTCGGTGCCCGCAACGGCGGCCGTTGTCGCCAGAGACGCGGCGCTGTGATCATCGACGCTGGCCAGAGCCGCAAAGGACGTGCTGGCCACGGCGCCGGCCGCGTCCAGGTCCACGGTCAACGTAGCGGTATCCGTGCTGCCATTGGGATGGGTCAGCTGATAGGTGAACACATCCTGGTGCCCGATGACCGCACTGCTCTGACCGGGATTGAGTGTGTAGACGTAGCTGCCGTCGGCATGCACCAGTAACGAACCGTAGGTGCCCACGAGGGTCGTGCCGTTGTAGCCCGGCGTAACGAACGTCCCGCCCTGCTGCACGCTCAGCACGGTGTAGGCCGAGCCGAGTACGTCTGCACCGGCACCCGCTGTGTCAGTGAGCAGGTTGCCCGCCACAGGGGTGTAACTGCCTACCACGAACTGGTTAGTCGAGGTGGCGACGTTGATAAGGCTGGTGTTGATCGTGCTCCCCACTCCCAGACCGCCAACGGCCACTTTGACCTGATAGCTGCCGGAGGTTTGATCGTCGAACTGGATGCCGTAGTTGCCACCCCCCAGGTTGAGCAGCGAGCCGCCGCCGTAGCTTTTCACCAGCACATATTGGCCGGTGGCCGTGTTGAGCTTGTACAGACTGACCGTCACCGAACTCAGCAGGCTCAACAGATTACTGGCGTTGACCACGACCGTGAGGTCACTGACGGTATTGGCCCCGACACTTGTCGTGTAGGTACCGCTGCTGCCGCCCAGCAAAACGCTGAAGCTGCCCAAGGCCGAGTTGGTGGTGGTCTCCTGGTTGACCAGCGTGATGCCCGTGTGGGCGATATCGTTGGTGGCGTCCACCAGCAAGGCCGGACTGGCGAGGTTGGTGTTGCTCCAGATCTCGGCCGCTTGTGGACTGTCGATGCGAACGTACAGCGTGGCGGTGTCGCTCAGGCCGTTCGCGTGCACCAGCTGGTAGTTGAAGACATCCACTTTGCCGACGCTGCTCAGGCTGCCATTGGGTTTGTAGCTGTAGTTGCCGCTGGCGTCGATGGTCAGCGTGCCGTACAGGCCCTGCACGGTCGTGCCGCCCCCTGCCGCCACATAGCTGCCGTTTTTCTGGATCTGCAGCAAGGCGCCCTGGTCAGGGCCGGTCTGGTCGACCTGACCGTCGGTGCCGACGTCGCTGATCACGTTGCCGGTGATCGCAGCACCGGCCGTTCCGGTGAACTGCGTCAGGCTGGTGATATCCAGTTGCAGTTGAGTGGTGACGGTGGTCAGCAATCCGATCCCGGAGCTGGCCACGATCAGGCGATAGTCGCCCCCCAGCAGGTCGCCGATATTGACCCGCACACCCTGACCGGCAATGGCGATCAGGTCGAGCAGTCCACCGCTGCCATTGACGTCCAGCGTGACCCAGGCGCCGCTGGCGCTCTTGACTTGCAGCGTGTAGGAAACGCCGTCGAGCAACGAGACCAGGCTGCCCGTGGTCAGGGTCAGCGTTGGGTCGACGCTGGTGCCGCTGGCGACGGTGAAGGTGAAGGTTTTCGAGAAGCCGGACAGCAGGGTGGCAAAAGAGTCGGAGAAGTTCTGCGTGACCTTGACCGGCGCGATGATCACCGTGGCGGTGGCCAGATTATCGCTGGCCACCACGGGCGCGTTGACGTCGATATCGGGCGCCGTGACGACGGTCGCTACCGACACGTTGCCATGGGTGTCGGTGAGGCTGACGGACAATTTCTCACCGTTGATCTGCGCCGCATTGAGCCCGACGCTGAACACCCCGGTGCTGCCAACGACCGCTGTGCCGAGCACGGTGCCGCTGGCGGACTTGATGGTCACCGTGGAGCCGGCCTCCCCGGTGCCACTGACCGTCAGACCGTCGCCGCTGACCAGCAGCGTGGTCGGCGCGACGGGAGCGGTCAGGTCCGGTGCGATTGCCGTCGCCGATACCGAGACGTTTCCGGTCGGGTCGGCCTGGGTCACGGTCAGTACCTGGTTGTCGATCTGCGCAGCGGCCAGGGCGACCGAGAAACTGCCGTTGGCTGCCACGGTGCCTGTGCCGAGAACAACGCCTGTCGCACTGCGTACGGTCACGGTCGAGCCTGCTACACCCAGTCCCGTCAACACGGTACCGCTGCCGTTGATGGCAACACCGGTTGGCGCGCCGGGCGCGGTGGTGTCGGGCGCTGTCAGGCTGCCCGCCGCGGAGACATTGCCCGCGCCGTCCACCAGACGAACCGTCAGCGGCTGCCCGTCCAGTTGCGCGGCCGAAGTCAGGTTGAAGTTGAACGTCCCGCCGCTGCCCACGGTGCCGGTGCCCAGCAACGCGCCGCCCGCGCTGTAGACGTTGACCGTCGCGCCCGCTTCGCCGCTGCCACTCACCGTCAGACCATTGGCCGCCAGTGTCAGGCCGGTCGGGGCGGTGGGCGCTTGTATATCGGCGGCAACCAGATTCGTAACAGGCGAGAGATTTCCGGCAGGGTCCGCCTGTTGCACGTTGAGTGACTGCCCGTTGAGCTGCGCGCTGGACAGTTGCACGGTGAAGCTGCCACCGGCACCCACCAGCGCGGTGCCCAGCACCTGGCCTGCGGCGTTGGTCACGCTGACGGTCGCACCCGGCTCGCCGGTTCCGCTCAGTTGCAAGCCACCGGCGTTGAGCGCGAGGTTGCTCAACCCGGCCGGCGGGGTGGTGTCGGTTGCGTTCAAACCCGTCGATGCCGAGACGTTGCCAGCAGCATCGGCCTGACTCACGGTCAACGGCTGGCCGTTGAGTTGTGCGGTGTTCAGCGTCACCGAGAAGGTGCCGTTCGCCGCCACGATTCCGGTGCCCAGCACCAGGCCTGCCGCGCTGCGCACGGTCACCGTGGCGCCGGCCTCACCCAGGCCCGTCAACAGCAGACCGGTGCCATTCAGGCCGAGCGCGGAGGGCGCACTCGGCGCGGTGATATCCGGCGCCGTGACATTCAGCGTGGTCGACGGATTACCTGCGGGGTCTGTCTGGAACGCGTTAAGGATTTGTCCATTGGCTTGAGCGCTGTTGAGTTGCGCGCTGAAGGTGCCGTTTGCGCCGACCACAGCGGTTCCCAGCGCCGTTCCGTTTGCGGAGGTGATGGTGACCGTCGCGCCGACTTCGCCGCGTCCAGTGACGGTCGTTCCCGTCGCGTTGATGGCCAGATCGGTCAGCGGCACCGGCGCCGTGGTGTCGCCCGCCGTGACCTCGCTCGGCACGGAAGAACCACCGAGCACCGTGCTCGCCGTGACGTCCAGAATCTGGCCATTGGTTTGCGCCGGGCTGAGCGTCACCGTGAAGGTGCCGTCGATGCCTGCGGTGCCTGTGCCCACTTGAGTGCCGTTCGCGTTGTACACGTTGATGGTGGCACCGCTGGCTGCGGTCCCGGTCAGTGTCACGCCGTCTGGCGTAAGGACCAGGTTGTCCGGAGCACCCGGTGGAGGTGTGAGGGGCACCACGAGCGTGGAGGCGGTGGAGTCATTGCCCGCGGCATCGGTCTGAACAACGGACAGTGTCTGATTGGCAGCGACGCCGGTCAGGTTGATGACAAAGGTGCCGTTGGCCCCCACGGTCCCGGTCCCGACCTCCGCACCGTTGACGCTGACCGTCACGGTCGCGCCGACTTCGCCACGACCGGCGAGTTGGGTGTAATCCGGGTTGATCGACAGCGTGTTGACCGGGTCCGGATCGGTGGTGTCGGGCGCAACAAAGCCCAGTGTGACCGATGTGTTACTCGAGGCATCGGTCGCCGTCACCAACAGGGTCTCGCCGTTGGTCTGTGATGCATTCAAATTGACGGTGTAGGTGCCGTCAGCCAGCGCTGTGGCCGACCCCAGCAACACGCCACTTGCCGACGTCACGGTCACGGTGCTGCCTGCCTCGGCGGTGCCGGTCAGTACAGTCCCCCCCGTCAGTTCGGTGACAGTTGGCAGCAGAGGGGCAGTGATATCCGGGGCATTGACGGTGACTGGCGCTGAATCGTTGGTCCCGGCATCCACCTGAACCACTGACAGCAATTGACCGTTGAGCTGAGCCGTCGACAGGTCGACGCTGAACGTGCCGTCGGCCGCAACGGTTGCAGAGCCCAGGGAGACGCCCTGGAAGGAAACTGTCACGGTGGCGCCAGCTTCT
Source organism: Pseudomonas abietaniphila (assembly GCF_039697315.1). NCBI lineage: Bacteria > Pseudomonadati > Pseudomonadota > Gammaproteobacteria > Pseudomonadales > Pseudomonadaceae > Pseudomonas > Pseudomonas abietaniphila. The sequence continues at coordinate 578,912 of NZ_CP155619.1, read as the reverse complement.
CCTGTACCCGTCAGGACCAGGCCATTCGAGCTGACGGCGAGGTTGCCAACCGGCGCTGGATCGGTCACGTCCGGCACTGGATAGGTGACGTTGCCGGAGACGTTGGCGGCCACATCGGTCTGCGTCAGGGTGAGCACCTGCCCGTTGAGCTGGGGTGATCCCAAGGTGACGCTGAATGTACCGTCCGGATTGACCGTCGCAGTGCCGAGCGCTGCGCCGGTTGCACTGGTCACCAGGATCGTTGCCCCGGCTTCCCCGGTGCCGGTCAGGGTCACGCCATCGGCACTCAGCCCGGTGACGACGGGCAGGGCAGGCGCCGTAATGTCCGGCGCGTCGATGGTCGCGGGTGTCGAAGGGTTCCCGGCCGTGTCCCGTTGAATGACCGAAAGCGTCTCGCCATTGAGCTGAGGCACCGAAAGCGTGAGCGTAAAGGTGCCGCCCGCGCTGACCGTTGCAGTACCGAGAACATTACCCGCCGCGTCGCTGACGACGATGGCCGCGCCTGCTTCACCGGTGCCGCTGACGACTCGGCCTGCATCATCGATCGTCAGGTTGGCCACTGCGTTCGGCGCGGTGGTATCCGGAGCGAACAGAGTGCCCGCCGCCGACACATTGCCTTTGGCATCGGTGAGCACCACGAAGACTTGCTCGCCGTTGGTTTGTCCTTGCGTGAGCGTTATCAGGAAATGTCCGCTGGCGTCGACCGAACCGGTGCCGACCTGAGTGCCATCAGCCAGCGTGATACGCACGGTCGTGTTGGCTTCGCCGCTGCCACTCAGCACGCCGCCGTCTGCGTTGAACAGCAGTTGCGTCGGCACTGGAGGAGGCGTCAGGTCAGGCGCGGTCACCGGCACTGCTGCGCTGACGTTGCCCGGAGGGTCGGCCTGCTGCACGCTGAGGATCTGGTTGTTGATCTGCGGTGTGCTCAAGGTGACGCTGAACGAGCCATCGGCCAACACCACGCTGGTGCCGAGCACATTACCGGCAGGGTCTTTGACGGTGACCGTCGCCCCGGGCTCACCGCTACCGGTCACCACCGCGCCCGCCGCATTGATGTCGACGTTGGCCAGAGGGTCAGGCGGCGTGAAGTCCGGCGTTACCAGGGTCGCAGTGGGCGACACGTTGCCTGTGGTGTCCGTCTGCACCAGCGTCAGCACTTCGGCATTGGTCAGCGGGTTGGCCAGGACGAGGGTAAATGTCCCGGTGCTGCCTACCACGACCGTGCCCAGTACGGTGCCGTCCGAGTCGGTGACGGTCACCGTTGCACCGGCCTCGCCATGTCCGGTCAACGTAGCGCCGTCGCTGGAGATGCCCAATTGGGTGAGTGCGGCGGGAGCGGTGGTGTCGACGGCGACCAGGTTGGTGGTGGCCGAGGTATTCCCGGCGGCATCGGTCAGGGTGACAGCGAGCGTCTGACCGTTGGCCTGAGGGGTTGTGAGGGTGATCTGGAAGCTGCCGTCGAGCCGGACGCTACCGGACCCCAACAATGCGCCGGAGGCACTGAAGACGTTGACCGTCGCGCCTGCTTCCCCGGTCCCGGAGAGCACGCTGCCGTCGCTGCTGACCGCCAGCGCGGCCGGCGCATCGGGCGCAACGAGGTCCCTTGCCACAAGGTTCACGCTGGTGGATTCGTTCCCGGCCGCATCGGTCTGGCTCAGGTTCAGTGTTTGCCCTGCAATTTGCGGCGTGGTGAGCGTCAGGCTGAAGGTGCCGTTGGCGGCGACCAGTGCGTTACCCAGAATCACGCCACCAGCGCCCATCACCGTCACAGTCGAGCCTGCTTCGCCATGGCCGGTAAGCACCGCGCCGTCGGCGGTCAGCACAAGGTTGCTCAGTGGCGCCGGGGCGGTGATGTCTGCGGCGGTGTAACCGGTGGGCAAGGAATTGATGCCGTCGCTCGACGTCGCGGTCGCCGACAGTTGCTCGCCATTGAGTTGCGGCGTACCCAGCGTGGCGCTGAACGTACCGTCACTGGCGACCAGCGCGGTCCCCAGCAAGGTGCCGGATGGGCTGCGTATGCTCACCGTACTGCCGGCCGTGGCGGTACCTGTCAAGGTAAGACCGTCGGCACTCAAGGCGAGATTGGCCGGTGCCGGTTCCGCCAGATTGCCCGGCGCGGTGACGGCGGCTTGCGGCGATGCGTTACCCGCCGCGTCGGTCTGGATGACATTGAGCACGGTGCCGGCTGAGGCGCCCGGTGTCAGTGACAGGCTGAAATTGCCATTGGCATTGACGGTTGCAGTGCCCAACTGGTTTCCGCTGGCGTCGCGCACCACCACGGTCGCGCCCGCTTCACCGTGACCGGCCAGTGACAGACCGTCCGCCGTGACGGCCAGATTGCTCACCGCCAGCGGGGCTGTGGTGTCACCCGCCACATAGGCTGCCGAAGTCGACACATTGCCTGCCGCATCAGTGGCGGTCACGGTCAGCGCCTGACCATTGAGTTGCGGCGAACCAAGCGTGACCTGAAACGTTCCGTTGGCGGCCGCAGTGGTGGTACCGATTATCCCGCCAGAGGCATCGCGCACGATGACGGTGCTGCCGGCCTCGGCGTTACCGGTCAGTTGCAGGCCAGCGCCATTAAGGCTCAAGGCCGCCGGGGCATCAGGCGCTGTGAGGTCGACCGATACCACATTCACGGCAGTGGAGACGTTGCCCGGTGGGTCTTCCTGGGTGACGGTGAGCACCTGAGCATTGATCTGTGGCGAACTGAGTGTGAGATTGAATGAACCGTTCGCCCCGACCAGACCGGTGCCGAGCAAGGTGCCGTCCACGCCGCGCACCGAAACGGTGGCTCCCGGCTCGCCATGGCCTGTGACGGTCAGGCCGTCACCATTGACCGCGACTTGAGTCAGCGCCGCAGGCGGGCTGATGTCAGGCGCCTGCAAGGTGACTGACGGGGATGCGTTGCCGCTGGGGTCGACCTGGTTGATGTCCAGGGTCTGGCCGTTGTTCGGCGCCGGGGAGAGGGTGATGCTGAATGAACCGTCCGCCGCCACGATACCGGTGCCCAGCAGCGTGCCGCTGCTGTCGGTGACACGCACCGTCGCGCCCACTTCACCGGTGCCGGTGAGCGTGCTGCCGCTGGCGCTGATGTTGAGGTTCTGGACGAGGGCCGGTGGTGTGGTGTCTACCGTGTTCAGGTTGCTCTGCGGCGAGGTGTTGCCCGCCGCATCGGTGAGGGTGACCTGCAACGCCGCGCCGCTGGTCTGTGCGTTCGGCAACGTCACCTGGAACTGGCCGCTCTGGTCGACGATTCCGGTCGCCAGCACGTTGCCCGCCGCATCGCGAACGGTGACGGTGGCGCCCGCTTCACCCTGGCCACTGATCACGGTCCCGACACTGTTGATGGACAAACCGGTCGCGGCATTCGGTGCTTGCAGGTCCGGCGCGATCACGCTGCCCGGTTGCGAACTGTTACCCGCCGCATCGCTTTGGGTCGCCGTCAGGGGTTGCGCGTTGAGCTGAGCAGGGTTGAGGACAATGCTGAAGTTACCGGTGCTGGCAACCACGCCTGTACCCAAGACGTTGCCGCTACTGTCGGTAATCGTGACGGTAGCACCGACTTCACCTTTGCCCGTCACCGCGCTGCCGTTGGCGTTGATGGTCAGGTCCGAGGGTGCGTCAGGCGCTGTCGAGTCAGCGGCAACCACCGTGCCGGGTACCGAGTTGTGGTCACTGGCGTCGCTGGCAGTGACGTGCAAGGTCTGTGCATTCAGCTGGGCGAAGCGCATGAAGATGGTGAAGCGACCCAGGCTGTTGACGGTGCCTGATCCCAGATTCGTCCCGTCTGCCGCAAGGACATTGACCGTGGTACCAGGCGTGCCGGCACCGGTCAGGGTAAAGCCGTCGCTGCTGATGGCCAGGTCCGTGGGCGTGGCCACCTGAGTACCGTCAGGACCGGGCAGGGGGACCGCCGTGGAGGGGTTGCCGCTGCTGTCCGTGCTGATGACCGTGCTGATGCTGCCGTTTTGCGCAGGTGGGTTCAGACCGATGACGAAGACACCGTCGTTCCCGACAACGCCAGTCCCGATCACCACATTGCCGGGAGCGGTGATGGTGATGGTGGTTCCCGGCTCGCCGGTACCGGACACCTGAGAGCCGTCCGGGCTGACGGCGAGGTTGGCCACTGGGGGCGGGGGCGTGGTGTCGGGCGCCTGAGTGCTGACCGGGAGTGAGTCATGGGTGCCGTCGGAAACGACGACCTGCACCCACTGACCGTTAGTGAGTGTGCCTGGCAGGTTAAAGGTGAACCCGCCGTTTGGCCCGGCCGTTGTCGTGCCCAGCAGGTTGCCGTTGGCATCCAGCACGTTGACGGTGGCGCCGGCTTCGGTGGTGCCGGTCAATACGCCGTTGGCGTCGACGGCCAGGTCAGTGGGCGCAAGCGGCGCGGTAATGTCAGGGGCGGTAACGCTGTTCGCAGCCGAAGGGATCTGACTGGCGTCGACCTGCGTCACATTCAGCGTTTCGCCGTTTTGTTGAGGGCTGGTCAGGGTGACGGTGAAGCTGCCGTTTGCTGCGACCACGGCTGTCCCGAGCAGCGTGCCGTTCGCGCTGCGGACTTCGATGGTGTCGCCGGCGACGCCGTTGCCCGAAACATAATGTCCGTCCGCAGTGATCGCCACGTTGCTCGGCGCATCGGCAGGCGTTGTGTCCTGTGCGGTCAGCGGGGCAGAAGCCGACAGGTTTCCATGCGTATCGGTTTGTGTGACCTGTACCGTCTGACCATTGCTCTGAGCGGGCGACAGCGTCACCTGGAAGGCACCGGTTGTGGTATCTGCCGTGGCAGTGCCCAACAGGTTGCCACTCTGATCCCGCACGTACACGGTCGCACCCGGCTCGGCTTGCCCGCTCAGCAGAACGCCTGCGTTGTCCAGGGTAAGGTTGCCAGGCGCGTCGGGTGCCTGAATGTCCGGGGCATCGACAGGCACTGGCGTCGATGGGGTCACCGAACCGTCCGCCTGACTCACATTCAACACCTGGCCGTTGATCTGCGGGCTGGAAAGCGTGACCTCGAAGCGCCCGTTTGCGCCCACCACCGCTGTGCCCAATGCATTGCCAGAGGCATCGGTCACCGTCACCGTCGCGCCAATCTGACCATTACCGGTGACCACCGCACCATTGGCAGAGATGTCGACGTTGGTCACCGGCGCAGGCACGCTCAAGTCAGGCGCATTGACCGGCACCGGTGTGGACGGATTGCCCGCGACGTCGGTCTGGGTGACCTGCAGCAACTGCCCGTCGGTTTGCGCTGTGGTGAGGTTGAGCGTAAAGGTGCCGTTTGGCCCGACACTTCCCGAGCCGATCACGGTGCCGAGTGCATCACGCACGGTCACAGCAGCACCGGGTTCGCCCGTACCCGTGAGCACAACGCCCGATGTATCCAGCGCAACGTTGGTCAACGCCGCCGGTGCCTGGGTATCGGGCGTTGTGAAGGGAACCGGTGCCGCAGGGTTCCCGGCGCTGTCGCTGGCGGTGATCAATAACGTCTGCCCGTTATTCTGCGCACTGCTGAGGGTCACGCTGAATGAACCGTCGGCGGCGACGCTGGCGGTGCCGAGCACGTTACCGTTGGCGTCGGTGACGGTGATCCTCGATCCCGCTTCACCGTGACCGCTGAGTAACGTCCCATTGCTGCTGAGCGAGAGACCATCAGGCTGCAGCGGCCCGTCCAGATCCCCGGCAACCACGGGGGCCGAAGCCGAAGGATTTCCAACGGCATCCGTCAGCACGACCTGCAACGCCTGACCGTTGGTCTGCGCGGCATTCAGGACCACGGAGAACGCGCCGGTCGCAGAGACGGTGCCGGTGCCGAGCACAGTACCCTGAGCGTTGCTGATGGTGATCGTTGCTCCAGGCTCGCCACGACCGGTGACCGAAAGGCCGTCCTGCGCCACGGCGAGATCAGTGGCAGCCAGCGGCCCGGTGATGTCCGGCGCTGTCAACGGTACGCTCACCGAGCTTTCGCCACTGCTGTCGGTGGCGATGACATTGAGCACTTCACCGTTGGCCTGCGGTGTCGTAAGTGTCAGGGTAAAGGTGCCGTCGTTCCCGACCACTGTGCTTCCCAGCACGTTGCCTTGGGCATCACGTACCTCGATGAGATTTCCGGCCGTTCCGGTGCCCGTCAGTTGCGCTCCGGTCGCATCCAGCGCGAGGTTTCCAGGCGTCGCCGGCCCGGCGTTATCGGGTGCGGTCACGTCGAGCGCCGGCGAAGGATGGCCTGCGGCATCGGTCTGGATAATCTGCAGTTGCTCGCCAGGGGTTGGCGCGCTGGTCAGCGTGATCAGAAACGTGCCGTTAGCGCCGACAGTACCGGTGCCGATTGCCGTTCCGCCTGCGTTAAGCACGGTGACGGTTGCCCCGATTTCGCCATTGCCAGACAGCAGCGCACCGTTGGCGCTGATCACCACGTTGGTGACCTGATCGGGGGCGGTGGTGTCGGCGGCTGTCAGTGGCGTGGAGGATGTGTTGCCGGCGGCGTCAGTGGCGCTGACGTCCAGGTGTTCGCCATTGGTCTGGGCACTCGACAACGTCACGCTGAACGTGCCATCCAGACCGGCGCGTGCCGATCCGATCACCGCGCCTGAGGCATCGCGAACCAGCACCCGTGCGCCAGCTTCGGTGACACCGGTCAGCGTCAAGCCGTCCGCCGACAGGACGAGCGTGCCCGGCTGCGCCGGAGCGGTGGTGTCGGGCGCCTGCAGCGGCACATTTGAAGAGACGTTGCCGGCCGCGTCAGTCAGGGTCACCTGCAGGACCTGACCGTTATGCGGCGCGGGATTCAGCCCGACACTGAAGGTGCCGTCAGCGCCGACGATGCCGGTCCCCAGCAACACGCCGTTGGCGTCGATGATGTTGACGGTGCTGCCTGCTTCGCCGTGTCCGCTGACCAGTGCGCCGCTGCCGCTTATCGCGACACCTGTAGGGGAGTCCGGTGCCGTGACATCGCCATTGCCCGGTGTCGTGACGTCCGTATCGGGCGCCTGGGCCTGGGCCGGTGCCGAGCTGTTACCCGCCCCATCGATGGCGATGACCGTTAACGATTGGCCATCGGTCTGCGGGGGATTCAATGTCACGTTAAACGTGCCATCAGCGGCAACCGTAGCGGTTCCAAGCAAGGTGCCATTTGCTGCCCGTACCTGAATCGTTGCACCGGCCTCACCGGTGCCGCTCAGGGCAGTGCCATTCGCATTGACAGCCAGACTGCCTGGTGCCGCAGGCGCAGTGGTGTCTGCCGCGGTCACCGAGCCTGGCGTCGAGACGTTCCCGGCTGCGTCGGTGAGGGTGACGTCCAGCGTCTGCCCATTGGTTTGTGGCGCATTGAGCACGGCCTGGAAGGTTCCGTCGCTGCCCACCACAGCAGTGCCCAGGACGTTGCCCGCTGCATCGCGGATGATCACGTTACTGCCAGGTTCGCCGGTGCCGGTCAGAGACTGACCGTCTGCTGATAACGTCAGATTACCGGGTGCGTTGGGGGCAGTAGTGTCCACCGCGGTTACGGAGCCTGGCGTCGAGACGTTCCCGGCTGCGTCGGTCAGCGTCACATCCAGTGCTTGCCCATTGGTCTGCGGTGCATTGAGAACGACCTGAAAACGGCCGTCGCTGCCTACCGTTCCGGAGCCCAGCACGTTCCCGGCGGCATCGTACACGGTGACTCGCGACCCTATTTCGCCCAGGCCACTCAACGACAGACCGTCAGCGGACAAGCCGAGTCCTGTGGGGGCATCGGGCGCTGTCGTATCGGGGGACGCGGCGCCACCTCCGCTGCCGCCTCCACCACCGCCTCCACCTGCTGCCGCAGCAGCGCCGCCCGCGCCGAGCAACCCCAATCCGGCAATCGCCCAAGTAGGCGTAGCGCTGCCCACGACACCGGCACCGGCAATCAACTCGTCAATGGAAGAGACTTCTTCGAAAGTAAAGCCCTTGAACACTTGCGCGTCGTACTGGGCTTGCCACAGCGCGCCGTCGTCGCCTTGAAACACCATGTCGCTGTGGACGCCGTCCGGTCCGGTATTGAAGAAGTTGGCGACCTTGATGTGTTCGCCATTCTTGAGATTGACCACCAGGTCCTGTCCACTGCGGCTCGCCGAGGCAACCCGGTCAGGCGCAACAGGCATCTGAACGACAGAGGGGTGATTGAGGGCCAGATCGCCCCAGGTAGTGGCAGTGAGCTGAGAAGTTGCTTTGTCAGCGACGACGATGTTTTCCATTTCAGTGACCCTGATTCCATTTTCGCTTCGGGACAACAACCGCGCAGCAGTTCCATGTAACTTGCCGCCGCTCTTCGGGCCTCACGACCCTCAAAGTGAGCATTGTTTTTATTCGTCTGCGGTTATCCGTTTGATTAGAAACCTAGATTGGATCCCACGGGTTTCAATGTCAGTTAAATTGACAAATCCCGTTCTTTATAACCATTGGCAGCGTTAATACGCTGATAACTATCAGATAACAGCGCTTGATTGGATTGCGTACCGGTCGTCGGGGTATAGGGGGTACTAGTCATAAGGTAGGAGGTGAAACGTCGATGTATTCATCTGGATGGGCTTGTTACTGAAACTGTCGCCCCGGAGCGGGTGACAGCGGCCTTGACGGCGCAACGCCATGAAGGGCGTCGGCCGTCTTGTCCATGCAGGTTCGCTGCGGCGGTAACGCGGGGAGGGTGAGACGGGATTCAACTCAGGCTGTCATTGCTGCCAAATGTCCTGACGCACGTCCAGATTGCAACCAGCACCGGCACAGCCAGGCACCACAGACCTATCGCCAGATACAACAGCGCAGCACCGATGCAGCCGACGGTGAAGCCCAGCAGGTTCAGCGCGATGGGCTTGAGCCGCTGTTTGATCACACTGCGTTCTTGCTCGTCGCGTAAACCGATCAGCGCGAACACATCGATAGCGCCTTGGGTGACATTCCCGGTCATCAGGGTGGTAGGCGGCGCGCCTTTGAGGTGCTGACGCGAAATGGCGTTCTGGATCGCCATGGCGGCCACGCCGGTCATGCCGGTGATCAACGCCGAGGCGCTGTCGCCATCGCTGAACGGCCCCAACCCGATCGCCAATGCGCCGAACAGGGCGAGTAAGAGCGTGTGCAGGATCAGCAGCGGTCGCAGGGGTGTCAATCCACGCCGGTTGATCGAAACGGCGGCGATGTGACTCAGGCCAACCACCACGGCGAACACCGGTAATGCCAGGAGTTTGGCCAGCGCGCCTGAAGTGCCGTGGACGATGCTGACGCCGAGGGTCACGAAGTTGCCGGTCACGTGAGCCGTGAACAGGCCTTGCAGGGCGAGAAAGCCGATGGTGTCGACAAAGCCGCCATTGAAGCTGAGGGCCGGGGCCATGGAACGGTGAATCGTGGGCATTTTGAACCTCCGTGAGATCGCCGCAAAGGCGAATTCATTCGCGGGACGCGGTCAGGCAATGGGGATGCTGACCCTCGCGAACAAACTCGCTACTTAAGGTGCCTGCTGCTCGATCAATCAACGCTCGGCTTCAGGTTGAGCGCTGGACGCCGGCTGGTCTGCGGCTTGTTTTTGCGGCTCCCGCACATAGATCGCCAGCAGCATGGCCCCAAGACTCAATCCGGCCAGCGCCAGCGAGCCCACATCGATCGCCAGATCAAGGCCCCAGGCCGTCGCCGCGCGGCCCAGCAGCATCGCAACCACGCCTTGCATCAGGTACGCCACCAGAAACAGCGCCGACAGCGTTCCGGCTCGGTGGTGCATCGGGGCATGGGCGTTGATCAGGTTCAAGCCGCCCATGAACAACAGGCTGTAACCGGCGCCGCTGGCGGCACTGGACAACAGGAACACCGGCAGCGCATGGGTCGCCGTCGCCAGCATCAGCAACAACAGGCTGGCGATGGAGAGACTCGCGCCGGCAATGATCGACAGCTTTGAAGTGAAGCGTTTGGCAACGATCCCGGTGAAACCCACCAGAATGGCGAACAGCGAAATCGCGCCGCCGTTGACCAGCGCATTGCTGGAGCCGATCAGGTCATGGGCAATTTGCGAGCCCAGCGACAACATGGTCGCGCCCACTGAGTAGGCGCTGAGCACCGCACTCACCGACACCAGAAAAACGCGGCGCAACGGCTTGTGAATCTGCGGCAGTTTCAATGACCAGCGTTTGCTGCTTTCAGCCTTGGTGTGACGCGGCAGGTGCCAGACGCCGGCCAGCGTGGCGACCAGCACCACCACCAGCACCCAGAAGCTCAAACGGGTGGGGAAGGGCGCGTATTGAATCAACCCGCCGCCCATGATCAGTGCCGCCGCTAGACCGAATGCCTGCGCGGCGGTGGTAATGGCGCCGGCAAGTTTGGCTTTGCCCGGTGCGCTGAATTCCACCACAGCGGCCGCTGAAGGGCCTGCGGAGAGCCCGACGCCGATGCCCATGAACGCCCGACCCACCAGCAACCAAGTGACATCTGGCGCGACCGCAAACAGCAGCACGCCGATCAACGACGCCGTCAGTCCCCACAGCATCGCGGCACGGCGGCCGATGTAATCGGAGAGGTCGCCCAAGGCAATCAGCGTCGCCACCACGAACACCGGGAACACCGCAAAAATCAGCGTGGTCACGGTCGGTGTCAGTTGCCATTGGTGCGCGTAAAGCGGGTACATCATGGCAGGGGCGGCGCTGGTCCACAGGGTATGGACAACCACGGCGGCGGCCACCCAGAAACTGCTTTTGCGGCCCCATGTGCGGGAGGTATGGCTCATTTCAGTTGCCTCAAGGGTGTCAGTCATGACGTTACGGTGCACAGGAGAAAAAGCCTTGAACCGATGTGCGTTTGATTGCGGTGTCCAGTCAGCCAGCGTTGCAGTGTCTGAAGCACCGTATTCGCCACTGTCGTAACCTCCAGCAGCTCCCACAGGGTCTGCGGCAACCACAGATTTTGCGGCAGCCCCAGGTTCTGCGTCTGCACAGCTCTTGCGGCAGTCCCAGGTTCTGCGTCTGCCACAGGTCTTGCAGCAGCCACAGGTTCTGGGTTCACCCGGTCCCTGTGGGAGACGTCGGAGGTTACGACGGCAGCGAAGGCGGCGTGTCAGTCGCCATCGATGTCACTGCCCCAACGCATTCGCGAGCAAGCTCGCTCCCACAGGTTCTGCGGCAACCACAGCTCTTGCGGCAGCCACGGGTTCTGCGTCTGCCACAGCTCTTGCGCCAGCCACAGGTTCTGGGTTTACCCGATCCCTGTGGGAGACGTCGGAGGTTACGACGGCAGCGAATGCGGTGTGTCAGTCGCCATCGATGTCACTGCCCCAACGCATTCGCGAGTAAGCTCGCTCCCACAGGTTCTGCGGCAGCCACAGATTTTGCGGCTTCTGCGTCTGCCACAGGTCTTGCGCCAGCCACAGGTTCTGGGTTCACCCGGTCCCTGTGGGAGACGTCGGAGGTTACGACGGCAGCGAATGCGGTGTGTCAGTCGCCATCGATGTCACTGCCCCAACGCATTCGCGAGCAAGCTCGCTCCCACAGGCTCTGCGGCAACCACAGCTCTTGCGGCAGTCCCAGGTTCTGCGTCTGCCACAGGTCTTGCGGCAGCCACAGGTCCTGGGTTTACCCGATCCCTGTGGGAGACGTCGGAGGTTACGACGGCAGCGAATGCGGTGTGTCAGTCGCCATCGATGTCACTGCCCCAACGCATTCGCGAGCAAGCTCGCTCCCACAGGTTCTGCGGCAACCACAGGTCTTGCGGCAGCCACGGGTGCTGCGTCTGCCACAGCTCTTGCGCCAGCCACAGGTCCTGGGTTTACCCGGTCCCTGTGGGAGACGTCGGAGGTTACGACGGCAGCGAATGCGGCAGGTCAGTCAACGTCGTCCTCAATTGACTCACCGCCTTCGCCGGCCAGCCGGGTCAGGCAATCAATTCAAGTGTGCCTTGAGCTCGCCTGCCGCCTGACGCATCGCCGCCTTGACCTCCGGAATGTTGCTCAGCGGATTCAGCAGGCCATAGTCGTGGACCATGCCGTTGTAGCGCACCGCGGTCACATCGACGCCAGCGGCATCCAGCTTCCGGGCATAGGCTTCGCCTTCGTCACGCAATACATCCAGACCGGCCGTCTGCACCAGCGCCGGTGGCAGGCCCTTGAGTTGCTCGGTGGTCGCACGCAAAGGCGATGCGTGAATGTCGGCACGCTGTTTCGCGTCGGTGGTGTAGCTGTCCCAGAACCAGGTCATCATGTTTTTGGTGAGGAAGTGACCCTCGGCGTACGTCTGGTAGGAGCCTGTGTCGAAGTTCGCGTCGGTGACCGGCCACAGCAGCAACTGGAAACGCAGCTTCGGCGTGTTCTGCTCTTTGGCCATCAGCGCCACCACTGCGGCCATGTTGCCGCCGACGCTGTTACCGGCCACGGCCAGTCTTGAGCCATCGACGTTGATGTCCTTACCGTGCTCAGCCACCCAGCGGGTCGCGGCATAGGCTTGATTGATCGCCGTCGGGTAATGCGCTTCCGGCGAAGGCGTGTAGTCCACGTAAACCGCCACCGCGCCTGAGCCCACCACCAGATCGCGAATCAGGCGGGCATGCGTCGGGTAGTCACCGAGTACCCAGCCACCGCCGTGGAAATACATGAACACCGGCAGGTCACCCTTGACGCCTGCTGGACGCACGATCGTCAGCTTGATGGTCTGGTTGTCGGCCTTGATGGTCTTCTCGCTGACCTGAATGCCGGACATGTCTACCTTCACTGAGTTTTGCGCACCGGTGAGCACCGCACGGGCATCCTTGGGCGTCATTTGCTCCAGCGGGCGTCCGCCACCTGCCGCGAGGGCGTTGAGGAAGGCTTGAGTCTGATGCTCAGGCACGGCAGTTTCGGCGGCGAAAGCATTGCCGATGGACAGCGCGAGGAGGGTAGCGGTCAGGGTCTTTTTCAGGGCGTTCATGAGGTCTTAGTCCTTTAGGTCGAATGAGTCAGTCGTGGGTAGCCGCTGATGCTCGTTGAGCTGTCTGCTTGCTGGCTTGGAGGTGAATGTACGGACTAATAGATTGAGGAACAATTGGCCTAATTAGAGACTCATTGTTTCCTTTTTGGGGACTATAAGGGCGAGGCAGTTCTCAAGCGAACATCGCGCGTCAAGGGGAGGTGCGTGGAAAGGGTGATTGGACGGCAGAAGTAGGGTCGGCCTGCGTTGCCTGTGCTATCGAGAAGACCGAGCCAGGGTCTGGCTGGGGTATTCCAGGAACAGCGCCCGGTAGGTTTCCGCAAACCGCCCCAGATGCCAGAACGAATAGCGCATCGCCACTTCGGCAACATTGGTGTCTTCGGTCTTGGCTGACAAAAGATCCTGACGCGCCAGGTTCAGGCGTCGAGTCCGCAGCCAGGCGGTCGGCGCCATGCCGACGCATTCATTGAAGGCCTTGCGTAACTGCTGGAACGAGGTATCCGCGGTCTCGGCCAGTTGGGCGACGCTGAAGTTCTCGGTTGGGTAGGCGTTGACCTGTTCGAATACGCGCTGGACGATCTTGCGCTGATCACGCACGCGCAGGTTTCTGCCCGATACGGGCGAACACTCCGACTGCTCCAGCACGTACAGACAATCTTCGATCAACTGGTCCCCCAAGTGGACCGACTCTGTGCTCTCTGCCTGAGTCATGCGGGTCAGCATTGTGCTCAGCCAGCCACTGAACAAGGCGCCGTGAGTCGACGTGAGCGGTGTCAGCAACAGGTCTTCGAAGGTGCGGTGCAGATGGCGGGTGCCGAGGCTGTGCTGTCTGATCACCACGGCGATTTCGCGATAGTTCTCCGGTGTGATCCACAGGTTCTGCGTGCTGGCGTCTAGCAGGTACAGCGCGCGGTCGGCCATGTCGAAGCTGAACACCAAGGCATCGCTCGGCGCCTTGTAATACTGCTCGATGCGGGTATTCATGTGCTCTTCGTAGACTTGCACGCCGCCCAGTTCCGCCTCGACCAGCCGGCCCTTGAACTGCCCCGAAGACATCTGCGCGTAGTGCAGGCTCCAGCCCGCGTATGAAGTGCCTTGCTGATCGGCGGCGACGGTTTCGAATACCTTGACCGACATAAATGGCCTGCGCTTGAGCGCTGTTGTTATGAGGTGCGGGCACCATAGCAGCCCACCTTTGCGCCCCGCAAGCCGCGCTTTCCGGGGCTTTCGGCGACCGCTGGCTGAATCTGCGCCCGCACCAAAACAGGGCGGGCAGGTGGCGCGAAAGTGGATAGACCGGCGGCTTGACGATCTTCCAGCATAGGGCCCAGCACAGCGCTCGGGCCAATGCCCACCGCGCCACGATTCGTCGTCACCCCCAGAGGTCCCATGGACAGCAGCGTGAAAGACCCACTCGCCGAGTGGTTGAAAAGCTACGGCATCACCGAAGTCGAATGCGTGGTCAGCGACCTGACCGGCATCGCCCGCGGCAAGATTCTGCCTACCAACAAATTCCTCAACGAACACGGCATGCGCCTGCCCGAAAGCGTGCTGCTGCAGACCGTGACCGGCGACTACGTCGACGACGACATCTACTACAACCTGCTCGATCCGGCCGACATCGACATGACCTGCCGCCCCGATCCGCAGGCGGTCTACGTGCTGCCCTGGGCGATCGAGCCGACGGCGATGGTCATTCACGACACCTTTGATCGCTACGGCAATCCCATCGAGTTGTCGCCACGCAACGTGCTCAAGAAAGTGTTGGAGCTCTACGCCGCGCAGGGCTGGCGGCCGGTGGTGGCGCCGGAGATGGAGTTCTACCTGACCCAGCGCTGCGCGGACCCGGACTTGCCGTTGCAAGTGCCGACCGGACGTTCCGGGCGTCCCGAGAGCGGGCGTCAATCATTCTCCATCGAAGCGGCCAACGAATTCGATCCGCTGTTCGAAGACGTGTACGACTGGTGCGAGGCGCAAGGGCTGGACCTGGACACGCTGATCCACGAAGACGGCCCGGCGCAGATGGAAATCAACTTCCGTCATGGCGACGCGCTGGACCTGGCCGACCAGATCACAGTGTTCAAACGCACCATGCGCGAGGCGGCACTCAAGCATGATGTGGCGGCGACCTTCATGGCCAAGCCGATCACCGACGAACCCGGCAGCGCCATGCACCTGCATCAGAGCGTGGTCGACATCAAGACCGGCCTGAGCGTCTTCAGCACGCCCGAAGGCGAGCCCAGCAAACTGTTTCTGCAACACATCGGCGGCCTGCAGCGCTACATCCCCGAAGTGCTGCCGCTGTTCGCGCCGAACGCCAACTCGTTCCGCCGTTTTCTGCCGGATACCTCGGCGCCGGTCAACGTGGAATGGGGCGAGGAGAATCGCACCGTCGGCTTGCGTGTGCCGGCGTCCAACGCGCAGGCGCGGCGGGTCGAAAACCGTCTGCCGGGCGCTGACGCCAACCCGTACCTGGCCATCGCCGCCAGCCTGCTGTGCGGCTACATGGGCATGATCGAAGGCTGCGACCCGAGCGCCCCGGTTCAGGGCCGGGGCTATGAACGACGCAACCTGCGCCTGCCATTGACCATCGAAGACGCGCTGGAACGCATGGAAGCCAGCGCTGCGGTGCGCAGGGTCCTCGGCGACAAGTTCGTGCAGGGTTACGTCGCGGTCAAACGCGCCGAACATGAAAACTACAAGCGCGTGATCAGCTCATGGGAACGCCAGTTCCTGATGATGAGCGTCTAAGCGCAGCGGTCTTTTCCATTGACGTTGGGGGCACCATGAAGTTGATCGTTACCACGCTGTTTCTGCCGGCCATGCTCGCTGGCGCAGTCACCCAGGCGCACGCCGAAGGCAACACCGTGAAGATTTACAACTGGTCCGATTACATCGGTCCGACGACGCTGGAGGATTTTCAGAAAGCCACCGGCATCCAGCCGACCTATGACGTGTTCGACTCCAATGAGACGCTGGAAGGCAAGATGCTGACCGGCCGTTCGGGCTACGACGTGGTCGTGCCGTCGAACCACTTCCTGGGTCGGCAAATCAAGGCCGGGGCGTTCCAGAAGCTCGACAAGAGCCAATTGCCGAACTGGAAAAACCTTGACCCGCAACTGATGAAGCAACTGGAGGCCAACGATCCGGGCAACCAGTACGCCGTGCCGTACCTGTGGGGCACCAATGGCATCGGCTACAACGTGGACAAGGTCAAGGCCGTACTTGGTGTCGACACCATCGATTCCTGGGCGGTGTTATTCGAGCCCGAGAACATGAAGAAACTGCAGAAGTGTGGCGTTTCCTACATGGACTCGCCCGATGAAGTGTTCCCCGCCGTGCTCAACTACATGGGCCTTTCCCCGCGTAGCGAGAACGCCAAGGACTACGACGCGGCGACCGCGAAGCTCAAAGCAGTGCGCCCGTACATCACCTATTTCCACTCCTCCAAATGGGTGTCGGACCTGGCCAACGGCGACATCTGCGTCGCGTTCGGTTATTCCGGCGATGTTTTGCAGGCCAAGTCCCGTGCTGAAGAAGCGAAGAATGGCGTGAACATCGCCTACTCCATTCCCAAGGAAGGGGCCAACGTCTGGTTCGACATGCTGGCGATTCCCAAGGACGCTGAGCACCCGAAAGAGGCGCTGGCATTCATCAACTACCTGCTCGAACCGCAGGTCATCGCCAAAGTCAGTGAGACGGTCGGTTACGCCAACCCGAACCCTGCGTCCAATGCGCTGATGGGCAAGGAAATCACCGAGAACCCGTCGATCTACCCGACGTCTGAGGTGATTAGCCGGTTTTACATCTCCTCGGAATTGAAACCTGCGACCTTGCGCCTGATGACGCGCAAGTGGACCGACATCAAATCCAATCGCTAAGGAACGCTTTATGCCTGCTGCACTGCCACACACGGGTTCGTACTACGCCGCGTCGGTCGCGCTCGAACCTGAGCGCGCCTCTTTGGACACCGCCATCAGCGCCGATGTCTGTATCATCGGCGGTGGATTCACAGGGGTGAACACCGCGCTGGAACTGGCCGAACGCGGGATGTCGGTGGTGCTGCTGGAGGCGCAGCGCATCGGCTGGGGCGCCAGTGGCCGCAATGGAGGGCAGTTGATTCGTGGCCTGGGGCATGACGTCAGCGGCGTCGAGCGCTGGGTCGGCAAGGAAGGCGTGCGGTATTTGCAGCAGGCGGGTTCCGAGTCGGTCGACATCGTGCGCCAGCGGGTGAACGACAACGGCCTGGCGTGCGACCTGCGTTGGGGGTATTGCGACTTGGCCAACACTCAGTCGCACTGGAAGGGATTGCAGGAGGAACTGGACGCGCTGACGGCCCAGGGCTATCCGCACCCGCTGCGGCTGGTCGAAAAACACGCGCTACACGAAGTGGTGAATTCATCCGCCTATGTCGGTGGGTTGATCGACATGGGCTCGGGGCATTTGCACCCGCTCAAGCTGATCCTGGCCGAGGCGCGGCTGGCGGAAGCGAAGGGGGCGATCCTGTACGAGGCGAGCCCGGTGCGCCGGATCGTGCACGGTTCGAAGGTCCAGGTGTTCACCGATCATGGTCAGGTCTCGGCGGGTCAGGTGGTGCTGGCGTGCGATGCGTTTCTCGAAAAGCTGGAGCCGGCACTGACGGGCAAGCTCCTGCCGGCCGGGAGTTACATCATCGCCACCGAGCCGTTGGGCGAGGCGCGGGCGAGGGCGTTGATCCCGCAGAACATGGCGTTGTGTGACCAGCGGGTGGCGCTGGATTATTACCGGTTGTCGGCGGACAACCGGCTGTTGTTCGGCGGGGCCTGTAATTATTCGGGGCGTGATCCGGCGAACATCGCTGATTACATGCGGCCGAAGATGGAGCGGGTGTTCCCGCAGTTGAAGGGTGTGGGAATTGACTTTCAATGGGGCGGGATGATCGGTATCAGTGCCAATCGCTTTCCGCAGATCGGGTATTTGCCGAAGGCGCCGAATGTGTTTTACGCACAGGGTTATTCGGGGCACGGTTTGAACGTCACGCATTTTGCGGCGCGGATTCTGGCACAGGCGATTGCCGAGCGGGACAGTCGGGCGGTGGAGTTGTTTGCCAGGGTTCCGCACCGCACATTTCCCGGCGGGGAGCGGCTGCGTTCGCCGCTGTTAGCGTTGGGGATGATGTGGTATCGGTTCAAGGAGTTGATTTGAGGGTAGGGCGGGACGCTGGTGGGTGTACCTAACTCTACTCATTCTGCGGATTCGAGTGTTTGATCGTTCCCCCGCTCTGCGTGGAATTGCCTGCCAGGACGCTCTGCGTCCCCGCTGACGCAGAGCGTCAGACGCTGCGTTAGCACGCGGAGCGTGGGAACGATCAAACGCATAAGCGCGTTTCGTTGTTGATCTTCATACCGCAGCACTCCAGACCAAAATTCCGCGCCAAAACTAGACAAGAACCCAAAAAAAACCCGCCAATCAAGGCGGGTTTTTTGAATCAATCAAACATCACAGTTCTTTTACAGTACGAACCTGATCCTTGTTGATACGGGTCTCTTTGCCGTCCAATTGCTTGAACTCATAGAAGCCGGATTCTTCGTCATATTTCGGCGCATCCGTAGCCTGGATCTCACGGCCGTCATTCAGGGTGATCACAGTCGGCGAGGAGCAACCGGCAAGGGAAGCCAGGCCAAGTGCGAGCAGGAAGGCTGCAGGAAGGGTCCGTTGTTTCATTACTGTGTCTCCGAGGGTAATTCTTTATGTAGTGAAGTTTCTGACGCAGAGGGGATCAGCAAAGTTCCATGAAACCTGATTTGTCGCCTCAAGGCCTGACATCGATCAACAAATCCGGCGTATTCAGATTCGCCAGCCGTGGATCTTGCGCCGGACATTGAAATGGCACGGCGCCCAGGTCGGTCATAGTCCGCCTCGGGCTGCGCTGGCCCTGCTGCCAATGCGCCTCGAACACCGGCGCGTGAACCGCAGGTATGCAACACAACAAGGGCTCCCATTGCTCACCCTGACGCACCATCACCGGCTTGCCGGGGTGCGCCAGCGCCATGCGCCGCAGACCCTCCAGCAATCCGACATCCAGCAGCGGCGAGTCGCATGGCATCACCAGCAGGTACGCATGACGCGCCACCGCCAGCCCCGCGCGAATCCCGGCATACGGCCCTGGAAAATCGCTTTCGTCGTCCTGCACCAGTTGATCGGCGAAACGCGCGTACTGCTCACGGTTGCGGTTGCAGGAAATGATCAGGTCGTCGGTCAAGGGACGAGTCAGGCGGTGCAGGTGCTGAATCAGCGGCTCGCCGCGCCATTCGATCAGGCCTTTGTCGCGTCCGCCCATGCGCTGCCCCCGACCCCCGGCCAACAGCAGAATCGAGCAGGGCGGTAGGGCGTCGGGAGCAGTCATGGCGAACTCGGTCAGCGGAGAAAAAAGGAGTGCTGTGATATAACACCGGTCTGTTTCCCCTACAACTGGACCTCGCCGATGAAAGCCAAGGCTGACACACCTTTTGTGCCGTTGAACATTGCTGTTTTGACCGTCAGCGACACCCGCACTTTTGAAAATGACACCTCCGGACAGATGTTCGTCGATCGCCTGACCGCCGCCGGTCACGGGTTGATCGACCGCGTGCTGTTGAAGGACGATCTGTACAAGATCCGCGCTCAGGTCGCGACCTGGATTGCAGACGACTCGGTGCAAGTGGTGCTGATCACCGGCGGTACCGGTTTCACCGGTCGCGACAGCACGCCTGAAGCCGTGGCGTGTCTGCTGGACAAACAGGTCGACGGTTTTGGCGAGCTGTTTCGCCAGATCTCGGTACCGGACATCGGCAGCTCCACCATTCAGTCCCGGGCGCTGGCGGGCCTGGCCAATGGCACGCTGGTCTGCTGCCTGCCAGGTTCGACCAATGCGGTGCGCACGGGCTGGGACGGCATCCTTGCCGATCAGTTGAACAACAGTTTTCGCCCGTGCAACTTCGTGCCTCACCTGAAGAAAGCTGAACCGTGCGCAACCCGTGGATGAGAACCCATGAGCAAGCCTGAAATGCGTGGCCTGATTCCGGTGGAAGAAGCCATGGAACGCTTGATGAGCCTGGCCGAAGCCACGTCGATCACCGAGCGTGAAACGGTGGTACTGGCCGATGCACAGGGCCGGGTACTCGCCGATGACCTGATTTCCACGCTGGACCTGCCGCCGTGGCCCAACAGCGCCATGGACGGCTACGCGCTGCGGATGGCCGACTGGACCGGGGAACCGTTGCCGGTCAGCCAGCGGATTTTCGCGGGTCAGGCGCCGCAACCCTTGCAGCCGGGCACGTGTGCGCGGATCTTTACCGGCGCTCCGGTGCCCGAAGGCGCGGACTGCGTGGAAATGCAGGAGAACGCCGAGGTTCAGCCCGATGCGCGTGTGCGTTTCCTTGAGCCGTTGAGGGCCCTGCAGAACATCCGTCCCAAAGGCCAGGAGACCACCGTTGGCGACAAGGTGCTCGACGCAGGCACGGTCATGACGTCCATCGAGCTGGGACTGGCGGCCACATTAGGCCTGGGGCAACTGGACGTTGTCCGGCGCGCCCGGGTCGCTGTGTTGTCCAGCGGCGACGAGTTGATCGAGCCGGGTCTGCCGTTGGGACCGGGGCAGATCTACAACAGCAATCGCGTGTTGCTGTGCAGCTGGCTCAAGCGTCTGGGCTGCGAGGTCGTGGATGCCGGGATTCTACCGGACGACCTTGAAAAGACCCGCGCGGCGCTGGCCGCACTGGGTGACGTGGACCTGATTCTTTCAACGGGCGGTGTGTCGGTGGGCGAGGCGGATTTCCTCGGCCATGCATTGCGTGAGGAGGGTGAAATTGCGCTGTGGAAACTGGCGATCAAGCCGGGAAAACCCCTGACCTTTGGTCATTTTCGCGGCGTACCGGTGATCGGTTTACCCGGCAATCCGGCTTCGACGCTGGTGACCTTTGCGCTGTTGGCCAGGCCTTATCTGCTGCGCCGTCTGGGCGTGCAAGACGTCAAACCGCTGCAATTCAAGGTGCCCGCCGGGTTTGTCTGGGACAAGCCTGGCAACCGTCGCGAGTACCTGCGCGGGCGTCTGGAGCAAGGGCGTCTGATCGCTTACCGCAACCAAAGCTCGGGCGTGCTGCGCAGTGCGGCGTGGGCCGATGGCTTGATTGAAGTGATCGAAGGCACCACGGTTGCCGAAGGTGACTTGCTCAACTTCATCCCGATGAGCGAGGTCATGGGCTGACAAGCGGCTGGATCCAATCTCGAAATCCTGCGCTACCCTCAAAGCGTGTCATGACAAATAGGCATCCAGCATTTGCCTCGGAGTATTGTTATGCAGTCTTTGCGCGTGGCCTGTGTGATCCCGACGTACAACGGGCGCAGGGAGCTTGAGCGTTTGCTCGATTCTCTCTGGGCCCAGACCGCAGAATTCGACACCTTGATCGTTGATTCCAGCTCCACTGACGGCACGCTGGAGCTGGCGCGCTCACGTTGCAACGACGTGATCCAGATCGACAGCAAGGATTTCAATCACGGTGGCACCCGACAGATGATGGCCGAGACTCATCCCCGGTACGACGTCTTCGTCTACCTGACCCAGGATGCTTATCTCGAAGACCCGCGTGCGGTTGAAAACATCCTGACGCCGTTCGAGGACCCCTTGGTCGGCGCGGTCTGCGGGCGTCAATTGCCGCACCTGGACGCCACCGTCCTGTCCCAGCATGCCCGCTGGTTCAACTACCCGCCGGTGTCTCGGATCAAGAGCATGGACGACGTGCCGGAGCTGGGCATCAAGGTGCCGTTCATGTCCAACTCGTTTTCTGCCTACCGCCGCGATGCCTTGCGCGCGGTGGGCGGCTTCCCTCGGCATGTGATTCTGTCCGAAGACATGTACGTGGCGGCAAAGATGCTGCTCACCCATTGGAAAGTCGCCTATCAAGGCTCCGCCGTTTGCCGTCACTCGCACAACTACACCCTGCGCGAAGAGTTTCGCCGGTACTTCGACATTGGCGTCTTTCAGGCCCGTGAGTCCTGGATTCACGCGCGGTTCGGCGGTGTGCGAGGGGAGGGATTTCGCTACGTGAAGTCCGAACTGGATTTTCTCGGCCTGCGACGCTGGTACCTCTGGCCAGCATCGTTCGTGCGCAACGGCTTGAAATTGCTGGCGTTCAAACTGGGCAAGGAGGAGGCCAGGTTGTCGCGGCCGTTGAAACGCAAACTGGGGATGTACAAACGGTTTTGGGACAGCGAGAACGCGTGACTCCTTTGCTGCCCGCGTAACCGATGACTTGTCGCGCAGAGTACGCGTGAGTGCGCAGCCTACAGTCGCACCTCAGGCTTCATGACCTGGCTCCAGCAACAGCGATGTGGCTGGATTCGTGCGTCTGGTGCACTCATACACTGCTCAAATGTTAATTTTTCTCATCCCCAGGTTTTTTTAAACTCCCAGGCATAAACCCTGTTCCCGGAGTTGATTGCCTATGTCTCGCGATGCGTTGATCGGTGCGCCGCGCAAAAACCTGCGTGCCCGGCCGTGACGGCGGCTGCCAGCGTGGCGCCGCTTAAAGCCCCGGCGCCCACCGCGTTCGGTCTGCAAACCATCACCGGTCTGGTGGGTGTACTGATCGCGGTGCTCGTCGCGGGGATCAACGAAGGTGTGACTCGCATCGCCCTGGCAGACATTCGCGGGGCGATGTTCATCGGCTACGACGAAGCCACATGGGTTACCTCGCTGTATTCGGCCACCTCGTTGACCGCCACCGCATTCGCTCCCTGGTTCGCCGTCACCCTGTCCTTGCGCCGCTTCACCCTCGGGGCCATTGCGGTGTTTATCGTGCTGGCGCTGCTGTGTCCATTGGCACCCGACTATTGCAGCTTTCTGCTGCTGCGCGCCCTGCAGGGACTTGCGGCCGGCTGCCTGCCACCGATGCTGATGACCGTGGCGCTGCGATTTCTGCCGCCAGGCATCAAACTCTATGGTCTGGCGGGTTATGCGCTGACGGCCACCTTCGCGCCCAGTCTCGGCACACCGCTGGCTGCGTTGTGGACTGACTATTTCAATTGGCACTGGACCTTCTGGCAGGTCATCGCGCCGTGTGTGGTGGCGATGATTGCCATTGCCCACGGCATTCCACAGGACCCACTGCGCCTTGACCGGTTCAATTCGTTCAACTGGCGTGGCGTGCTGCTGGGGACGCCGGCGATCTGCATGCTGGTCACGGGTCTCTTGCAGGGCAACCGTCTGGACTGGTTCGAGTCGACGCTGATCACCGGGTTGCTCTGTGGCGGGTTGCTGCTGCTGGTGCTGTTCCTGGTCAATGAGTGGTTCGCGCCCATCCCGTTCTTCAAGCTGCAGATGCTCTCCAATCTCAACCTGTCTCACGCGCTGATCACACTCGGTGGCGTGCTGGTGGTGCTCACCGCGACAGGCTCAATTCCCTCAGCGTACCTGGCGCAGGTGCATGGGTACCGGCCGTTGCAGACAGCGCCAATGATGCTTCTCGTCGCGTTGCCGCAACTGCTGGTGCTGCCGCTGGTCGCCGCCCTGTGCAACATCCGTCGTATCGATTGCAGATGGGTACTGACCGCCGGACTGGGCGTGCTGGCGTTGTATTGCTTCGCCGCGACCCGGATGAGCCCGGAGTGGATTCGCGACAACTTCTACGCACTGCAACTGCTGCAGGTGGTCGGGCAACCCATGGCCGTCCTGCCATTGCTGATGCAAGCCACGGGCGGCATTGCGCCGCCCGACGGTCCCTTTGCCTCGGCGTGGTTCAACACCGTGCGCGGCCTGGCCTCGGTGATTGCGACCGGGGTGCTGGATGCCCTGACGACCTCGCGTCAGCACTTTCACTCCAGCGTGCTGGTGGATCGTTTGGGCAACACGCCGGAGCTGGCTGGACAGGACGCGCTGGCGTCACTGGCGCACCGCATTCACGAGCAGGTCGTGACCCTGACCAGCATCGACCTTTATTTCTGCATGGGCTGGGTGGCAGCTGCGCTGATCCTGCTCATCCCGCTGATGCCGAGCCGGGTCTACCCGCCACGCGCAGCCGTCTGAATTCAAGACGTTTGAGAGCACTTTTTATGAGCATGACCTCCAAGCAAACCCTGGCCGTGTGCGGCGCCGTGATCGCGGTGGCGGCTGCCAGTATCTACGGTTTCACTGGCACGAGTGGGCATCAGAGCACCAACGACGCCTACATCGCTGCCGACTATTCGAACGTCGCACCCAAGGTCGCCGGTTTCATCAGCCAGGTGCTGGTAGAAGACAACCAACAGGTCAAGGCGGGCCAGTTGCTGGCTGTGATCGACGATCGGGATTTCCTGACGGCGTTGGCGGCCTCCCAGGCTGAGGTGCTGACGGCCAAGGCGCAGTACGAACAGGCAAGCGCGGTGCTGCAACGCCAGGCTTCGGTGATCGCTCAGGCTGAAGCGGCGTTGGCTGCCAGCAAGGCCGAGGTGACCTTCGCCGAGCAGGAGCAGGCGCGTTATGCGCATCTGGCAGGCATGGGCGCGGGCACGGTGCAGAATGCACAACAGGCGCGCAACCGGATCGACACGGCGCGGGCGCGGCAGAACAGCGCGGTGGCCTCGCTGGCGGCTGACCGTAAACAGGTCGATATCCTGACCGCGCAGCAACACGCCGCCGAAGCGGGGCTCAAACGCGCGCAAGCCGCGCATGATCAGGCGCAGTTGCAAGTGTCCTACACGCGCATTGTCGCGCCGGTGGACGGCATGGTCGGCGAACGCGCCGTACGCGTCGGCAACTACGTCACCCCTGGTGCGCGGCTGCTGTCGGTGGTGCCGCTGGATCAGGTGTACGTGGTGGGTAACTTTCAGGAGACCCAACTGACCGACGTCACGCCGGGCCAGGCAGTTCAGGTACGCGTGGACACGTTTCCCGGTGAAACCCTCAAAGGCCGCGTTCAGAGCGTCGCCCCCGCGACCGGTGTGACCTTTGCCGCGATCAAGCCGGACAACGCCACGGGCAACTTCACCAAGGTCGTGCAACGATTGCCGGTCAAAATCGTCCTGGACGCGCAGCAACCCGTGTTGAGTCGCCTGCGGGTGGGCATGTCGGTGGAGGCCAGCATCGATACCCGCAATGCACCTGACGCAGAGGTCAGCGTCCGATGAGCCGCTTCGTCTTGACGCTGAGCCCAGCCGTGGGCAGTGACATGTCGAGCGGCGGGCGGTCAGCGTCCTTGAGCACGCTCAGTGCCGCAGGGCGTTGGGTAATGGCGTCGGCGGTGCTGTCCGCTCTGCTGTCCGCCTGTCAGGTCGGCCACGATTTCAAGCCGCCGGAAAGTGCGGCTCAGGTCGACTGGCTGCCGACTCAGGGCGAGCAAGCGGCGAGCCGCCCTCAAGCCACGTCCATCAATCCGCGCTGGTGGGAGGTGTTCAACGATCCGCTGCTTTCATCGCTGATAGACCAGGCGAGCAACGCAAATCTCGACCTGAAGATCGCGAGCACACGGCTTGAGCAAAGCCGCGCTGCACGCCAGGTCGTGGCCAGCGATCAACTGCCGAGCGTCTCCGCAGGCATGAGTTACCAGCGTGCCCGCAACAGCGGGGAAGGGTTGAGCGATCCCTCCGGCATGAGCGGCAAGTCGGCGTTCAATCTGTGGGACGGGGGATTCGATGCTTCCTGGGAAGTGGACCTCTGGGGCCGGGTCAAGCGCGAAGTCGAAGCGGCAGACGCGACCGTTGCCGTCGCTGACAATGACCGCCGCGGCGTGCTGCTGTCGGTGCAGGCGGAAACGGCTCGCGATTACCTGCAACTGCGGGGCGTGCAACACACCCTCGCCGTGACCCGGGACAACCTCGCGGTGTCGCGCAACAGCCTGGAATTGTCGAACGCACGGCTGGCCAACGGCGTCGCGACGCACCTGGACGTCGCTCAGGCGGCCGCGCAAGTGGCGACGGTCGAAGCACGGGTTCCGTTGCTCGAACACCGTCAGGCGCAGTTGATCAACGCGTTGAGCCTGTTGCTCGCGCAGACGCCCCGGACCTTACAGTCAGTGCTGGAAAAACCCGCCGATATGGCACCTCTGCCCGCCGCGATTCCGGTGGGTCTGCCGTCGGATCTCGCTCAACGGAGGCCCGACATTCGCCAGGCCGAAGCGCGCATGCACGTTGCCGCCGCCAGTGTCGGGGTGGCCGAGGGCGATTTTTATCCTCGGATCGTGTTGTCGGGCAACGTCGGTTTCCAGTCTCTGCAACTGGCGGATTTCGGCAGTTGGGGCGCTCGCCAGTTCGGGATAGGCCCTCAGTTGAGTGTGCCGATTTTCGAAGGCGGGCGGCTGCGCGGCATGTTGCATCTGCGTGAAGCGCAGGAGCAGGAAGCGGCGTTGAATTATCAGAAAACCGTGCTGCGTGCCTGGCAGGAAATCGATGACAGCATGAGCCTGTACAACGCGAGCCAGTTGCAGCAGCACACGCTCCAGGAGGCCGTGCAGCAGAATCAGATCGCGTTGAACAACGCCAGGGAGCAGTACAAGGCCGGTGCGGTGGATTTTCTCAACGTGCTGACCGTGCAGCAGGCATTGTTGGCGAGTCAGGAACAGCAGGTGGACAGCGCGACCGCACAGACGCTGGCGCTGGTGGGTTTATACACGTCTCTGGGCGGCGGCTGGTGAGCCGAGCCTTCGCGAAACAGAATGCCCTGTGGAAAATTAGGCATTTTCATCACGCGCGGCAGAGCAGACAATTGCCCTCACTTTTCAGAACAACAAAGGGCATGTCATGCAAAAGCCTTTGCAAGGGATCCGGGTCATCGAAGTCGGGCAACTGATCGCCGGGCCCTTCGCTGCCAAGATGCTGGGTGAGTTCGGCGCCGATGTGATCAAGATCGAGCCGCCGGGCACCGGTGATCCACTGCGCAAGTGGCGCCTGCTGCACGAAGGTACGTCGGTGTGGTGGGCCGTGTCCTCACGCAACAAGCGTTCGGTCACCCTTGATTTGCGTGAACCGGAAGGTCAGGACATCGTGCGCAAGCTGATCGCCGAAGCCGACGTGCTGGTGGAGAACTTCCGTCCTGGAACGCTCGAAGGCTGGGGCCTGGGCTGGAAAGAGCTGCATGCGCTCAACCCGAAACTGGTGATGCTGCGAGTATCGGGGTACGGACAGACCGGGCCGTACCGTGATCGTCCGGGTTTCGGCGTGGTCGGTGAGGCCATGGGCGGTTTGCGTCATCTGTCGGGCGAGCCGGACCGTACACCAGTGCGAGTCGGAGTTTCCATCGGCGATTCGCTGTCGGCCCTGCATGGCGTCATTGGTGTGCTGCTCGCGCTCCGCCATCGTGACCAGAACGGTGGCGAAGGTCAGGAAATCGACGTGGCGCTGTATGAGTCGGTCTTCAACATGATGGAAAGCCTGATCCCGGAATTTTCGGTGTTCGGTGCTGTGCGCCAGCCCGCGGGCAGCAGCCTGCCGGGCATCGCGCCGTCCAATGCCTACCGTTGCCGCGATGGGCGCTATGCGTTGATCGCGGGCAACGGCGACAGTATCTATCAGCGTCTGATGGCCTTGATCGAACGGCCCGATCTGGCCGCTGACCCGGCGCTCGCGCACAACGATGGTCGGGTGAAGCAGGTCGAGTTGATCGACGCGGCGATTTCCGCCTGGGCCGCGAGCCTGGACCTCGACGAGGTGCTGGCAAAACTCACCGCAGAGCGAATTCCCGCGGGCAAGATCTACGACGCCTCCGACATCGCCAGTGACCCGCATTACAAGGCGCGCGACATGCTGCTGGACAGTCGGCTGGATGACGGCACGCCGGTCACGCTGCCGGGGATCGTGCCCAAACTGGGCAGCACGCCGGGCGGCGTCAGTCGTCCTGCCCCGACGTTGGGGCAGCACACCGATGAGGTGCTGGAACAACTGGGGATCGACGCCGGCCAACGTGCCGAGTGGCGCGCTCGCGGATTGATTTGAAGCTGACCTGCCTGGAGGCAACACCATGATCGATCATCTTGACCATCTGGTGCTGACGGCGGTCGACGCCGAGGCTACCGTGGATTTCTACACCCGTGTGATGGGGATGCAGCTGGAAACCTTTGGCGCGGGCCGTATGGCGTTCAGGTATGGCAATCAGAAAATCAACCTGCACCTTCGCGGCCGGGAATTCGAGCCCAAGGCGCACGTGCCGGTCCCCGGTGCGCTGGACCTGTGTTTCATCGCCTCGATTCCGCTGGAGCAGGTGGTGGTGCGGCTGAACGAGGCGCAGTGGCCGATCATCGAAGGGCCGATCCTGCGCACCGGTGCCACGGGGCCGATTCGGTCGGTGTATGTGCGGGATCCTGATCTGAATCTGATTGAGATTTCAGAGCTCGTTTAAAAGGGCTCATAGGGCATGTACACATCCGCTGTTGAGGGGAGCGGCTGATAGGTTTGGCCTAACGGCCCGACTGTTTCCGACCGAACCACCCCTCTTAAACGGATTCCAACCGAGGGAGGAGCGGCCTCTGCTTCTCCCGTTATTCTCAAACCCCACCATTTCCCGCATCATCGGTGTCCACTGACACCGGATACCGCGCCATGCCTTTGCCTGACATGAACCTGCTGATCGCTCTCGACGCCTTGCTGGAAGAGGGCAGTGTCGTCGGTGCCGCCAGGCGCATGCATTTGAGCCCGGCCGCGATGAGCCGTACGCTCACGCGGATTCGCGAGGCGCTGGGCGATCCGGTTCTGGTGCGGGCCGGGCGCGGGTTGGTGCCCACGCCCAGAGCGCTGGCGTTGCAGGCTCAGGTGCGCAACCTGGTCGAGCAGGCGACGGAGGTGTTCCAGGCGCGGGATGAGGTGGACATGAGCACGCTGGCGCGCTGTTTCAATGTGCGCTCCAACGATGTGTTCTTCGGCGCCTTTGGCGGGCGACTGGTCGACGCGTTGCGGGTCCATGCGCCTGACAGCACCCTGCGTTTTGCGCCTGAGGGCGAGGGTGACGACGATGCCCTGCGTGAAGGCCGGATTGACCTGCACGTGACCGCGCGGTGTAACTTCGGGCCTGAAATCAAGGTGCAGCAACTGCTCACCACCCGTTTTGTTGCGCTGGCGCGAGGAGACCATCCGATCTTCGACGCGCCGATCACCCCACAGACGTTCGCTCGTTACGACCATGTCAGCGTGTCCCGACGGGGGCGCCCCCACGGGCCGATTGACCTGGCGCTGGAGCGCCTTGGGCTGTCTCGGCGTGTCACCCTGACCACGCCGAATTTCCACTCCGCAATTTTCTCCACGGCGAGTTCCGACCGGATCGTTTCTTTGCCGGAGACGGTGCTGTGGGGGCTGCGCGAGCTGGGGCTGCGCATGCGGCCGTTCGTGATTCCCCTTGAGTTCGAGCCGGTTCAGGTCGTTCAGGCCTGGCACCCGCGTTTCGACAAGGACCTGGCACACCGCTGGCTGCGTCAGACAGTCAAGGAAATCTGCGGCACAGTGAATGCGCATTACGCGGGTATCTGGCCGCAGAGGTAGCGCCGGAAACGTCAAGCGCTCACGGCACGCCAAGGCCTCAACCACAGCGCCAGACCGGCCAGCAACACCGCGCCGTACGCGCTGCTCAGGCCCAGTTGCAGCCAGGTGTTACTCAGCGGATGCAACACGATGGCGGCGAGCAGCATGATCGCGACGCCCAGCAGCCACTGCTGACGCCACGGCAGATGCATCAACAGGTCCTGACGACGCATCAGCAGCAACCCGGTCAGGATCGCGCCGCACACGGCCGCCATGGCGATGCCGATCAAGCCGAAGAAAAACGGCAGCACCGCCAGCAGGACGGCATTGAGCAAACTGCCCGCCAGTTCACAGCGTAGCGGCAGGCGTGTGTCGCCCGCTGCGTAGGCGTACCGGGCCAGCAACGCGTTCCAGGCACCAAACATCAGCGGCACGGCGAACCAGGCGAGCAGTGCAGGCAAGGGACTGTCGATCGCCTGATGGGGCAGCAGCAACGTCACCAGTGCGCCGGCTGCGCCAATCAAACCGGCCACGGCGGGGACGGTCAGCAACGTGGCGCTGCTCAAACCTTTGCGCAACAACGCCATGCGTTGATCGCCCTGG
This sequence comes from Pseudomonas abietaniphila, assembly GCF_039697315.1. NCBI lineage: Bacteria > Pseudomonadati > Pseudomonadota > Gammaproteobacteria > Pseudomonadales > Pseudomonadaceae > Pseudomonas > Pseudomonas abietaniphila. The sequence goes on along the minus strand of NZ_CP155619.1, from coordinate 548,985 downwards.
GTGCCGCTCATGAGCCCCAACAGCACCTGATTGAGGCTCATGAGGGCGATCAAGGGCAGGTTGATGAGCTTGCGGGCCAGATTGACCCACGTCACTGCGCCTTCCCCCAGCAACGAGGCGACCATGCGTTCCAGCAAGGCAAGGCCCTGGCTCGCCAGGTTGCTGCTGAGCAGTGGGCCGATGCGCTTCAGCAATTCACGGCCCGCGCCGGGCGCGCGGCTCAAGCGCCACGGCGTCCAGCCATCGCGAAGCAGCGTGGGCAGCAGCGCTGCGGGCATGAGCAGGCTGCCCAGCACGCACGCGCTTGCCAGTCCTGTGGGTGTAGCGGCGTGGCGCATCAGCGTCAGGTAAATCACCGGCGGCAGGTTGAACAGCAGTGACCCCAACCCTGCCAGCACGAAGCGTGAGCGGGCCTGCAAGGGGACGCACAGCAGCGCGTGCAACAGAAACCCCGGTGCCGACCACGCCAGCCACTGAAGTGAAGCGGACGCCAGCGCGCACCCCGACTCGTCCAGTCCCGGCCCGATCAACCGTACCCAGAAAGGCGAACCGACCCCGAGCAACACACTCAATCCAACGCCGCACAGCAGCAGCCGAGGCGCCAATGCCCCGAGCCAGTCGTGTTGTGCCTGCGGTGAACGCTGCTGATACAAGGGTAGGGCGGCGGCGCTGAGCAAACCGGCGGCCAGCGCCATGCGCAACGCCTCGGGCAAAAACAACGACACCAGAAAGGCATCGCTGCGGCCGCCCGCGCCCCAGGCCGCCACCAGCAGCCACTCGCGCGCGAAGCCTGCAGCCAGCCCGGTCAGGGTTGCCAGCGTCAGCCACAGCGTCGAACCGAACATGGGCTGTCCTCAGTGGAACAACGTGAACAGGCCTTTGCCGCCCACTTTGTAGTTGAGGCCTCGGGCGCGCTCGCCTTTGATCTCGGCATTCGGGCCGCTGACGATGGCGTAGGGTGGAATCGCTTTGGACACCACCGAACCGCCGCCGACCACCGCACCTTCGCCAATATCGGCGCCGAACGAGAGCAGGGCCCGGCTGGCGATCCAGGCGTAGTCGCGGATGAACACCGGGCCGCCGACCGCCCAGAACTCGGGGGCCTTGAGGTCGTGGCCGCCGGCAATGATCAGGACGTGGGAGGCGATGGTGACGTGGTCACCGATGATCAGACCGCCACGCGCGTCCAGTTGGCAGTGCCAGCCGACGGTGCTGTCGTCACCGATCCTCAGGCCATCGACACCGAGAATCTCCGTGTTGCGCCACACCGACGACCCCTTGCCGATCTTCGCCCCGCCCATGCGCAGCCATAACAGCCGCAGCGTATGGCTGGGGATCTTGCAGATGAGGATGTTGTAGGCCTGCTCCCAGGTGCGCAGCATGCGGTCGCGCAGGGTCGGCCAGTTGATCCCGTACAGCGGAATCAGGGCGCCTGGCGTCTCTTTCCCGAGCAGCCGGTAAAAGCGGCGGGCGAGGGGATGCTCGATGCGCGGCTCGATGTTCAGGTAGCTGATGAAACACAGGGTCTTGTCTTTCATCGGTGTTTCGAAGCACACGTCGTTTTCAAGCATCCAGTCGTACGCGCCTTCGAGTTCCTCCGCACTGACCCCCATCTTGCGCGCATATTCGGGCAATTGTTGACGCAGGTCGTGAGAATGCATCATGCGGTGTTTCATGGTGTCTCCCTTGGTTCCGTTGCCATGCTGTGCCGCTTTTTCTCCAGGCGCCGGGCTTCGTGCAGGTTCAGCCCGAGCAGCAGCCAGAACAGCGCAATCAGCACCGTGGTGAAGCTGAAATAGTGGTCAAAGAATCCGCTCAGCAACGCCGCCAGGACGCCAGCGCGCGTCCCGAGCCACAAAGCGGTGTCACGGTTCAGCGTCACGGTGTTGTGGTCGAGCCGGGCTTCTTTCCACCAACTGACGGTGACGGCAATGAACAGCAGCATGCCGGGGATGCCCAGCTTGTAGACGTAGTTCAGCCACAGATTGGAAATCCCCCACAACCCGGTGCCGGGGACCGGTGGGTCGACCTTGAAGCCGATGCCCAGCGGGAACACCTTCATGGCGTCGGGAAAGTGCGAGTATTCCTGGAAACGGATCGCGGTACTGGCGTCATTGCTGGAGAACAGCCCGATCAATCGCTCTTGCAACGGCGGGTAGAACATCAGCAGCAATGCACCGAGAAACACGCCCGCCATCAGTAACCGGCCGACATACGGCACCCGCCTGCGTGCCATCCAGCACATCACCAGAACCAGGCTCAGGAGGGCGCCGCGCGATCCTGTGAACAGCAGACCGGCAGCCGCCAGCACGGCCACCGCCAGGCCCAGCGTGCGCACCGCTCCTTGGCGGGTGACGCCGATGCAGAATGCCAGCGGAAGCAGCATGGCCAATGCACCGCCTGCGATGTTGGGGTGCGTCCACGGCGTGCCCATACGCGTCGACAGACCGGATAAACCTTCGTTGAGAGTGTCCAGATTACTGTAGCCGAGCCCGCCGATGATCGAGATGATCGCCGTCGAGCTGCCGCTCTTCAGGTACACCGGAATCGACAGCAGCAACAGAAACAGCGTCCCCAGCAGAAGCGCGACCGTCATCTGTTCACGGGATTTTTCATCGTTCAATAATCGAGGGACGAGAAACAGGGGGGACAGATTGAACAGCCAGCGCACCCAGTTGACCGGCCCGTTTCCGTCGGCGTTGACCGTCAACTGCCCGGCCACGAAGGGCAGGGCGCTGAACATCATCAGGGCGATCAACCAGCGTTCGGTGCGCAGCAGCTGCAGCGGCGGGTTGTACAAGGCAAACAGCCGATGCGCCAACAGACTGGCCCAGATCAGCATCACCAGGGCTTCCGACACCGTGGTGCGGATGCCGATCTGCACCGTGGCGTAGGGCAAAAAGGTCGCCAGCACACCGAACAGCAACAGGCCACGCAGCGGGCGGCGAATGATCGTCACCACTGCGGCGACACCGATCAGTGCCGCCGTTACCTTGATGGCGGGCAGCACCCAGACCAGCACACCGAACAGCAGTGCGACGAACACGCCTACGGGCATGGCCAATTGCATCAGTCGGGCTCCCCGGTCAACTCGTCCAGCAGTTCATTGAAACGCTGGCGATACGCTTCGACGCCGTAACGATGAGCCCATGCCAGCAGCGGCGCCGGGTCGTGTTTTTCTTCGGTGGACAGCGTGCCCATCAGTCGCACCAGCGCGGCCTGGTCGTCGGGTGCGAAACGTGGGCTGCCGTCGGGCGTGACCTCGTCCAGGGAGGAACCGCTGGCGACCGCAACCGGCGTACCGACGCTCAGCGCTTCGACGACGGGCAACCCGAAACCCTCCCCGTAAGACGGATGCCACAAGCGGTCTGCCTGACGGTAGACGTGATGCAATTGGCCGTCGCTGATACCGCTGACGATGTGCAAACCGGGCAGCTCACGTTGCGTGCCGGTCAATCCGGCAGGGCCACCGACCAGCACCAGGTCGGGGGTTTTTGGAAACTGTCGGCGCGCGATCTGCCAGGCCTCGACGAACCACGGGATGTTCTTGCGCGGCTCGCGGGTGCCCACGCACAACCAGTAACGCTCGGGCAGCGGGGTCTCGAGGTCGGCGGGTTCGGCGGTGAAGCCTTCCACCAGGTTGGGCAGCACCCGTACCTTGTCCCGGGCATGGGGAAACAGGCGTACGGTTTCATCGGCCGTGAACTGTGACGGCGTCCAGATGCGGTCGGCGACCCGGACCGAATGACCGATGGACAGCCGATCGGTCTGACCGTAGATCTTGGCCTTGATCTTCGATCCGTGGGCGTTGCTCAGGGTCAGCTGGAAGACGTCATGAAGCTGCAGGATGTAGCGCATGCCCGCAGGCTTGCGGCCCATTGGAAGCCCCATGTTCAGGTTGGCCATGTAGACCTCTATTTCCGCATCACGCAACGCCTCCGGGAGAAAGAAGGCTTCGAAACGCAGGCGCTCTGGTAAGCGGTGAATGCCGTTTAGCGGGGTCGCCCAGCGTGGGCAATGGGCAATCTTGCGAACCGGATGTCCGAGCGGCCCGATGCTGAACAGTTGCAGCTGCACGTCGGGCCGTGCGCGGAAAGCGTCCTCCAGCGCGATGTTCTGTCGGCCGATGCCGCTGTTGGGAAAGCCAGTCGCCGGGCGGTAATCCAGTCCTACACGCATGCGTCAGCGTCCTCCTGCTGGTGAACCCGAGAGTAGATGCCTTCCAGCTGCGCGGCCGACACCGACCAGTCATGGTGCCTGCGCACGTAGGCACGGCCCGCCTCGCCGATTTTCGCCAGTCGAGCGGGTTGCTCGATGGCCTCAACGAGCAGCAGCGCCAGACCGTGTGCGTCCTCGCACCCCAGGTAGTGCGTGCCATTGATCACGTTTAACCCCGAACAGCCTTGCTCGGTGGTGACCACTGCAAGGCCCGCGGCCATGGCCTCCAGCACTTTGAGCTTGGAGCCGCCCCCTTCACGCAGCGGCGCAAAGAAGATCGCCGCTTCCTTCTGGACCGTGCGCAGGTCCGGCACAAACCCCAGCCAGTCGATGCGCGGATCGGCCCAGCGTTCTTTCCATTCTTCAGGCAGCGCATAGCCGCCTACGGTCATGCGCACCATCGGGTCGAGGTTCCAGACCTTGGGCATGATGTGTTCGAGCGCCCATTCCATAGCGTCCAGATTCGGCCCGTATTCGTAGTTGCCAATGAACAGCAGGCGTCGGCTGTAGCGGTCGGGGGAGACTTTGGCGTAGTAATCGCAGTCGACGCCGTTGACCACCACCGCCGTGGCTCTGGCGCTCAACCGGGCCAGGCCCTTGGCGTCTTCTTCGGTGACTGCGATCAGTTCGCGGGTCTGGCGGAACACGCGTGCTTCCCATTGCCTGTAACGCCACTGATCAAAGCGGGTGAACGGGCGCGCCCACTCCGGGAAGTGGTGATAGCTGGCGGCGCCGAGGCCGGATTCAACGTTGTGTTCGGTCATGATGAAGTGCTTGCCGGTGCGACGTAGCGGCTCTTCGAAGGGCTGAAAGCTGTAGCTGTGCTCAATCTGGATCACGTCCCATTGCTCTTGCAGCAAGGCTTCGAATTGCTGTTGCAGCGGCGCCGAGAAACCGTTCGCGCTGGCGAGCATCGGCGGTCTGGCGAACGCCACTGCGAGCAGCGTGCGAACGCTGCGCAACGGTCGCCGCGGGATCACGATCAGCCGCTCCAGCCACGGTTCGAGCGCGGCGCGGGTGTCGTCGTCCAGTTCGGTCTTGGACTGCACCAGCAACGTGATGCGATGACCCCGCGCGGCCAGGTTGCGCAGCAGATGATACTGCCGGGTCTTGCCGCCGCTGGTGGTGGGCCAGGGCAGGTAGGGCAATGTCCAGAGAATGCGCATGGTCAGGGCTTCCAGACGAGAATTTGCAGGGTGGGCGTCAGCGGCACATCGACGCCCTTTGCGCTGGCCAGTTCGCTGTGGTTGCCGGTCAGCGGGTCATACAGTGTGGCGGTCTTGATGCCAGGGAAGTTCAGGTGCGCGCTGCTGGCGCTCCAGGCCATCAACAGATGAGCGCCGTCCGCACGGTTCCAGGCGACGGCGTACAGGTCTTCGGGGATCGCCAGTGCAGGCGGTGGATCGGCAGGCATGAGCGTCGGGCCGGTGATGCCGAAAAAGTTTTTCAGCGCGGTGTACACCGGCTTTGGTTCGCCATTGAGGTCCACCAGCCCGTAGCCTCGATCGCGGGCGCTGGCACGTTGATCGAGATCGCTCAGGTTGAACAGAAAGATGCGCTGATAATCCATCGTGCTCATCATGGCCAACCGGCGCAGCGTGTAGTCGGCCTGGCCGTCGAGCCCGACGATGTGCTGCATCTCCACCGGGCCTTTGTAGCTCGACCAGCCCCATTCAGTGGCCCAGACGTCTTTAACGCCTGCGTCATGCAGGCTCTTGTTCAGGGCATTGCCACGCACCAGAAAATCCCGGTCGCCGATCGAGTCGCCTTCCGGGTATTCGGAATACGGGTGGTAGGCCGCCGTGATGTTTTGACTGGCCAGGCCCTGGTCGACCATGGATTGCAGCATGTAAGCGGTGGAGCCGCGCATTTGCCCGTAATAGGCGACGCCGGCGGTGACGATCGGCTTGCCGGGCAACGCGGTGCGGATGGCGCTGGCGGTCTGCGTCAGCAGGTTGTAATAGGCGACGGGATCCGCTTGCGGCAGCCAGATGATGTTGGGCTCGTTCCAGACCTGCCAGTGGCTGACTTGCGGGTAATGCTGGGCGAGGGCGGTCATGCGTTCGGCAAAGATGCTGTTGTCGCGTGGCGGGTACTGATCCGCGTTGCTCGCGCCCTGCGGTCCACTGCTGTCGAAGGTTGCCGAACCTACCAGGTACGCCACCGTGCTGTAGTGGTGGGGCGCGGCAGCGGCCATCGCGGCGTCCAGGTCAGCCAGGTTGTACTGCCCCGGCGCCGGTTCCAGAATCGGCCAGTGCAACGTCCAGCGAATCCAGTTCAGCCCCAGCTCGTCGAGCCGCGCCATCTGCTTCTGGTAGATGTCCGGGGTGAAATAGTGGAATTGCACGTTAACCCCCAGAAAATCCTTCCAGGTCACTGCCCGTTGCCCTCGCAACACAGTCTCGGCCTCCACCACCGGACTGCTCAACGTCAACGCACAGACGCCGACCACTGCCATTGCCCGTAACGCTCTGCCCTTCATCGACGAACCCCGCAGGCCTGTTGGAAAAGTGTGTGAAAACGTTCGGCGGTCAGGCTCCAGACCCGCTCGCGTCCCAGCGTAGACGCTCGGTCGGCCCACGTCTGGGCGATTTGGGGCTGCTCGCACAGGCGAGACAACGCCGACGTCAGCGCGGGAACGTTGCCTTGCGGATAAATTTCGCCATTACCGTGGGACACCTCTTCGGCAAACGAGCGGGCGTCGGAGGTGATCACGCCCCGCCCGCAGGCCGTGGCCCACGAGAGAGCGCCGCTGGTGCCGCGCAGTTTGCCGAGGATCTTCAGCTTGCTCGACTCCCGATACGGCAGCACCATCACGTGATGCGCCTGGATCACACGTGGGATATCGGCAGCCGGTAGGTCCAGGTGCCAGCCGATCAGGTCTGTCAGCCCCAGCTCACGGATACGCTGACGCAGTTGTTCCAGGTAGCTGCCCGAGGGGCCGAACGCCATTTCAGGCTCACTGCCGCCCGCCAGGGTCAGGCGCACGCGGGCGCGCAAAGCGGGTTTTTCGACGAACAGCTGCGCCAGGGATTCGAGCAGATCCTCAATGCCCTTACCCCGGTAGATGAAACCGAAATAAAGCAGCTTGAGCGGTTGCAGAGCAGGCAACGGCAACGGTGTGATCGGCAGATTGCCGTGGGGGATCACCGCCATCTGTGCCTGTTGCAGCCCCATGCGTTGTTGCAGGCAGCGATTCCCGATGTGGGTCAGGGTCACCAGTCGGGTCAATTGCCGCGCCAGCTGACGTTCCTCGCGCAAGCAGAGCGGGTCGGCGAGCACGGTCGCGATTTCAGGCAGGGGTGAGCGCAGCGACGCCGCCAGCGACAGTGGCCAGGGCAAACTGTGCCGACGCCAGACAAGACGTTCAGGGTCGTGAACCGTAGCGGTCAGGGGCAACTGCGGGTACATCTTACGCAACGCGCGCAACGCATGGAATTCGGCCAGTCGTCCGCCGCCGATTTCAGCATGCACCAGGTCAATGCCGGCCCAGTCGGCATCGGCCACACGCCGACGGGCCGCGTGGGGATCGTTGCCAACTCCTTGCAGCGGCGTTCTGACCCGCACCCCCATCTCCTCAAGGGCTTGCTTGAGGTGGCCGGCGTAATCGGCGATGCCGTTCTGTTCTGGCGGCAGAGGGGCGAGCAGGGCAATCTGCATGTTAATGCTGCCTCCGGAAACGGCCGATCCAGGCCAGGACGCCTTCCGGAATTTCAAAGCGACGACGATTGAGAATGATGCCGTCGACATGCTTGAACGCGGTCGTCAGCGTCGTCAGTGCGTTTTGCAGCATCGGTACGGTGGAGCTTTCTGCCCGGACCACCAGCACGATGAGGTCGGCATCGCGCAAGTGCACGAAGGCTTGCTGGTTCGAATAGAAATCGGACGCAGCGATCAGCTGGATTTCACCGGGTTGTGCCGCGCGTCCATCCCCCACACGGACGCTGTGGCCATGCTCTTCAAGGAGCGTGCGCAGGTGTTCGACGACGAAGCTCACCCCTTCGCCCGAGTGCGCCGATGTCAGCCCGATGCTGAGCCCTTTTTCGGGCACCTGGTTGAGCGGCAGCACGCTGTACAGGCGATACAGACTGGCGATGAAGGCGCTGTTGCGATGCGGCTGCGCGATGCTGGTGTCCTGCAGACTGGTCCACAACGGCACCCCGAACTGCGCTTCGATCTTGTCGCCGTCGTGGATGCGCTGGTCCAGCAGGTAGAACAGATACAGGGCTAACAGGCCTACACCCAGACTCAACGGAATGGCCAGCAGCAACATCAACAGGCTTTTCGGAAATACCCGGCTGGGGTTGAGCGTGGCTTGTTCGATGATCGCAATGTTGCTGATGCGCTTGTTATCCAGCTCGCGGTCGATGCGTGCCTTTTCCAGGCTGTCGGTGTAAAGAATGAAGTTCTTTTCCTCGGCATTCAGCTCGTTTTGCAGCCGCGAGAATTTGGGTTCGAGGTCCAGTGCCTGGGTCCGGTCCTTCTCCAGTTGAGCGAGTTGTGCGTCGAGTTGCTCTCGCTGCACCAGCAGCCGGGTGTAACTGGCCTGCTGGTCGTTGAGGATGTTTTGCAGGCGGGTGAACAATGGATTGGGCGCAATGTTTTCAGAGCGTTGCACGGTCGTTGCCTGACTGGCCCACAGTGCTTTGAGGTTCTTGATCTCATTGTCCAGCGCCTGGACCGGAGGCGCGCTTTCCTTGAACGAGCGCAACAGTTCCTGACGCTCGACTTCCTTGCTGTTGATGCGGTTTTGCAAGTCCTGACGGCTCGGGTTGAGGGCCAGCTCCTTGCCTGAACTGATCAGCCGGGTCTGCTTGTTGATCTGCTCCTGAATCTTGTCCATCCCGGCCTTGGTCGAGGCAATGGAACGGGCGGTGTTGTTGCGCTCGGTGCGCAGGTCATTCAGGCCCTGAGCGATGTCGGCCAGCCGTTGATTGATGCTCACGGTGCCCAACTGGTCGAGCAGGGTCTGGATGTCGTGCTTGTGAGAGAGAATGTTGGCTTGCGTGTCCTTGACCTCCTGTTCGTAGAACGCGTAGAGGTTTACCCGCCCCAGGGTCCGGGCACGCTCGTTGCCGTACTCATCTACCCAGCTTTTCAACACCGCCTGGGCCACCTCGGGATCGTTCCAGGTGAAGGTCAGCTCCATCACCGAAGAGCCCGGTTCGTGACTGGCTTTGAAATTCTTTTCCAGGTCTTCCGCGAGGCGCTCTTCCGGCGAGCGGGCCTCGACCAGTCCGAGCATTTCCAACCCACTGCGAAGGACATTGACGATGGCGCGGAACACCTCGCCCGGGGCGTTTTTGATCGTGGCGAAAACGCCCGAGGGCTTCGGTGCATCGGCCAGCTTTTCCATGTACTGCTGCACGACCAGCCGGATGATCGGGCGACCCGTCAGCATGCGCTCTTCGTCGAGCAAGGGGTCGCGCAGGGCACTCGGCACGGCGATCGACTGCCGGTCAGCGAGTTCGATCGGCACGGTGCTGGTGTCACGGCCAGGCTTGACCAGCAACAGGGCAGTGGATTCGTACCGGTTAGGCAAAAGGAATGCGCCGAGCACGATGATCGCGAACGTCGCCACCACAGTGATCTGCACCTCGCGTCGGAAGATGAAATACAGGCGCAATAAATCGCGGAATGAGCGGATGGTTATCATGTCGGCGGTCCCTTCCGATTAGTTGTTGTCGCGCAGGTTGTAATTCACACCGAAGCCCAACGATTTCGAGAAGGGGATCAACTGGTTGAAGTACAGATTCACGCCGTCGATCTTGTTGCCGACCCCGGATTTGGGGACGAACACAACATCACCGCGCTGCAACAACACCGGCGCCGTCGGGCCTCCACTGCCCGCGTAGAGAAGCTTGCTGTAATCGAAGAAATACGTCTTGTAGAGGCCGTCGTCGCCCTGACGCAGCAACGCGACGAGGCGCGCATCGGCATCCGGGTTAATACCCCCGGCCCCCACCAGCGCCTGCTCAAGGTTGGTGACCACCGACACGGGCAGGTTGGCCGGATTGCGCACCGCGCCTCCCACGAACACCATGTTGCTGGGCGCCTGGCTGATGTTGATGGTCAGCGCGGTTTCCCGGTAGACCGGTGCAAGCTTGTCTTCCAGCACTTGGGTGAGCTGCGGCACGGTCAACCCGGCCGCTTTCACTGAACCGATGTACGGGTAGGAAAACGTACCGTCGTTGAGCACCGGGAACAGCGTCAGCTCATAGATGGAGTTGGCGGTGAACGCCGAGATCGAAGGCGCTTCGCCGGTGTTGCGCACGATACGCAGGGTGTCGCCGGCGTGGATGCGTTCAGGCGGCAGCGGTTTGCCGGCCAGGGCTCGGCCTGCATCCTGTGCGGCCTTGATTTCCGGTGATTCCGGCAGCCCGATCCGTGCGGGCGTGTTACACGCGCACAGCAGCAGTACGCTGGCGAGCAGCAGCGTATTTTTCATTGGTCCAGAACTCCTGTCATGCATGAATACGGCTCCCTTGCGGGTAAAACAATCATGTCGGCGATACCGCCAAGTCCAATGTCTGAAGTGCCCCGGCATGGCCGTGGGCGGGGTAATGCTCAGGGGAGAACGAGTGCCTCGCTGCGTTAAAGAGGTGTCAGCCGCGACACGCGCGGCCGGTTCAGGGTTTCATCAGACCGTCGGCGCAGCCGGTACGCGGCCGTACACATCGGTGAAACGCACGATGTCGTCTTCACCCAGGTACTCGCCACTCTGTACCTCGATCATCACCAGATCGATCACGCCGGGGTTTACCAGACGGTGAGTGTGGCCAGGCTTGATGAAGGTCGATTCGTTGGTGTCGAGCATGAACTCGCGCTCGCCGTTGGTAACGCGGGCCATGCCGCTGACAACGATCCAGTGTTCGCTGCGATGGTGGTGCATCTGCAGCGACAACGACGCCTGGGGCTTGACCACGATGCGCTTGATCTTGAAGCGCTTGCCTTCTTCCAGGACGGTGTAAGTGCCCCACGGCCGGGTCACGGTGTTGTGCAGCAGGTACGCCGGATGGCCCTGGCGCTTGAGCTCCTGCGCAATGAGTTTGACTTCCTGGGTGCGCTCGGCGTCGGCAATCAACAGGGCGTCCGGGGTGTCGATAATGATCAGGTTGTCCAGACCGACGGCACCGACCAGTCGCTTCTTGGAGTCGATGTAGCAGTTGGTGACGTCGTGCAGCACCACCTGACCGTTGCACTGGTTGCCGTTTTCATCCGCCGGGGCCAGCTCGCGAATCGCTGACCAGGAACCGATGTCGCTCCAGCCAAGCTCGCATGGCACCACGGCCACTTTCTGCGAGCGCTCCATCAAGGCGTAGTCAATCGAGATGTCCGGTGCCTGGGCGAAGGTGGTGGCGTCCAGTTCCATCTGCAGCTCGTTGCTGCCTTCCTTGCTGTTGCACCGGGAAAGGCAGTGACGCACGGCCGCCAGCACATCGGGTGCGTGGGTTTCCAGCTCGCGCAACAGCACGTCGACGCGCATGCAGAACATCCCGGCGTTCCACAGGTGCAGGCCACCGTTCAGGTACTCGTTGGCGGTGGTCGCATCGGGCTTCTCGACGAATCGCGCGACCTGGTAGGCCTTGTCACTCAAGGCCTGGCCTTTTTCGATGTAACCAAAGCCGGTTTCCGCGCGCGTGGGAATCAGGCCGAAGGTCACCAGCCAGCCCTCATCAGCGAGCTTGCGGGCATCCTTGACCGCCGTGGCGAACGCCTCCACGTCGTGGATCAGCTGATCGGCAGGAAGGATCAGCAACTGAGCCTCGTCACCGTGCAGCGCCTGGACATGCAGCGCGGCGGCGGCGATGGCGGGCGCGGTGTTGCGTCCGAACGGCTCCAGCAGAAAGTCGAGGTGGATCTTGTTCTTGTTCAACAAGCGATAGTCATCGACGGTCCGGAAGTAGACTTCCCGGTTGGTTACCGTCAGCAGGCTTTCGACGCCGTCCAGGTTGCTGGCACGGTTGAAGGTCTTTTGCAGCAGGCTTTCGCCATCTGGCAGGCGCATGAAGGGCTTTGGCATCGCTTCACGTGAAACTGGCCACAATCGGGTGCCGGCACCGCCGGCGATAATGCAGGGAATAAGGGTGCCCATCAGTAAGCCTCGCGAGAGAAGAGCACTGCCGGAACAGTGCGCAATAGGATGTATAGATCGAACCAGACGGACCAGTTTTCGATGTACTCAAGATCGAATTCGACACGCTTTTCGATCTTCTCCACAGTATCTGTCTCACCACGAAAACCGTTGATCTGAGCCAGTCCGGTAATGCCCGGTTTGACCCGATGACGCGAGGTGTACTCCTTGACAGCTTGCTCGAACAAAATGCCCGCGGCCTTGGTGGCCGTGGCATGTGGGCGCGGTCCCACCATTGACATGCTGCCCGCGAAGACGTTGAACAATTGCGGTAGCTCATCCAGGCTGGTCTTGCGGATGAAACGCCCGACGCGTGTCACCCGCGTATCGCCCTTGACGGTCTGCTGTTCTGCTGTGGCGTCCGCCTGATGGGTGTGCATCGAGCGAAATTTGCACACCGTGATCAACCGGTTGTTGTAGCCATAGCGTTTTTGCCAGAACAGCACCGGCCCTCGGGAGTCCAGCTTGATGGCTGCGGCGATGACCAGCATGACCGGGGAGAGGAGCAGGATTGCCAGGCTCGAGAGCACCATGTCTTCGACCCGCTTGAACAACGGCGACCAGCCGCGCAACGGGACGTCGGAGGCATTGAACATCGGCAGGCTGGCCACTTCGGTGATGCGATTGTGAGCGTGCCTGAAGGCGACCATGTCCGGCACCAGCAAGACGTTGACCGGCAGCCTGCGCAGCTCGCGAATGATGTAATCCATGCGGTTTTCCGCAGACCAGGGCAGGGCGACCAGCACCTGGGTGACTTTTTCCTCGCGGATCAGGACTTCCAGGTCTTTGGTGTTCCCAAGCAGGGGCAGGCCGGCCATGGTTTTCGGCAGGCGGCCGATGCGGTCGTCGATGAACCCCAATACCCCGGAGCGGATGTCCTGGTTCTGCAGCATGTATTCGGCCAGGCGCTGTCCATTCTCGGTGGCGCCCAGAATCACTGCGTTCTGCAGGAAGAAGCCACGTGCCATCAGGCGCTTGTAGATCAGCAGGAGCAGCAAACGGTCGGCGCAGAACATCACCAGGCTGGCGACGAACCACACCATCAGTTGTTCCTGGGTGATGTAATCAAAGAGATTCATCGCTTTGTGCATGAACAACAACACGCAAAACGCAGAGGACCAGACGAACAGGATCATCTTGAAGCGGGAGCGGTTGGTGAAAATGCTTTCCGAATAAACCCCCAGCGCTTGGAACATCAACACGCACACCACGCCGAAGAAGACCTGCACCATCAGGTAGCTTTGAGGCGGTATTGGTGTTTCGGCTTTCCAGTACGCGAGGATCAGGATGCCGGGTAGAACGGCTGTCACTCCATGAACCAGCCGGACGGCGAACAGGAAATACTCGATCAGGCTGGTTCGCGTCAGCAGAAGGCTGTCGACCGGTTGCAGTCGCATAAATCGTCCTCACATCTTCAATCCATGAATCCATGACTGGCCTATCCGCCCCGCATTCCGTCTAAAAGTCAATTTAATGACTTTTTTGCAAGGTAATTCAAAATAAGCCAATAATTTGTCGATTAAGCACCCTATTGACCTGCTTTTCAATCCCGCCGTTGGGAAAAAATCCTATTTCTTCTCAAACGGTGTAAGACCACTTCCAAAAGCACATCAGAAAATCCCTCAAACGAGTGCTTACGAGAGTAAAGCCCATGAAACAGTCACTGTCATGCCGAGGACTGCCATAAGCCATCATCGCGCTGCCTGCGTGAGACGTTCGCCGGACCCGATTTGGTTTGGGATCCAATGCTCGCGGGCGTTTTGACGATTTTCGCCGCGATGCAAAAAAAAATCCCTGAAAGGGCTTTTTTTCGTGGTGCTGAGGTCAACACTTCACGCAATGAATCGCACAGGAAGAGGGAAAGGTATGACGGAGCGCAGGGCACTCTTGATTCTTCATGGCAAACAGGCGCTCAACGACGACGTTCGCGATGCCGTTAACCGTAAACGCAAGCATGGCTGGGAACTGGACGTACGACTGACGTGGGAAGGCGGCGATGCGCAGCGTCTGGTTGCAGAAGCGCTGGCGGCCGGACACACGCAGATCATTGCGGGCGGCGGTGACGGGACGCTGCGCGATGTCGCCGAGGCGCTGGCATTGGCGGACAGCGACGCGAGTCTGACGATACTGCCATTGGGCACTGCCAATGATTTCGCCCGTTCTGCAGGCGTCCCGCTGGAAATCGAACGTGCACTCGACTTGCTGGATGTACCGGCGCGGCCGGTCGACATGGGCGCTGTCGACGGCCAGATGTTCCTCAACATGGCCACGGGAGGATTTGGCAGTCAGGTCACCGCCAACACCTCGGAAGACCTGAAAAAGGTGCTGGGCGGCGCGGCGTACCTGTTCACGGGACTGTCGCGTTTCAGTGAGTTGAAAGCTGCTTACGGCGAATTGATCGGTCCGGACTTCCATTGGCGCGGCGACCTGCTCGCGCTGGGGATTGGCAATGGTCGACAGGCGGGTGGCGGGCATCCGTTGTGCCCCAACGCCTTAGCGGACGATGGCCTGCTCGACATCAGCATTCTGCCGGCGCCACAGGAAATTGTCAGTACGCTCAAGAGCTTGCTGGAGGGTGGGTTGGGGATCGACAACCTGTTCGTTCGCGCACGCTTGCCGTGGGTTGAGCTGAAGTCCGCCGAGGGCCTGGACATCAATCTGGACGGTGAGCCTCTGCGCGGCGAAAACCTGCGTTTCGAGGCGCGTCCCGGGGCCTTGCGCATTCACTTGCCCGCGCATTCGCCGCTGCTGGGGCAGTCGAAGCGGATTGGGTAACCCGCTGTTTGTTGTGAACCGTGGGAGCGCATGCCTTCGCGATGCAGCCTTTCAGTCGCTGAGGGTGTATCGACCGGCAAGCTATTTCGCAACTTAATGCGAAGCCTCGGGTGGTCAGCCGACGAGGGACAAACGTTTGCGCAATGCCGCGAGCGTCAGTCGTCCAGGCTGATGATCTGCTCTCTCACGCAGAACAACACCAGGCCCGCCACGTCGTAGATCTGCAGTCGCTTCATGATCTGCGAGCGGTGGGTTTCAACGGTCTTGACGCTGAGGTTCAGGCCGTTCGCGATTTCCCGGGTCGATTTGCCGCGTACGATCAGGCGCAGGATTTCCAGCTGGCGTGCCGTGAGGTTGTGGTTCTCGACCGGCTCCACTTTGTTCGACTGAGCACTGACCAATGCCTGGTTGATCACGGTGTGTGCGATGGCGGGGCTGAGGTAGCGTTCATCGTTACGCAACGCTTCCAGGGCCTGCTCGATCTCGGTGCCGGTGGCGTCCTTGAGCAGGTAACCGTGCGCGCCGGCCTCCAGCGCCCGCATGATCATCTGCGGTTCGGTGTGCATGGAGAGGATCAGCACCTTGCTGTCCGGCAGGGCTTTGTGAAGCCGCTCCAGCGCGTCCAGTCCGTTACTGTCCTTCATTGAAATGTCGAGCAGGATGATGTCCGGCTTCAATTCCAGTGTCATCTCCAGCAAATGATCGCCATCGGCGGCTTCGCCGATGACCTGATAGCCGGGGATGTCGGAAACCAGTGCGCGAACACCTGCACGAATCAGAGCGTGGTCGTCGACCAGAAGAAGATTGCAGATCATGAGTGCTTACTTATGTCGGCGCGTTCCCGAGCGCGGGGTGCCCAGGGAAACAAGGCTTGAATGTGTGTGCCATGGCCTGGCGCGCTTTCCACGGTGAGATGGCCGCCAAGCAGAGTAGCCCGCTCGACCATGCCCGCCATGCCGCGTTGCCCTTGCTGACCCGGATTGTCGGCGGGCGAAAATCCCAGCCCGTCATCGGAAATGTTCAGTGCCAGACCTTCGGGACGACGTTGGATGCGCACCAGCAGGTTCTTCGCTTGCGCGTGACGCAGCATGTTGGTGACCGCTTCCTGAGTGATGCGAAAGGCCGCCACGGCCATTTCCTCAGGAATGCCCGCCAGCCGCTGGTGACACTCCAGGCTCCAGAGCACCGGAGTGTCCGCCAGCGTGCGCAGCAGGTGTGCACGCAGGCTGGCTTCGAGCCCCAGGCTTGTCAGCTGTCGTGGATTCAGGATGGCCGACACATCTCGTACCTTGGCCAGCGTTTCGTCGAGAATGTTGTTGAGCATTGCGCAGTGGGGATGCAGGTCTTCGGGAGCTCGACGTTGCAGCCAGTCACTTTGCAGTTTGGCGGCGGTCAGCATCTGGCCGATATCGTCGTGCAGCTCACGGCTCAGGCGATGACGCTCCGTTTCCTGGACCTGCAGCATGTGATCGGCCAGCTCCTGAGGCTGGAACTGTATGGTCTTGCTGGGGCGACTCACGCAATAACAGATGCCCAGCAAGGCGAGCACATTAATCAGCGCCAGCGCGGATGACAGGCCATCGTCGAGAAAAAAAGCGGCGACATTGCACACGGTTATCCCGAGACAGACTATCGCTACCCATCGAAATGCGGTGTTGGCGCTCATAGGCCATAACGTGAAGGTCTTGTTGCTGACATGCATAGCGGATGAAGCCATCGGATAATTGCTGCGGATACCTGAACAGGACGTATCAGGCCACTTAACGTGGTCAACAGAGCGGCACGCTTCTGTTCACCTTTATACGTGTGTACAAAAACCAGGAGTCGACTTTTAACAGGAATAATGTGTTCGCAAACTTCCCGCTTTCATTCGCGGGCGCCGATCTTACCTTAAATGCTGCCGTTATTAAGCCTTGCGCGCAAATAACGCACGCAAAAGGGTTGTCCAGTTAGTCAGGATTTATGGTTGGGACGATAGTGCTAATTAAGCCCTCCGCGACATATAAGCACGTTGTCGCGTATTGCAGAAGTTCCGCGTGCCGCCTGCCAACTTACGCTGCAACCGAAAGGCCCAGGCATGTCACGTTTGATTTTGATCAAGTGAGGGCAGCGCAACAAGGTCTGGTTATCAGGCAGGTCGCCCCGGCGAACAGCAGCGGCAGGGCGCAGCGACGGAGGGCAGGGCTCAGAGTGCGCTGGAGCGTTCGGCGCGTTCGCCGAGGGCGGTTTCGGAATGAGCCGCTGTCAGAGGCACGGGCCACTCGACAGCCACGGCAGGGCTGCTTTCAACCTGTCCGATGCCGCAACAGCAGCCGAACTGCTCAAGCAAATGTTGCTGTTCGCTGTCGTCCATTGGCAGTTGCCCGGTGAGGGGGTCGACCAGTTCGATCTGCCACGACAGCAGCGACAGGCATTGGCGCAGGGTCACCAGTGCTTTGGGCTGCAAGCGTCCCGCCGCTCCGGCAAAGTACAAGAGGTAACGCAATTGTCGGGCGAAGCTGGCGATCGCCTGGACGTGAGCCGCGTCGGATTTGCCGGCGATCTGTTGCAGCGTGCCGAGCAGACACTCGATCGCATCCTTATCGTCACTGATCAGTTCCAGGTGACTCAGGCATTCGTCTGCGCGGCCCATCAGGTGCTGGGTGTCGCCGAGAAAATCACTGTGCAGTTGATGCCACTCATTGCCGTTCAGCATGTGAAATCTCCACTCTTCATGGACAGCGACTCAAGGTCGCAGGGGGCGAGTGGCCCAAAGTTAATGTTGAAGGCAATTGAAAGTCTGTAGGGCGTTTCTGATTGTTGTGATTTGTTTGCGGTCAGCGAGGTGCAGTCGTGTGCGATACCCCGTGGCGCAGCCCAGACAATCCGGTCTGTTATCACTGGTTTTACGAGGGGATCGAGGGATTCCACGAACGCGACCACGTACCTGACTCCATTCATTCAATGAGAATGGCGTCACAATAATGGCTATTAGAAAGCGCGAATATCAGGTTTGCCCTGATTGTCGTTAAGGAATACCCCTAGGGGAAACGCTGAGACCCGCCTGCAGATTGGACAGACAGTCACTGTTTGTCTGCAGTTTCAGTGTTTTGGATGCACGCCAGTAAAGCATGATGTTAATGTGATATCAATTGTGCCGTCAGGCATTTTTATCAGCATTAAGGTCTGCACCGGCTCTGCCGATAAAGGGTAGGCGGACTTACTAGAACCTGCTCCAGGAGCAACAGATGGCTGGCATTCTCGACACAGTAGACCAACGAACACAGCTGGTGGGTGAGAACCGCCTGGAAATTCTCATGTTCCGCCTGGCGGGTCGGCAATTGTTCGCAATTAACGTATTCAAGGTGCAGGAAGTGCTGCAATTGCCCAAGTTGACGCTGATGCCGCAGCGCCACCCGTTTGTCTGCGGCGTGGTAAACCTGCGCGGTCAAACCCTTCCTGTGATTGATCTGTCTCAGGCCATCGGCATGCGTCCGCTGGTCCCGGGCCCGTCGAGCACCATCATCGTTACCGAATACAACCGCTCGGTCCAGGCGTTCCTGGTCGGCGGCGTTGACCGCATCGTCAACATGAACTGGGAGGCCATCCTGCCGCCGCCCACCAGTGCAGGGCGCCAGCATTACCTGACGGCCATCAGCAAGGTCGACGACCAATTGGTCGAAATCATCGACGTCGAAAAGGTATTGGCGGAAATCGTCCCTTACAGTGCCAAGGTGTCCCGCGACAAGCTGGAGGACCCGGTTCTGGAGCGTGCCCGTGGTCGTGAAGTGCTGCTGGTCGATGACTCTAACGTGGCGCTTTCGCAACTGCGTGACACCTTGTCCCAGCTTGGCGTGAAGATGCACGTGGCCAGCGACGGACTCAAGGCACTCAATATGCTCAAGGGCTGGGCCGACAGCGGCGAGGTCATGACCGACAAGTTGCTCATGATCTTCACCGATGCGGAAATGCCGGAAATGGATGGTTACCGGTTAACCACCGAAATACGCCACGACCCACGTCTGCGGGGTCTGTACGTGGTCTTGCATACCTCGTTGTCCGGCAGCTTCAACGAATCGATGGTGAAGAAGGTCGGTTGCGACAACTTCCTCTCCAAATTCCAGCCGGACAAGCTGGTGGATGTGGTTCGCGAGCGTCTGATGCTCGACCACTGATTCGCCCGCACGTGTTTCGAGCCCCTTGCTGTATGGAGGGGCTTTTTTGTATCTGTACCGATCCTTGAGGCATTCCCTCGTATAAAGTGATGGCTTTGCGCTCATCACTTCAAGGACACGTTCATGTTGCATCTCAGTGCGCTGTATCGGTATCCCCTGAAATCCTGCAAGGCCGAACCGTTGCAGCAAGCCAGCTTCGACGCGTTGGGATTGACGGGTGATCGACGCTGGATGCTGGTCGATGAGAGCAATGGTCGGTTCTTCACCCAACGCGCCTTGCCGCAGATGTCCCAACTTTCCGTGCTGTGGAATGCCCGCGGCGGTGTGACGCTGTCGGCACCGGGCATCGAGGCGCTGGATGTCGCGGTGCCTGAAGAGCTGGAAGCCAGCTTGCGCGGTGTGACGGTCTGGCGCGACACGTTGCGTGTGCCCGATGCAGGCGATGAAGCGGCGCGCTGGGTCAGTGAGTTCATCGGCAAGCCGACGCGCATGGTGCATATCCCCGAGGCGCGGGCGCGCTGGCTGCCGTCCGGGTACGGCACGGTCGAGGACAAAGTCGGTTTCGCTGACGGGTTTCCGCTGTTGCTGATCGGTCAGGCGTCGCTGGACGACCTGTCGGCAAAAATTGGCCGGCCTCAGGAGATGCTGCGGTTTCGTCCGAATCTGGTGGTGGAGGGGGCAGAGGCATTCGCGGAGGATGGCTGGAAGCGAATTCGCATCGGTGGCGTGGAGTTTCGTCTGCTCAAAGGGTGTTCGCGTTGCATTCTGACCACGATCGATCCGGCCACTGGCGAGCGCAGTGAGGACCGTGAACCGCTGAGCACACTCAAGACCTATCGCGAGAAAGAAGGCGAGGTCTGGTTTGGTCAGAACATGGTGAATGACGGGCCGGGAGTGGTGGAGGTTGGCATGGAGGTTGAAGTGCTCGAGTGATGTTGCGTTGTGCGAATCACGCGCAGGGTTGTTCTTCGGCGCGGGATTTCGGTTTAAATCCATGGCCTGCGTTCAGCCTGCACCCAAGTCGCGTTTTTTTGGCGTTTGGACTATCGCGTAGGAAAAGCAAAATCAAACGTATCGAATGACGGAAATCCCGTAGGAGCGTGGCTTGTCCCGCGATCTGCCGCGTAGCGGTAGCAAAATCAGGCGACTCATTCATGCCTGACACTCCGCATGCACAGGTCTTGCTGCCGGTTCCCGGCAGATCGCGGGGAAGCGCGCTCGTACAGGGACTGCGTCAACCAGAGAGTTGTGTTCAGATTTTGTTCTGTTTCTGCTGTTGATTTTGCTTCTCATACATCAATGGCCCAAACGCCG
The DNA here is from genome assembly GCF_039697315.1 of Pseudomonas abietaniphila. Taxonomy (NCBI): domain Bacteria; kingdom Pseudomonadati; phylum Pseudomonadota; class Gammaproteobacteria; order Pseudomonadales; family Pseudomonadaceae; genus Pseudomonas; species Pseudomonas abietaniphila. The sequence goes on along the minus strand of NZ_CP155619.1, from coordinate 528,390 downwards.
CCGAGCGCGACTTGGGCAGGCCTAACCGTATCTGCGCGACCAGAGCAATGGGGTATTCACACGAAACCAGCGCCAACCAGCCAAAAAAAGGGGCAGATCAACCAGATGATCCACCCCTTCGCATCAAGCTGAGGCCCGCTCAAAAATCATCAAAAAACCGCTCATGCCAATCCACCAGAGGCTGCGGTGCATTCAGCTTTTGCCCGTAGATCACCGCATACGACAATACGTTCTGCACGTACTGACGCGTCTCATCGAACGGAATGCTCTCGACCCACACGTCGAACGACAAATGATTCGCGCCTTTGAGCCACTGCCGCACACGCCCCGGACCTGCGTTATACGCCGCCGAAGCGAGCACCCGGTTGCCGTTGAACTGCGCATGCACCTGACTCAGGTAAGCCGCACCCAGCTGAATGTTCTTGTCCGGATCCAGCACCTGCGCCGGAGAGGCCAACGGGATGCTGAACTTGCGGGCCGTCTCTTTTGCCGTCGCCGGCATCAATTGCATTAAACCGCTAGCACCGACGCCTGAGCGTGCGTCGTCCATGAAGGCACTTTCCTGGCGTGTAATGGCGAACACCCAGCTGGAGTGCAGACCGCGGATCTGTGCTTCACGCACCAGGGTGTCCCGATGCGCCATGGGGAACCGAATGTCGAGGTCGTCCCAGTATTGCGCCTGGCTGATGGTCCGAATGGCCGGGAAGTACCAGCGCATGTCGTAGGCCAGCTTGGCCTGGGCGACCATTTCGTCGCGGCTGAAGCGCCGGGTGACGTGGTACCACTCGCGACGCCCGTTGACCACCTCGCCACGCTCGTAGAACTCCAGGGCCCGACGTACGCCCGGAGCATTGCGGACTTTGTTGATCGTCGCCTGGCTGAGTATCAGAGGCTTGTTATTCAGCATGTACGGGGTCTGAATGCGATCGGCGGCGAGGAAACCATAGAAGTCGCGCTCTTTCGAAACCGCCCGGTACAGCGTCGGCAGTTGCGGGTTGTTGGGCTGAGACAGCTCAAGAGCGCGGGCCTGCCAGTAGCGCCAGCGGTTGGTCGTGGCCAGATCCTGAGGCAGGCGACGGGTCAGTTCATAGGCATCGTTCCAGCGACCCAGGCGCAGCAACAGACGCAGGCGCCATTCAGTGACCGTGTTGTCGCGCAGGTCAGGGTCGTATTTGGTCATCACCTCAAGGGCGCGACCATCGTAGCTGCGCGCCAGCGTCAGGCCGATTTCCTTGGCGATCTGCACTTGCTCCTCATGGGAGAAGTGCAGGACCGGGGAGTAGCTGTCCAGCAGCTCCATCGCGCGTTGGGGGTCTTGCTTGGCCAGGCGTCTCAGGCCCAGTCCGACGACATCGGACATGGCTTCGTCCGCCGGCATGAACTGGCTTTGGTTGTTGACCATCTCCGGCTTCTGGGCCACGGCGATCAGCAAACGGCCTTGGGGTGCGAGTGTCGTCATGCTGTTGACCAACTGGTTGGCCAGCGCGTAGTTGCGCGCTTGGGCCGCCAGCTTGGCGCGTTGCCAGCGCTTCTGTTCGGTCAGTTGGCCTTCGACGGCCCATTGCGCGAAGAACGTGTCGCAGGCCGCTGGCAGGGTCTTGCCTGTCATCCAGGTCTTTTCGGCGTTGGCGTAGCCTTCCGAGCGCAAGTTATGGCTCAGTTGATAAGACCCGTAGAGGCAGTCGAGCTCCACGAAGTTGAGTTTGGGGTCGTAATACTTGACGAACGGTTGCCAGTCGCCTCGTGAGGCCAGCAGACGCAACCAGCGCAACTTCATGAAGTTGGCCTGCGGAAGGTCGCCATGATCGGCGAGGAATTTTTCGACTTCGTCGTTGCTCGCGGTATTCAGACGAGCCGTCAGCTCGTCGTACGCCAGGTAAGGTTCGAGAGGGTAATCCGCCAGCGCCGAGCCGTACATGCGATAAGGACCCGCATCGCCTTTGGCCAGCGCGCGTTTGGCTTGATCGTAATATTGACGTTGGGTGGTGATATCGACCGCTTGGACGGACTGGGCGGCGGTGGCCGACAGAAGCAGGCAGGACAAAAGGCTGAACAAACGACTGCGCATGAGACTTCCGTGCAGATGAACCGTGAAAAGTGCCGTTAGCTTAGCCTTTTGCCAGCGCGGGTTGAAGCGCGAAGGTGCGGGAGAGGGGCCAAGGAAACAAATACTTGCAGTTGAGGGAGGCGTTGACTTTGGATTCTCAGGTCAACCCCCAAACCCGTCATCGAATCCCGCCCAATCCTTGCGCTATCTCAGGTAGAATGCGCGCCCGGTTTTTGGAGAAGCTCATGACCCTGCTCAAATTCACCGATGTGTCCCTTGCGTTCGGCGCCATGCCGTTGTTGGACAAGGTGTCCTGGCAGATCGCCCGTGGAGAGCGGGTCTGCATCATCGGTCGTAACGGCACCGGTAAATCCAGCATGCTCAAGCTGGTCAAGGGCGTTCAACTGCCCGATGACGGCAGCGTCTGGCGTGCACCTGGCCTGAAAATCGGCGAGTTGCCTCAGGAATTGCCCGTGGCCGACGGCCGCACCGTGTTCGACGTCGTGGCGGAAGGCCTGGACGGCGTGGGTGCCTTGCTTGCCGAATACCATCACCTGAGCCAGAACATCGTCACTGCCGAAGACCTCGACAAGCTGATGCATGTGCAGTCGGACCTCGAAGCCCGTGACGGCTGGCGCTTGCAGCAACTGGTCGACAGTACCCTCAGCCGCCTGCAACTGCCTGCCGACAAGACCCTCGCCGAGTTGTCCGGTGGCTGGCGTCGTCGTGTCCTGCTGGCGCAGGCGCTGGTCTCCGAACCTGATTTGCTGCTGCTCGACGAACCGACCAACCACCTGGACATCGGTGCCATTGCCTGGCTGGAAGAAGCGCTCAAGGAATTCCAGGGTGCCGTGCTGTTCATTACGCACGACCGTTCTTTCCTGCAAAACCTCGCGACCCGCATCTTGGAGCTGGACCGTGGCGGTCTGATCGACTGGAACGGCGATTACGCCAGCTTCCTGGTGCACAAGGAAGCGATGCTCGCCGCCGAAGAGACGGCGAATGCGTTGTTTGACAAGCGTCTGGCCCAGGAAGAAGTGTGGATTCGCCAAGGCATCAAGGCCCGTCGTACCCGCAACGAAGGTCGTGTTCGCGCCCTTAAAGCATTGCGCGTAGAGCGCAGCGAGCGTCGTGAGCGCACCGGCAAGGCCAATATCCAGCTGGACACTGCCGACAAGTCCGGCAAGCAGGTCATGGTCCTGGAAAACGTCAGTTTCGCGCACCCGGGCGGTCCGATGCTGATCAAGGATTTCTCGATGGTGCTGCAGCGCGAAGACCGCATCGGTCTGCTGGGCGCCAACGGTACCGGCAAGACCACTTTGCTCAAGCTGATGCTGGACAACCTCCAGCCCACCAGCGGCACGGTGGAAGTCGGCACACGTCTGGACGTCGCTTATTTCGACCAGTTGCGTCATCAACTGGATCTGGAAAAGACCGTGATCGACAACGTCGCGGAAGGTCGCGACTTCATCGACATCGACGGTCAGAGCCGCCACGTGCTCAGCTACCTCGGCGATTTCCTGTTCAGCCCGCAACGTGCGCGGACGCCGGTCAAGGCGCTGTCGGGTGGTGAGCGTGCGCGTTTGCTGCTGGCCAAGCTGTTCAGCAAACCCGCGAACCTGCTGGTCCTCGACGAACCCACCAACGACCTGGACGTCGAAACGCTGGAGCTGCTCGAAGAGGTGCTGTTGACCTTCAAGGGCACGGTGCTGATGGTCAGCCACGACCGGGCATTCCTCGATAACGTCGTCACCAGCACCCTGGTCTTCGAAGGCGAGGGTAAGGTGCGGGAGTTCGTCGGCGGCTATCAGGACTGGCTGCGTCAGGGCGGTTCGCCGCGTCTGCTGGGCGTGACCGAAAGCAAATCCGGCAAGGCCGACCTGAATTCGGCGATTGTAGAGCCGGTCGCAGCCCCGACGCCTGCGTCGGAGTCAGCGCCTGTCGCGAAGAAGAAGCTCAGCTACAAGCTACAACGCGAGCTGGAGGCTTTGCCTGGCGAGATCGATGCCAAAGAGCAGCAGATCGCGGCGGTTGAGGCTGAAATCGCTGACCCTGCTTTCTACCAGCGTCCTGCCGCTGAGACGACCAAGGTACTTGCGTCGCTTGAACAGATGAACAGCGAACTGGAAGCGCTGGTTGAGCGCTGGGCTGAACTGGACGAGTAATCCGCTGACACCTCGCAACAAAAAAGCCCGAGCCCCTTCAAGGGTTCGGGCTTTTGTTTGAGGGGTGCGATTACTCCGTGCGTTTGGCCAGGCGCACGGCCAGGACGTCGCAAGGCGCGCCGTGCAGTACGTCATTGGCGGTGGAACCGAGCAGCAGGGAAAGGCCGTGACGGCCGTGGCTGCCCACGACGATCAGGTCAACGTTGTGTTCCTTGGCCAGGTTGTGAATTTCCTGCCTGGGCTGGCCGTAGGTCAGGTGGCTGTCGCCGGTGCGTACGTCAGGGTATTTCAGTTTCAGGGCTTCAAGCTTTTCCTTGGCCTGATCGAACTGCTGTTGCTGCAGTTGCGACAGGTCCATCGGTACATCGCCACCAAAGGCCATGGCCATGGGCTCGACGATGTGCACCAGTGACAGCTTGGCACCGCTGGCAATCGCGAGATCCTTGGCTTTCTTGATAACCGGATCGCACTCTTCAGTGAGGTCCACGGCTACCAGAATATGTACATAGGACATGGGATGTTCCTTCTGAGGTTTGCGATGGTTTTGATTATGGCTCTTTTCACGCGCCTCATGGCACGCCTTTGTGTTTCGCTCACCGCTTGCGGCGGCGGGGGCATACAGATATGACGGTGTGGATAGTGCTGTCAATCATTGCGGTGGTTTTGAGTCCTCTGGTGTGGCTCAGGCCATCCCGCTCCCAGAGCGGCCGGATGGCCATGCGCATGGAGGCGCGACGCATGGGGCTGGCGATGCAGCTGATTCCTCAAGGCTGGCCGCACTGGCTGCCCGTTGAGCCGCCGAGCCCATGCGCGCAGTATCACCGGCCTCGACGCGCGCGCGAACCGGATACGTGGAGTTACTGGCAGACAACGCCTGGAAACTGGGTCAATCAGTGGCGTGAGCCCTGTGAAGATGCACGCGTGCTGCCGCACTTGCAGACGCTGCCAGCCGATGTCTACAAAGTTGAGGCGGGCAAGCAGCTGATTGCACTGTATTGGGGAGAGCGGGGCGAAACGGAAGTGTTGCACCGCATCACCGCGGTGCTGAAAGCCTTGGCGTGACCTCGAGCCGGAGCCATTAACCAAATCGCAGGCATTAAAAAGCCCGATAACAACATCGGGCTGGGGGTTGGCCAGGCAGGCCGATAATTCGTGGCGCTTTGCGGTGCAATGCCGCAAAAGACGTTCAGATTCGCTTCACACGGCTTGCGAGAAACGACCCGTCTTGATGCGCAGTGCGCTGAATGTAGACCTTAATGGTGCATTTGTCTGCTGTGGATCCCATTATTTTTCAGCCAACCCACGCCAGTCGTCGCTTCTCGCGTTTATTCCTCAGGTCTGCCGCTCAACGAGATCACTTCGCTGAATGGCGGGTTATCAAATGTGCCATTTACCTGTGATTTGCCGGTTTTGTCCGCTGTCGGGCGAATTGACAATTGCTGGAATATGGCCGAAGGTAGGCGCACCCAAATCAAACGGGCGTATGAATTGAGTGTTTGCCGTAGGAACGCTCTTACAGGCGCCCGAATCGCGTCGACGGGGTACCTGGCGTTTGGTGTGTACGTCGACGGAAACGTCGTGTTTTTCGCCGGATTTCAGCGTCTGACGCGTATTGTTCAGCTTCCATATCGTGGAGATCAGTTGATGATTTACGAAGGTAAAGCCATCACGGTTAAGGCTCTTGAAAGTGGCATCGTCGAATTGAAATTCGACCTCAAGGGTGAGTCCGTCAACAAGTTCAATCGCCTCACCCTCAACGACCTGCGTCAGGCTGTCGATGCCATCAAGGCCGACGGCTCAGTCAAAGGCGTCATCGTCACCAGCGGCAAGGACGTTTTCATCGTCGGCGCCGACATCACCGAATTCGTCGATAACTTCAAGCTGCCGGACGCCGAGCTGGTTGCCGGAAACCTTGAAGCGAACAAAATCTTCAGTGACTTCGAAGACCTGAACGTGCCAACCCTTGCTGCCATCAATGGCATTGCGCTGGGTGGCGGTCTGGAAATGTGCCTGGCAGCCGACTTCCGGGTCATGTCTGCGACGGCCAAGATCGGTCTGCCTGAGGTCAAGCTGGGGATCTACCCGGGCTTTGGCGGCACCGTTCGCCTGCCGCGTCTGATTGGCGTCGATAACGCGGTCGAGTGGATTGCTTCCGGCAAGGACAATCGTGCCGAAGATGCCCTGAAAGTGGGCGCCGTTGATGCTGTTGTCGCGCCAGAGAAGCTGCAAGAAGCGGCACTGGACCTGATCAAGCGCGCGATTTCGGGCGAGTTCGACTTCAAGGCCAAGCGTCAGCCGAAACTGGAAAAGCTCAAGCTGAACGCCATCGAGCAGATGATGGCCTTCGAAACCGCCAAGGGTTTCGTTGCCGGTCAGGCGGGTCCGAACTACCCGGCCCCGGTCGAAGCGATCAAGACCATTCAGAAAGCCGCTAACTTCGGTCGTGACAAGGCGCTGGAAGTCGAGGCCGCCGGCTTCGTCAAAATGGCCAAGACATCGGCCGCCGAGAGTCTGATCGGTCTGTTCCTCAACGATCAGGAACTGAAAAAGAAAGCCAAGATCTACGACGAAGTCGCCAAGGACGTGAAGCAGGCAGCCGTATTGGGCGCTGGCATCATGGGCGGCGGCATCGCCTACCAGTCGGCTGTCAAAGGCACGCCGATCCTGATGAAGGACATTCGTGAAGAGGCCATCGAACTGGGCCTGAACGAAGCGTCGAAACTGCTGGGCAAGCGTGTCGAGAAGGGCCGTCTGACGCCGGCGAAGATGGCTGAAGCGCTCAATGCGATTCGTCCAACGCTGTCCTACGGCGACTTCGGCCATGTCGATCTGGTCGTCGAAGCCGTGGTCGAGAACCCAAAGGTCAAGCAAGCGGTGTTGTCCGAAGTGGAAGGTCAGGTCGCCGAAGGCACCATCCTGGCGTCCAACACGTCGACGATCTCCATCAGCCTGCTGGCGAAAGCCCTCAAGCGTCCGGAAAACTTCGTCGGCATGCACTTCTTCAACCCGGTGCACATGATGCCGCTGGTTGAAGTCATCCGCGGCGAGAAGTCCAGCGAAGTCGCGGTGGCGACCACGGTGGCTTACGCCAAGAAGATGGGCAAGAACCCGATCGTGGTCAACGACTGCCCGGGCTTCCTGGTCAACCGTATTCTGTTCCCGTACTTCGGCGGTTTCGCCAAGCTGGTCAGCGCTGGCGTCGATTTCGTGCGCATCGACAAGGTGATGGAGAAGTTCGGCTGGCCGATGGGCCCTGCTTACCTGATGGACGTCGTGGGTATCGACACCGGCCACCACGGCCGTGACGTGATGGCCGAAGGTTTCCCTGATCGTATGAAGGACGACCGTCGCTCTGCGGTGGACGCGCTGTACGAGGCCAACCGTCTCGGTCAGAAGAACGGCAAAGGCTTCTACGTCTACGAGACCGACAAGAAAGGCAAACCGAAGAAGGTCGTCGACGCTTCCGTGCTGGAAGTGCTCAAGCCGATCGTCTACGAACAGCGTGACGTCACTGACGAAGACATCATCAACTGGATGATGATCCCGCTGTGCCTGGAGACCGTTCGTTGCCTGGAAGACGGCATCGTCGATACGGCGGCCGAGGCCGACATGGGCCTGATCTACGGCATCGGTTTCCCTCCGTTCCGTGGCGGTGCACTGCGCTACATCGATTCGATCGGTGTCGCTGAATTCGTTGCCCTGGCTGACCAATACGCTGATTTGGGCGCTTTGTACCACCCCACTGCGAAGCTGCGCGAAATGGCCAAGACCGGCCAGCGCTTCTTCGGCTAAGTGCCCAACGAACAGGTGAAAATATGAGCTTGAATCCGAGAGACGTCGTGATTGTCGACTTCGGTCGCACCCCGATGGGCCGCTCCAAGGGTGGCATGCACCGCAATACCCGCGCTGAAGACATGTCGGCGCACTTGATCAGCAAACTGCTGGAGCGCAACAGCAAGGTCGACCCGGCGGAAGTCGAGGACGTGATCTGGGGCTGCGTCAACCAGACCCTGGAGCAGGGCTGGAACATTGCGCGCATGGCGTCGCTGATGACCCAGATCCCGCACACCTCCGCTGCCCAGACGGTCAGCCGCCTGTGTGGTTCGTCCATGAGTGCGCTGCACACTGCGGCCCAGGCGATCATGAGCAACAACGGTGACGTCTTCGTCATCGGTGGTGTCGAACACATGGGCCACGTCGGCATGATGCACGGCGTCGATCCCAACCCGCACATGTCGCTTTATGCGGCGAAAGCCTCGGGCATGATGGGGCTGACGGCAGAAATGCTCGGCAAGATGCACGGCATCACCCGTGAAGCGCAGGACGCGTTCGGCGTGCGTTCGCACCGTCTGGCGCACCAGGCGACCGTTGAAGGCAACTTCAAGGACGAAATCATCCCGATGCAAGGGTATGACGAGAACGGCTTCCTGAAGATGTATGACTTCGACGAGACCATCCGTCCCGAAACCACCCTGGAAAGTCTGGCGGCCCTCAAACCTGCCTTCAATCCAAAAGGTGGTACCGTGACTGCGGGCACGTCCTCGCAGATCACTGACGGCGCCTCGTGCATGATCGTCATGTCCGGTCAGCGTGCGATGGATCTGGGCATTCAGCCGATGGCGGTGATCCGCTCCATGGCAGTCGCCGGTGTCGATCCTGCGATCATGGGTTACGGACCGGTGCCAGCAACCCAGAAAGCCCTCAAGCGTGCGGGTCTGAGCATCGCTGATATTGACTACTTCGAGCTCAACGAAGCGTTCGCTGCACAGGCGTTGCCTGTACTGAAAGATCTGAAAGTGCTCGACAAGATGGACCAGAAGGTTAACCTGCACGGCGGCGCTATCGCTTTGGGTCACCCGTTCGGTTGCTCGGGAGCGCGTATTTCCGGCACCTTGCTCAATGTCATGAAGCAGAAGGGCGGCACTCTGGGTGTTGCCACCATGTGTATTGGCCTGGGCCAAGGCATCTCTACCGTGTTCGAACGCGTTTAACCGGTCTGAGTGTGCGAGCCGGGGCCAGGTGCCCCGGCTTTTGTTTTTTTCGAGAAATGTTTTTTGAAAGTTTTTTTCGCGTCAATCCGTGAGGTCCGCACCATGCAGTTACAGCCAGGTCTCTATCGCCACTATAAAGGCCCCGAGTACCGTGTTTTCGGTGTCGCCAAGCATTCCGAGACGGAAGAGGAAGTGGTGTTCTATCAGGCGCTGTACGGCGAATTCGGCTTGTGGGTACGCCCTTTGAGCATGTTTCTGGAATCGGTCGAGGTTGACGGGGAGCACGTGCCGCGCTTTGCTTTGGTCCAGGCCGAACCTGACCTTTTTTCAAGGTCGCAAGGCGAGCCCTTGCAGTAGCCTCTGCTTGACCTCACCTTGTAGCCACTATATATAGCGGGGCCTCGACGGCTCCAACGTCTTTTTTCTCGCATTAGGAATTTTCCGATCCATGGGCAAATCGCTGGTCATTGTGGAATCCCCGGCTAAGGCCAAGACCATCAACAAGTACCTGGGCAGCCAGTACGTGGTGAAGTCGAGTATCGGCCATATCCGAGACCTGCCCACCAGCGGTTCGGCGAGCGCCGCCAAAGAGCCTGCTGCCAAGCGCGGCAAGACCGCGTCTGAAGCGCCTGCGCTGTCGCCCAAGGAAAAGGCCAAGCGCCAGCTCGTGGCACGCATGGGCGTCGATCCGGAACATGGCTGGAAAGCCAAGTACGAAATCCTTCCCGGCAAGGAGAAGGTGATCGACGAGTTGCGCCGGTTGGCGAAGGATGCCGACACCATCTATCTCGCGACGGACTTGGACCGCGAAGGGGAAGCCATTGCCTGGCACCTGCGCGAAGCCATCGGTGGTGACGACGATCGTTACAAGCGCGTGGTGTTCAACGAGATCACCAAGAAAGCCATCCAGGAAGCCTTCTCCAAGCCGGGCGAACTGGACATCGACCGCGTCAATGCCCAGCAGGCGCGTCGATTCCTCGACCGCGTCGTGGGTTACATGGTTTCGCCGCTGCTGTGGCAAAAGATCGCCCGGGGCCTGTCGGCAGGTCGCGTACAGTCCGTTGCCGTGAAGCTGGTGGTGGAGCGCGAGCGTGAAATCCGCGCCTTCATCCCGGAAGAATATTGGGAGATTCATGCCGATCTGGGCACCGCCAAGGGCGCCAACGTGCGTTTCGAAGTGGCGCGCGAGAACGGCGAAGCCTTCAAGCCGCTGAACGAAGCCCAGGCCATGGCGGCGCTGGAGAAGCTCAAGGCTTCGGCTTACAGCATCGCCAAGCGTGAGGACAAACCGACCAGCAGCAAACCGTCGGCACCGTTCATCACTTCCACGCTGCAGCAGGCCGCGAGCAACCGCCTGGGCTACGGCGTGAAGAAAACCATGATGATGGCTCAGCGTCTGTACGAAGCGGGTTACATCACCTACATGCGTACCGACTCGACGAACCTGTCGGCCGACGCCGTGGCTATGGCGCGCACTTACATCGAAAACGAGTTCGGCAAAAAGTACCTGCCTGAGTCGCCAAACGTTTACAGCAGCAAGGAAGGCGCCCAGGAGGCTCACGAAGCGATTCGTCCTTCCGACGTCAATACCCATCCGAGCAAGCTGACCGGCATGGAGCGTGACGCTGAGCGCCTGTATGAGCTGATCTGGCGTCAGTTCGTGGCCTGTCAGATGCCACCGGCGCAATACCTGTCGACCACTGTCAGTGTGGCCGCAGGTGAATTCGAGCTGCGTGCCAAGGGTCGTATCCTCAAATTCGACGGTTACACCCGTGTGTTGCCCCAGATGAGCAAGCCAGGCGACGACGACGTACTGCCGGACATGGCCCAGGGCGACACCCTGAAGCTGATCAAACTCGACCCGAGCCAGCACTTCACCAAGCCGCCAGCGCGTTACTCCGAAGCGAGCCTGGTCAAGGAGATGGAAAAGCGCGGTATTGGTCGCCCGTCGACTTACGCGGCGATTATCTCGACCATTCAGGATCGCGGCTATGTCGCGCTTCACAACCGTCGTTTCTATTCGGAAAAGATGGGTGACATCGTCACGGAACGTCTGTCTGAGAGCTTCTCTAACCTGATGGACTACGGCTTCACCGCCGGCATGGAAGAAAACCTCGACGACGTGGCACAAGGCGAGCGTGACTGGAAAAACGTGCTCGACGAATTCTACGGCGACTTCAAGAAAAAACTGGAAGTGGCCGAGGCGGCTGACAGCGGCATGCGGGCCAACCAGCCGGTCATGACGGACATCCCGTGCAAGGTGTGCGGTCGTCCGATGCAGATCCGTACCGCATCGACCGGCGTGTTCCTCGGGTGCTCGGGCTACAGCCTGCCGCCGAAAGAGCGCTGCAAGGCCACCGTCAACCTGACGCCGGGCGATGAAATTGCCGAAGACGACGAGGGTGAGTCGGAATCCCGCGTGCTGCGCGGCAAGCACCGTTGCCCGGTGTGCAGCACGGCCATGGACGCTTACCTGCTGGATGAGAAGCACAAGCTGCACATCTGCGGTAATAACCCGGATTGCACCGGCTATGAGATCGAAGAAGGCACCTACCGCATCAAGGGCTATGAAGGCCCGAGCGTTGAATGCGACAAGTGTGGTGGCGAGATGCAACTCAAGACGGGCCGTTTCGGCAAGTTCTTCGGCTGCACCAACTGCAAGAACACCCGCAAGCTGCTGAAGAGCGGCGAGGCGGCGCCGCCAAAAATGGACCCGGTCAAAATGCCGGAGCTCAAGTGCGAAAAGGTCGACGACACCTACATCCTGCGTGACGGCGCTTCGGGTCTGTTCCTGGCGGCCAGCCAGTTCCCGAAAAATCGCGAGACCCGTGCACCACTGGTGCTGGAAATCGTGCCGCACAAGGACGAGATCGATCCGAAGTACCATTTCCTGTGCGAAGCGCCGAAGAAAGACCCCGACGGCCGTCCGGCAGTGATCCGTTACAGCCGCAAGTCCAAGGAGCAATATGTGCAGACCGAAGTGGACGGCAAGCCGACAGGCTGGCGCGCGTTCTATGACGGCGGCACGTGGAAGGTCGAAGACAAGCGTTGATCGCGCGAGCCTGATTCGAATCAGACTGGCGAGCCTCTGCGCTTTGCGTTAAAAGATCCCTCGGCGTGCAACGTGCGCCGAGGGATTTTTTTGACCCTGGCTTGCTCGTTCAAATTTCATTGATGTGGAGGCCATCGTCATGGCTCACGAACTCTATACCCGCACCAATCAGAAAATTTTCTTCGCAGGACTTGCGCTGGAATCTATGGCCAAGGCCAAAGAAAGCCGTGCCATGAACGCGCAGGGGCTGGAGCAGGCCGAGCGCGAATCGGCGGTGTTTCATCTGTACGGCGCATTGTTGGGGCTGTGCCACGAAATCGCGGGCTTCTATCGTCTGCCGCAGGCCAATTCCCCGCGCGCCGAGGACCTGCTGACGCCGCAGGTGCTGGAAGCCATCGCCATTCCTGAGATGGCTGAACTGGTCGAGCTGGCACAGCAGCGCGAAACCTGGCTGGCGCAGTTGCTGGCGTCCTACAACGGGCTGTTTCAGCCGCCTCGCGCCCCCAAAAAACCGAAAGGTGATGTTACCCAGCCGTTGATCATCGCAGTTGGCGGCGACGAAGCAGAAGAGCCTGTGCTGACCCGTGAGGAGATGGAAAGCTGGCGTCAGCAGCTCAAAGGACTCGCCATTCGCTTTCGTGAAGGCTTGAGTGAGTGCTGAGACAGAATGATCGATGGGCTAGGGCATGAGTCATCAGGCTGTTACAATGCCCGCCTTTCGTGGAGAACTGTCCTGATGCCAACCTCTTTTCTGGAAATTGTTGAACTGCCTGACGGCCGCATCGAACTGCGCCGCGCCGAGGATGAAGGGTCGCTCGTGACCTTGAATTTTTCCGAGGACGCCAAGGCATTTCTGCAGGGTCAACACGTCGAAGTCGCCAAGGCGATGCTCAGCGTTGGCGTGCAGATGGCAGGTCGCCTGGCTGAAGGCGAGTTGAGCAAGGAAGAAGAGGGGCCTCGGGTCCTGCATTGATTTTGCGTCGCTCCTGTTCAGGATCGGCATCGTCGCATGTGTATCTGTCGGCTTCTTTGCCCTAAAGAAGCCCGGGATATCCCCTTACCTGTCACACGCGTCCGTTGAGGCACTTCAGCCCAAGCGAATGTTCAGGCTCTGTGCGCTCCCGCTTCGTGCCGCGCTGATCAGTTGCTGGCGTGCAGGACCGGAGATTGGGTTGATCCAGCTCACTACGGTGTGGCTGCGGCCCAGGCGCAAGGCCTCGCGAGTCAGTTCCAGCGCGCTTTGCGTGCCGCGGGGCTGCATCATGATAATGCGTTCCCGGTTAAGCCCCGCGTCGCGCAGCCAGGCTTGAGTCACGCTGGCGGGAGGCGCGATCAGAGTGAGCCAGCGATCGTTTGTGTCCTGGCTCAGGTCGCGCAAGATGGGCGCGAGCAGGTTCAGGCAGTTTCCGGCAGCGCCGCGCAATGACAATTCACTGAAAACTTCTGGTTCGTTGCTCCAGGGCGATTCGACGATGTCGTCCAATACCGGCACCTGAAGCAACGGAACGTCGAGCATGGGCAGGCTGGGCGCCATGAATGCTTCGAACAGCGGCAGTTGTGCATGTTGTTGCGGTGTCTGTGGGAACTGCATAAACGTTCTCCTTATCGGCGAATGACGCCAACGCTCAGCCCTTCAATGACCAGATCCTGATCTTTCAGGTTGACTTCAATGGGCGCGAAGTCAGGGTTCTCGGCGATCAGCCAGACCTTGCTGCCTTCACGCTTGAAGCGTTTGACGGTAACTTCATCACCGATCCGCGCCACGACGATCTGGCCGTTACGGGCCTCGCGGGTGGTATGCACCGCCAGCAGGTCGCCATCAAGGATGCCGACGTCTTTCATGCTCATGCCGTGTACGCGCAGCAGATAATCAGCGCTGGGATGGAAGAACGCGGGATTGATCGCCAGCGATTCTTCAATGTGTTGCTGCGCCAGGATCGGAGCGCCCGCTGCCACACGGCCGATGATCGGCAGGCCGCTGTCTTCGGTCTTGGGTTCGAAGCCTGGAATGCGGATGCCTCGCGAGGCGCCCGGTGTCATTTCGATTGCGCCCTTGCGTGCCAGCGCCTTGAGGTGTTCTTCAGCGGCGTTCGGTGATTTGAACCCCAGTTCCTGAGCGATTTCCGCGCGGGTGGGCGGATAGCCGTTGTCTTCAAGACAGCGTTTGATGAAGTCCAGAATCTCGGCTTGGCGTGACGTCAGTTTGATCATGTGCATCGCTCTGGCTTTTTATACAGTGACTGGGATTATATACAGTGCTCGCGTCTTGGCAATCCTCCTTTTTAGTGGTCGGGCCGGACGGTTGTTGCCAAGAGGTTTCAAGTCGGCAGGAGAGAGTGGCTCAACGCCCCGGTTTGTATGGTTAAATGGCGTGACTGATCAGGCAGAAAGCGAACAGCCAGGGTTGACAGGGCGTCGGCTGAAACGTATGTTTCAAACAAGTGTTTGTCAGGCGATTAACCATGGCTCAGTCGGAAACAGTTGAACGAATTCTCGATGCTGCGGAGCAGCTGTTCGCGGAAAAGGGTTTTGCAGAAACGTCGTTGCGGCTGATCACCAGCAAGGCTTCGGTGAATCTTGCAGCGGTCAACTACCATTTCGGGTCGAAGAAGGCGCTGATTCAGGCCGTGTTCTCGCGGTTTCTCGGGCCTTTCTGCGTCAGTCTCGATAAAGAGCTGGAGCGTCGCCAGGCCAGGCCCGAGCACAAGCCGACACTTGAAGAATTGCTTGAGATGCTCGTCGAGCAGGCGTTGGTCGTGCAGCCTCGAAGCGGCAATGATTTGTCTATTTTCATGCGGCTGCTGGGGCTGGCATTCAGTCAGAGTCAGGGCCACTTGCGGCGTTATCTGGAAGACATGTACGGCAAGGTTTTCCGCCGCTACATGCTGCTGGTCAACGAAGCCGCACCGCGTATTCCCCCGATCGAACTGTTCTGGCGCGTGCATTTCATGCTGGGTGCCGCCGCGTTCAGCATGTCCGGTATCAAGGCCCTACGCGCCATCGCGGAAACCGATTTCGGTGTGAACACCTCCATCGAGCAGGTCATGCGGCTGATGGTGCCGTTCCTTGCCGCTGGTATGCGTGCCGAAACCGGTGTCACTGACGCTGCAATGATCAGCGCTCAGCTCAAGCCACGCAGCAAAAGCACCGCACCCGCGCCTGCAAAAGTCTGATCACGCGCTTCCTGCCGTGTCGAAGGTGCGAGCATTTGCATCGCACCCCTCGATCCCTCACCATGCCGCACTGAGCAACGGTTGTTGAAGGATCTTCATATGAGTTCTGGCCTGCAAGGCTCCCTGATGGTGGATATCGCCGGTACCTGGCTGACATCCGAAGACCGTCAGTTTCTGCGTCAGCCCGAAGTGGGCGGCCTTATTATCTTCGCGCGAAACATCGAGAGCCCGCGGCAAGTCCGCGAGCTGAGCGCGTCCATCCGTGCCATCCGTCCTGACCTGCTGCTCGCGGTGGATCAGGAGGGCGGTCGCGTTCAGCGCCTGCGTCAGGGGTTCGTGCGGTTGCCCGCGATGCGTGCGATTGCGGACAACCCGAATGCCGAGTTTCTGGCCGAGCAATGTGGCTGGTTGATGGCGACCGAGGTGCTGGCGGTCGGCCTGGACCTGAGCTTTGCGCCGGTGCTGGACCTGGACTATCAACGCAGCGCCGTGGTGGGTAGCCGTTCATTCGAAGGCGATCCCGAGCGTGCGGCGCTGTTGGCAGGCGCTTTCATTCGCGGCATGAACGAGGCGGGCATGGCGGCCACCGGCAAGCATTTTCCGGGTCACGGCTGGGCCGAGGCGGACTCTCATGTGGCGATCCCTAATGACGAACGCAGTCTGGACACCATTCGCGCCAACGACCTGGTGCCCTTCGCGCGGTTGAGCAACCAGCTGGCGGCCGTGATGCCGGCGCATGTCATCTACCCGCAAGTCGATTCACAACCTGCGGGCTTTTCGCGCCGTTGGCTGCAGGACATTCTGCGCGGGGAGCTGGGCTTCGACGGTGTGATTTTCAGTGACGACCTGTCCATGGCCGGTGCGCACGTCGTCGGTGATGCTGCCAGCCGCATTGAAGCGGCTTTGACGGCGGGCTGCGACATGGGACTGGTGTGCAACGATCGCTCCGCCGCTGAACTGGCCCTGAGCGCCGCACAGCGGATGAAGCTCAGCGTCCCTGCGCGTCTCGCTTGCATGCGTGGACGAGGCCTGGCCACCACCGAATACCGTCAGCACCCACGCTGGCTGGCGGCGCTGGGCGCGCTGCGCTCGGCTCAACTGATCGATTAAGGATTTGCCATGACTGTTTATGCGATTATCGGCGGCACCGGCCTGACGCAACTGGATGGTCTGACCATCCGTCAGTCACTGCCAATGAATACCCCCTATGGCGCTCCGTCGGGTGAGATTCAGGTGGGCGAGTATGCCGGACGTGAGGTGATGTTTCTTGCCCGCCACGGCCATCCGCACCGCTTTCCGCCGCACAAGGTTAACTACCGCGCCAATATCTGGGCCTTGAAGCAGGCTGGCGCTCAAGCCATTTTGGCGGTCAATGCCGTCGGCGGCATTCACCCTGACATGGGCACCGGCCATTTCTGTGTACCCCATGACCTGGTGGACTACACCAGCGGGCGTGAGCACACCTTTTTTGCGGAGGATCTGGAGCAGGTCACGCACATCGACTTCAGTTATCCCTACAGCGAGCCGTTGCGCGCGCGTCTGATTGCGGCGCTGGCGGCAGAAGGGTGCACGTTCAGCGATTTTGGCGTGTATGCGTGCACGCAAGGCCCGCGTCTGGAAACGGTGGCGGAGATCGTTCGTCTGGAGCGTGATGGCTGCGACATCGTCGGCATGACCGGCATGCCGGAGGCCGCCTTGGCCCGAGAGCTGGAACTGGACTACGCCTGTCTGGCGCTTGTGGTGAACCCGGCCGCGGGTAAATCTTCGGCCGTGATCACCATGGCTGAAATCGAGCAGGCGCTGCACGACGGCATCGGCAAGGTCAAGGCGACGTTAGCGCGGGTGCTCAGCGCTGCCTGATCGGGATGCAACGACAGGCACCGGCAATCGGTGCCTGTTCATCTTATGGCGTTCAACGTGAGCGCAATTGCAACAAGCCCTGTTCGGTGACTGCGACGCCATACGTGTCATAACTGGCCAACGTCGGATGGGTGGTTTCGAAGGCGTGCTGATGCGCGGCCGTGATGACCATCAGCTTGGCGCCGGCGGCTTCGGCGGCGGCAATGCCGGCCGGTGCATCTTCGAACACCAGGCATTCCTCGGCCTTGACCCCCAACTTTTTCGCGGCGAGCAAAAAGCAGTCTGGCGCAGGTTTGCCCTGATGAACGTCCTCAGCGGCGACCATGATGCGCGGAAGGGGCAAGCCTGCGGCGAGAATCCTGCGCTCGGCCAGTAACCGCGGTGCTGAGGTCACCACCGCCCAGCGTTCAACGGGTAACGCGGCCAAAAAACCTGCCGCTCCTTCGATGGCGATCACGCCCTCGACGTCATCGATTTCAGCCTGTGCCAGCCGCTCCGCCTCACGCTCTGGATCAACGCCAGGCAGGTTCAAGCGGCGCAAGGTGTCCACGCATCGCACGCCGTGAATCGTCGATAACAACGCCGCGACATCCAGCCCTTTGCTCTGCGCCCACCGCGTCCAGACGCGTTCGGCGGCGGCAATCGAGTTGGTCAGTGTTCCGTCCATGTCGAACAGAAACGCGGCGAATGAATGCTGTTCCAGCATGCGTTTTCTCCTTTGTCGATCAGCGTGACCGCGATGCTAGCACGCGCATCGATACGCGAAGACCGGAGAACATTCGGGGCGCGGTCGGCTGGACGGTCATGCGCTCTACCTCGCGAGTGTCCTGCTGGTCGACGATCGACAGGACGCGGAGCGCAATGACCTGGATGAGTTGGTCGCAGCGTTGCACATTGACCCGCAATTGCAGGTCTATCTTGACCAGCAAGCCAAGGGAACCGCTGCCTGAGCATTCACTTTAGATTCTGCGCCAGTGACCCGGCACCCACAGCCATTGGTTACCGCCCCAGCGATAGTGTCCGCCCACCCATTGCGCGCCGGGCGCGGGCATGACCGGAACCACTTCCACAGGCGGCGGTGGCCGGCGTGGATGAGGGCGTTCGATAACGCAGCCTGACAACGAGATCGTCACGGCGGTGACGATCAATACAGCCTTGGTGATTCGCAGCATAAGTGATCCTTGTTGGGTCCTGCCTCGGCCAGATTGCCAGGGCGTACAAGGGTTTAACGCAGCTGGGAGCGGAATCCGCCGCCGTGTTTCAGTCGTTCATCACTTTTTGGGCGGCGTTGTGGCGGCGCGAGGCAATTGCTTCGGCCAGCGTCTCTCGTTCATCCGCAGGCAGGCTGGCGGCGAAATCCGCCAGCGTCTCATCGACGCGTGTACGCAAGTTAATGTCGGCGGTGCGCGCACGCTCCAGGTCGGCGTCCAGCGCTTCGCGATTCAGCGTCGGGGCCTGCAGGCGATGAATGACGTCCAGATGTGCCTGGCGACTGGCAACGATCAGGGGCTGATTTTTCAGCCGGGTCTCTCGCAGCATCCGCCGCAGTTGATGCTGCTGGGCATCGGGCAGTTTTGCGAGCGCCTGGCGCAATCCATGCTGCACCACTGTTCCTGTCGGACGCTGATGGCTGGACCATTGATAGAGCCCGCCGACCACGCCCCCGATGAGGAAAATATTGATCAGCAGCGAAACCACCAACAGTGTTTTCAAGCGCTTTGACGATCGAATCATTGTTCGCTCTCCTCGGCATCAAGGCTCAGCATCAGGTCGGCATCGCCATGGTCGAAGATGCTTGGAAGCACCTCAGGCGTACCCGCAAGTGGCAGGCTGAGGGAGGCCACCAGCATGCCGGCAGCGATGCCTGCCAGGCCTACGCCGAAGAAGCCGATACGCGGCAGCCAGTTTGAATAGCGCGCCCGGAAAGAGGGCCGCTCGACCGCAAATGCCGAGGCAACGATCGTTTGAATCAGCAGGACATCCGGTTGCGCCGCTTGATGGGCGTCCAGTCGCTGATCGAGCCAGGCCGCCTGGTCCAGTGCGACAAGCACGCGTGTATCCCCACTCGCGATCAGTGTGCGCGCGTCCTCGCGTTCGGCTTCGGGCCAGTGTTTGAGGTCGGCGCCGTAGGCATCGGCCAGATGGGCAAAACGTTCGGGCGTCATCGCTTTCCTCTCCCTGGTGTGACCGTACCGGCTGATTCGGCACGGTCTGATTCGGCTAAATAGCGGCGCAGGTTGCGCCTCGCTCGCGAGAGCAGGCTTTCCAGTGCCTCGACACTGACGTCCATGAGCGCCGCCGCCTCGATGTTCGACAAATCCTGGTAGTACTGCAGCACGATCGCCTCACGCTGACGTTCCGGCAGTGCAGCCAGTGCCGCCGACAACTGTGCGCTTTGCGCCTGATGCTGCAACTGCTCTTCCGGAGACGGCGAGCTGTCGATCGCGTCGATCAGCGGTTCGTCTTCCAGGGCGATGGCATTCAGCGGCCGCTCTCGGCGACTGCGCAAACGGTCGTAACACAGGTTCAGCGCTACGCGGTGCAGCCACGTATCGAATCGGGCCTGGCCACTGCGCCAACTGGCCGCGTTTTTCCAGACCCGCAGAAAGCTTTCCTGAGCGATGTCACGTGCTTCTTCGGCGTCGCCCAGCAGTCTGCCGGCCAGCGCGAGCAAGCGCGGTAACTTGCGCGACACCATTTCTTTAACGGCCTCCGGCTCGTTGTTGCCGACGCGGGCCAACAACTCAATGTCCGGGTCAGTGTCTTTCAATGGGGCGTGTCTCGGTCCGGTCACTGGGCAGCCAGATCCGATTGACGGACTGGCGGGGAGGTGGGCTGAAATATCCTGTATTACAGACCACAACCCCGCCATTGGTTCAGCGGACCCAGCGACCTTCTATCCAGTACCAGTTAGGGCCTCGTGCCTCCCAGTGTCCGGGTTCCCAGCGGGCATTGCGCCGCACTGGCTGCCAGTGCCCCGGAACCCAGGCATACCCCCGGCCTTCCCAGCGCCAGTGTCCACGGTCCCAGGCGTAACCGGGACGGGCTCCGGGGATGGGTTCCATGCGCACGGGCGGAGGTGCTTGCTGAATGATGACCTCGGGCCTTGCATAGACAGGTGTGCTGGCCAACGCGGCGAAGGCCAACGGGATGATCAGGGCATAGCGTAATTTCGCCAGAGATTGTGGGACTCTCATGACAACTCCTTCATGCCTGCACGCGAAAGTGTGTGCAGCTGAGGGTTTAACGCCGTGTTGGTGGATATCCGTCGCTCAAAAAACGAAATTTTTTGCGCCTGGCGCAGGACGGGAGTCAGGCCGCGCCGACCTGCTCCTGGGTCATGCCTCACCGCAGCCGTTCAAGCATCTGGTAGTACCACATACCCGCCGCCAGCATCGGGTTGCCGAGGACATCGCCCATCGGCACGCGAATGTGCTTGCACGCGGCAAACGTATCAAATTGCTCCAGGTGACCGGTGATCGCACGGCTCATGATCTCCCCCATGATATGGGTGGTCGCGATGCCGTGACCCGAATAGCCCTGGCAATACCAGACATTGTCCGAAAGCTTGCCCAACTGAGGGATGCGGTTGATCACGATGCCCATCGCGCAGCTCCACTGATAATCGATTGCGACGCCTTTGAGGGCAGGGAACGTGCGTTCGATGCAAGGGCGCAGCTCCGCAGCGATGTCCCGCGAATCCTTGCCGCTGTAGTTGGCGCCACCCCCGAACAACAGTCGTCCGTCGGCGGTCATCCGGTAATAATCGAGCACGAAACGGCAGTCATACACCGCGAGGTTTTCCGGGTTGAGCTCGGACGCGAGAGCGCCGAGAGGGGCGGTGGTGACGATGCCACCCATGGCCGGAAAGATCTTGCCCTTGAGTTTGCCTGGCTCCAGGCGGTGGTAAACGTCGCCTGCAAGCATCACGTGTTTGGCATCGATGCGCCCATGGGCCGTGATCACGGCAGGACGGTCGCCATGAACGATCTGCAGGACTTCGCTGTTCTCGAAGATCAACGCGCCCATTCCTTCAGCTGCACGGGCTTCTCCGATGCACAGGTTGAGGGGGTGCAAGTGCATGTTTCGCGTGTTTTTGATCGCGCCGTGGTACAGATCGGTTTGCAGGATGTCCCGCAACTGGCTGCGGTCTAGCAGAGTGACTTCGTCGCCCATGCCGCGACGCACCGCTTCGTCGTAGTCGTTCTTGAGGCCGCTCATGTGGCCGGGTTTGTAGGCTGCATGGAGATGACCGTGTCGCAGGTCGCATGGGATGGCGTATTTCTCCACGCGACGGCGAATGATCTCGTGCCCGCGCCAGCGCAATTGCCAGATGAAGTCGTCCACGTCGTCGCCCAGGGTTTTGCGCATTTGCTTACGCATGGCCTCGTCGCCCGAGAGGCTACCGGTCACTTGTCCTCCGTTGCGTCCTGTTGCGCCCCAGCCAATCTTGTGGCTTTCGACAATGGCGACCTTCAGGCCTTGCTCCGCCAGTTCGACCGCCGTGGCGACGCCGGTGAATCCCCCGCCGATGATCACCACGTCGACCTGGTGCCGGCCTTGCAATGTCGGGTAGTCCGTTTCCTGATTCAGGGTGGCGGTGTAGTAGGAATTGCTGCGTGCTGTCATGTCCGATACTCGTCAGAAGTGGGGGGCGATGGTCAGGCTTGCGTCAGGTACCAACGCCAGTCCTGCTCTCCCACTTCGGCCATGAACTGCCGGTATTCCGCACGTTTGACGGCCAGGTAAACACCCAGAAATTCGGTTCCCAGCGCATCGCGTGCCCACGCCGAATTTTCCAGCGCGGTCAGCGAGGTCAACCAGTCAGTGGGCAGCAGGCGCGTGGCTTGCGCGTAACCGTTGCCCTCGACGGGCGCGCCCGGGTCGATGTTGTGCGTGATACCACGGTGGATACCTGCAAGGATCGCGGCCGCCGCCAGATACGGATTGGCATCGGCGCCGCAGATACGGTGTTCGATATGGCGGGTGTGGGCCGGGCCGCCAGGTACCCGCAGGCTGACGGTGCGGTTATCCACGCCCCATGTCGGCGCGAGCGGCGCGTAGCTGTTGGCCTGAAAGCGACGATAGGAGTTGGCGTTTGGACAGAACAGCAGCAATGAGTCGAGCAGAGATTCGAGCATGCCCCCGACGGCATTGCGCAGCAGAGGCGTACCCGCCGGATCTTGCGAGGCGAACAGGTTGACGCCCTCTGCGTCGGCGATACTGACGTGCATGTGCATGCCGCTGCCTGCGAGGTCGTCGAACGGCTTGGCCATGAAGGTGGCCTGCATGCCATGCGTGTGCGCGACGGCCTTGACCAGACGTTTGTAGCGCACGGCCTGATCCATGGCTTCAAGTGCGTCGCCGTGTTCTAAGGTGATTTCCACTTGCCCTGGCGCATATTCGGAGATCGCCGTGCGCGCCGGAATGCCGTGCAGTTTGCAGGCGGCATAGAGGTCGGCCAGGAAGGGTTCGATCTGTTCAAGTTCGCGTAGCCCGTAGACCTGCGTCTGACGAGGGCGGGCACCGTCGGCGTCCAGCGCAGGTTGCGGACGGCCATTGACATCGCGTTTGGCATCCAGCAGATAAAACTCCAGCTCGCAGGCCATGACCGGGTAGTAACCGTCGGCGTTCAGGCGTTCGATGACGCTGATCAGCAGGTGACGAGGATCGGCGATGGTCGCTGGCAGGCCCTCGGTCGGGTGCATGCTGACTTGCACCGCAGCCGTGGGAATCCGCCGCCACGGCAGTCGCACCAGACTGCCCTCCAGCGGGTAGGCGCGACAATCGATGTCGCCCACGTCCCAGACCAGGCCGGAGTTCTCGACATCGTCGCCTTGCAGCGTCAGGCCCAGGATCGTACTCGGCAACGGCCGTCCATTTTCATAAACAGCGATCAGCTCATCGCGGTGCAACAGCTTGCCGCGCGGCACGCCATTGGCATCGAGGATGAACAGTTCAAACATTTCGACATCGAGGTGCTGCGCCAGAAAGCGCTGAGCGTCTTCAACGGGTGCAAATTTCATCGGTCTCTCGCTTGCGCCACAAAGGCGCGCAGAATCAGGCCACGCGACCATGACCGGGCTTGCAGGCTCGGGGTCGTGTTGGCAGGCGTACTGAAGGGGAATAGCAGGCGGACTTGGCGCGAATATGCAGACGCGCTCAAGCGAGAGACGAGGTATCCGGCGGACGGGCTGAGTGCCGTACTTTGGAGCGGCGCAAGGCCATGGGCAGGGTGGTGATTCGCATGACCTGGCGGGGTCCGGTTCAATGAATGTTAGACAGCAGCATGGCTGCGACGCAGGAAGTTAATAGACCTGTTAACTGCAACTTGCAAGCGCCATAGCTGTTCTTTGACAGGGAAGACGCAAGCTGATGCCTGTGTAAGGAGCGCGTTGCAGGTCTCTAATCCGGGCCTCCCACAAAGCGGCGGGCATAATCTTCACGCTCGAAGGCTTGAACAAGATAATCGAAAAAAACGCGGTTTTTTCGCGGGTACCAGCCTCCGGCTTGGGTAGTACAGAGAGACATGCCCGGCGTCGGCGTACCACCCCGGTAACAGCCTGACCAGGGCGCCGCTTTCAATCCATGGCTGCGCGTCCATCACCACCAGCAAGGCTACACCCAGACCCAGCAGCGCCGCCTGGCGCAAGGCGGCCGGGTCGTTCACCACCATGTCGGGATTGATGTTTGCCTGGGCTTCTGTGCCCGCGGCATTTCGAAATACCCACTGGCGGATGCGCCCCGTGCTGGAGCCGCGCATGGTGATGCCTTGAAGGGTGCCCAGTGCTTCTGGTGTCTGGGGCAGGGCGCGTCCCGCCATGTAATCCGCAGACGCGACAGCAATGACGTGCGCGGGGGCGAGCGCTCGGGCAATGACCCCTTGTGAAAGCTCCAAGCCGCCGATGGCCGCGTCATACCCTTTGGCAATCGAAGGGTTGAATCTGATCAGATTCGGTTGAGCGAGCCAGTGATCTGAAAGCGGCCGGCTAGCCTCGTCCGCTCAAAAAAGTCAACGCCATATCGTTCAAAAAGTTGTCCACGGAAAGCGTGAGTATCTCTGTGGATAACTGGCTGCAAGCCATTAAATGCAAGGGCTGACCCGTAATGGTCGTTTAATGATCAGTTTCGTCAATGGCACTGATGCAGTGCGCCAATTGTCAGAAATCTGGTCAGTGGAACGCGTGATTGAATGAAGTGTCGATCACGCTTTTGGTGTCAAATGCCTTGGGCAGTGCCCCCGTTTGCACGAGGAAATTGGCGGTTGTTCTGATAGTCCGTGGCAGCGCTTGCATCCACGGGGCAAGCACTCATGTCAGCCTGCCCGATCCAGTGCCGCCATACCGGCAATCCCGCTTTTTCCAGCGCGCGCGGGGTCAGTTACTGGCTCCACGCACCCGGCCAATAGGCCACTTCAAGGGGCAAAACGAACCTCGCCGATACGTCTGTGCAGACAAACCGGCGAGGACGGATCAAATGTCGGGATTGTACTCAGCCAATCAGGATTCGGCCCACTCAACATCCGTGAGCCCAAGTTGCTCGGCTTTGGGTTTGCTGACTTTCGGCACTTTGTCCGAACGGTATTTCGGTATCTGCCCGAATCCTGCGTCCACGGATGCCCAATGCCAGGCGGATGCGTTATCCATGGCTTCGGCACTGATGTAGAAGCTTTTGTACTTGCCATGCAGCAGATAATCGATTCTGAAGTGCTTGTACTGTGCCACTCTTGCAAACCTCCGTATCAGTCGCTCACAGTTCAGTGAGTCGCTGCTGCCCGGAAAATTCACTCGAAATAATTCTTTTGGGGCCAAACGGTTACGTTGGGTACAGATGAGGGCGGGTGAAAGTCAGGATGGGCGCGAATGGATGGGGCGCGTTCTTGCGGGTGCCAGCATGCGCTCGGGCGTGGCTGGCGGGTGCCGCAGTAGAGAGGTAAGCGGACATTCGCCACGCACATGGCATGGCGAATGTCGTTCAGTTTACTTGCTGACGAACTTGAACACTGTGGTCTGGGTGTAGGCCTTGCCCGGATCGAGGCGCGTTGACGGAAATCCCTTCTGATTGGGGGAGTCAGGGTAGTGCTGGGTTTCCAGAGTGAAGGCTCCCCAATGCGGGTAGATCTTGCCGCCTTTGCCTTTCACGGTGCCGTCCAGGAAGTTGCCGGTATAGAGTTGTACGCCAGGCTCGCTGGTGAACAGCTGCAGGTGCCGCCCGGATTTCGGATCGACCACTTCAGCCGCCAGCGCCGACACCTTGCCCTTGGTGTCCAGCACCCAGTTATGGTCATACCCGCCCTGAGTCGGCTCGGCGAACTTCAGTTGTTCGTTATCTTCACGGATTCGCTTGCCGAATGCCGTGGGCTTGAGGAAGTCCAGCGGCGTGCCCGCCACGGGCGGCAGTTCGCCGGTAGGAATCAGTTTCACGTTGACGGGCGTGTAGTGCGATGCCTTGACCATCGCCACCTGGTCGAGGATGTCGCCATTGCCGGCACCCGCCAGGTTGAAGTAGCTGTGGTTGGTCAGGTTCAGCACCGTCGGCTTGTCGGTGGTGGCGTGGTACTGAATGCGCAGCTCGTTCTTTTCGTTGAGGCTGTAGGTGACTTCGGTTTTCAGCGTGCCGGGGAAGCCCATTTCTCCGTCGGCCGACACGTAGGTCAGTTTGACGCCGACCCAGCCCTTGTCCTTGATCTGTTCAGCCTTCCAGATCTGCTTGTCGAAGCCTTTGGGGCCGCCATGCAGTGCGTTGGTCTTGTCGTTCTGCGGGACCTGGTAGGTCGTGCCGTCGAGGCTGAATTTGCCATCCGCCAAACGGTTGCCGAAGCGGCCGATGGTCGCGCCGAAGTAGGAAGTGCCTTTGAGGTAGCCGTCCAGGTCATCAAAACCCAGTACCACGTCCTCGGTCTTGCCGTGTTTGTCCGGCACCAGCAGCGACTGCAGCGTGCCACCGTAGGTGATGACCGTGGCTTGCATGCCCAGGCTGTTGCGCAGGGTGTACTTCTCGACGGTGGTGCCGTCCGGCATCTTGCCGAATGCGCCGTGTTTTGCGGTAAGCCCGGCGGCATTCGCCTGAAGGGCCGCTGCGAGCAGTGAGAGTCCAATAGCAGGGATAAGCGTCTTCCTCATTACGTCCTTCCTTTTGTTGTTTTAGGAACAGCTACAGGCTGCAAGCCGCTGGCGACAAGAAGAATCACCTTGCTGCGAAGGCTTGCATCCGGGAATTCGTAATACTATTCGGTTGTATCCACTCGAATTAATCGATTTATAGATCAAAACCACTCGATTTAAAAATAAATTGTAATACTATTGGGGCGTGTTCAGTGTGCTGAGATCCGTCGAACAGGTTTAGCCGAGCTTTTTCGGGTTGTACAGCCGTTTGACACTCAATCGTATGATGATTAGCCTCGATTCGCGGAAAACGCCGCGAGGAGGGGTGGTCGAATGAGCAACAGTTTTCACGCATCGACTGTAGACCGCCTTGGCGCCTGGATTGCTCAAGGCAACGTGGGGGCAGGGCAGTCGTTGAAGGTCGAGGCGGCATTGGGTGAAGAGTTCGGGGTCAGTCGTACGGTGATCCGCGAAGCGATCAAGACCCTGGTTGCCAAGGGCATGCTGGAAGTGGGCCCGAAGGTGGGAACACGGGTTTTGCCGGTGCGCAGCTGGAACCTGTTCGACCCGCAGGTGGTCGGTTGGTTAGCGGCCAAAGGCTTGCCTAAAAGCTTTGTGATGGACTTGCTGGACCTGCGCCGCGCCATTGAACCCATGGCGGTGCGCTGGGCATGCGAACGTGCGACACCGCAGCAGATTGCCGAGATTCAGACCGCGTACCGGGTGCTGGAGACCAGCGTCAAGGACAAGGGTGACTACAACCATGCCGACCAGCGTTTTCACGAAGCGGTGCTGGCGGCCAGTCATAACCAGTTCATCGAGCAGATGCTGCCGGCGCTCGGTGCGCTGTTGGCAATTTCGTTCGAGGTGTCCTCGGCGGTGCCGGGTGAGTTGGGCAGAACGTTGCCGTTGCACAAGGACCTGGCCGACGCCATCGCAACACGTGATTCGGCCCGGGGTGTCTGGGCCTGCATGAGTTTGATTGAAAACGCCTGCGAGGTGATCTCGCGATCGCTGGCGCATCAAGCGTTCGACAGTCAGTAGACAAGAGGGGCCATCGGCCTCGGACAAGAATAAAAAACAGGACATTCGCTATGAAGTGGCAGCCGGTCAGTGACCAGCGATTCAAATTGGCCGAAGGGCCGTTCTGGGATGATCTTCAACAGTCGCTGTACTGGGTCGATATCGCCGGATTCCGCGCGCTGCGCCTGCATCAAGGGCAGGTGCGCCACTGGCAATTCAACGAGCCGGTGTCTGCTTTCATTCCCACTGTTCAAGGCGACGCGCTGGTCACACTGGCCAGCGGTGTCTACCGGCTCGACCTTGACTCTCCCGCCGATCATCCCGCGTATTCCCTGCTGTGCGTCGCCGATCCGATCTCCGGCAACCGCGCAAACGAAGCCCGCTGTGATCGTCAGGGCCGGCTGTGGCTGGGCAGCATGCAAAACAACCTGGACGCCGAAGGCGGCGACCTCCCGTTGGAGCGGCGTTCCGGCGGGATTTATCGGGTCGATGCCGATGCTCGTGTCACGCCGTTGCTCAATGGTCAAGGCATCGTTAACACCTTGCTCTGGGTCGACGACGACCGCGCGTTGCTCAGCGCCGACAGCCTCGACGGGGTGATCTATCGCTACCCGATCCAGGCCGATGGCGCGCTGGGCGAGCGCACGCTCTGGGCGCCGCAACACGAACGCGGCGTGCCCGACGGCTCCGCCATGGATGCTCAAGGCTATGTATGGAACGCCCGATGGGGCGGGCACTGCCTTATTCGATTTGCGCCGGATGGCCGTGTCGACCGGATCGTGGAGGTGCCGCTAAGTCATCCCACCAGTTGTGTGTTCGGCGGACCGGACATGACCACGCTGTTTGTCACCAGCGCCAGACCCGCCAGCGATGCGCTCGAGCTGGATGGCTGTGTGATCAGCGCCGAAACGGGCATCGAAGGAAAGGTTTCACACCGTTTTGCCGGTTGAATGCCGGACTGCTCAAGGGGTGTGACACTCGGTTACATAGACGTCATTGATAATATGATATGACTGTTTTCAGTCGATCGACGCCCGGTCCGGTAACGGTTCGGTCGTCACGACACTCACTGCTGAACGCTGTAGCTAGTCAATAAAAATAAGGAGTTAGCTATGTTGAGTCGCCACGGGATTCGTTCCCTGTGCTGTGCCGCTGTTGCCACCGCCATTCTGGGCATGAGCGGCGGTGTATCCGCTGCCGACAAGGTCAAAATCGGATTTCTGGTCAAGCAGGCTGAAGAACCCTGGTTCCAGACCGAATGGGCCTTCGCTGAGAAGGCGGGCAAGGATCACGGTTTCGAAGTGATCAAGATTGCCGTACCGGACGGCGAGAAAACCCTGTCTGCCATCGACAGCCTGGCCGCCAATGGCGTTAAGGGCTTTGTCATCTGCCCGCCTGATGTTTCCCTCGGCCCATCGATCGTTGCCAAAGCCAAGGCAAACGACATGAAGGTCATGGCAGTGGACGATCGCTTCGTCGACGCCAAAGGCAAGTTCATGGAAGACGTGCCGTACCTGGGCATGGCGGCGTTCGAAGTCGGCCAGAAGCAGGGCGCGGCGATGGCCACCGAAGCACAGAATCGCAAATGGGACTGGAAAGAAACCTACGCGATCATCAACACCTATGAAGAACTGGACACCGGCAAGAAGCGCACGGACGGTTCGGTCGATGCGCTGAAAAAGGCCGGCCTGCCAGCCGACCATATCCTCTTCACCCCGCAGAAAACCCTCGACGTACCCGGCAGCATGGACGCCACCAACGCGGCCTTGCCTAAACTGCCAAGCGGCGCGAAAAACCTCATCGTTGGCGGCATGAACGACAACACCGTACTCGGTGGCGTGCGCGCAACCGCCGGCGCAGGGTTCGCCCCGGCCAACGTGATCGGTATCGGCATCAACGGCACCGACGCCATCGACGAACTGAAGAAGAAGGAAAGCGGCTTCTTCGGCTCGATGCTGCCTAGCCCGGACAAAGAGGGCTACAACACCGCCCTGCAAATGTACGAGTGGGTCACCACCGGCAAAGAACCTGCGAAATACACCGCGATGGACGACGTGACGCTGATCACCCGCGCCAACTTCAAGGACGTGCTGACCAAAATCGGTCTGTACAAGTAAACGCGGCAGTCGAGTCGGGACGCCTGAAAGTCAGGCGGATATCTGCAAGACCTCGCTCCGCGCCTTGAGGGGCGGAGCGAGGTGGAGGTGGTTCATGCAACAGGCATCGGTTCAACAACAAACGCAGCACGGCGGCAGCCTGCGCTTCAACGGGATCGGCAAGACATTTCCCGGCGTGAAGGCCCTGTCGGACATCAATTTCGAAGCTCGGCCAGGCAGCGTGCATGCGCTGATGGGCGAGAACGGCGCGGGCAAATCGACGCTGCTGAAGATCCTCGGCGGCTCGTATCAACCCAACAGCGGCGACCTGCAGATCGGCGATCAGCATCTGGCTTTCAAATCAACAGCCGACAGCATTGCCGCTGGCGTGGCCGTGATTCACCAGGAACTGCATCTCGTGCCGGAAATGTCGGTGGCGGAGAACCTGCTGCTCGGCCATATGCCCAACCGCTGGGGCATGGTCAATCGCCGGGCGATGATTCGTCGCGCGCGGGAGCTGCTAAAAGGCCTGGCAGACGAAATCGATCCGGGCACCCGTCTGGGCGATCTGTCTCTGGGACAGCGCCAGCTGGTGGAAATTGCCAAGGCGATGTCGCGCAACGCCCACGTCATCGCGTTCGATGAGCCCACGAGCAGCCTGTCTGCGCGGGAAATCGACCGATTGATGGCGATCATCGTCAAGCTGCGCGACGAAGGCCGAGTCATTCTCTACGTGTCCCATCGCATGGAAGAAATTTTCCGCGTCTGCGATGCCGTGACCGTGTTCAAGGATGGCCGCTTCGTGCGCACCTTTGAGGACATGGCCGAACTGGATCACGACCGGCTGGTGACCTGTATGGTCGGCCGCGACATTCAGGACATCTACAACTACCGTCCACGTCAGCATCACGGGCCGAGCCTGCGGGTGACTGGCCTGCTGGGTCCGGGTCTTCAGGAACCTGCGAGTTTTGCGGTGCAGAAGGGCGAGGTGCTGGGCTTTTTCGGGTTGGTCGGCGCGGGTCGTACCGAACTGTTCCGCATGCTGTCGGGCCTCACCCGCAGTCAGGCCGGCACGTTGCAGCTGGAGGGTCAGCCGCTGAACCTGCGCTCGCCGCGCGACGCCATCGACGCCGGAATTCTGCTGTGCCCCGAGGACCGCAAGAAGGAAGGCATCGTGCCGCTGTCCAGCGTCGCCGAGAACATCAACATCGGCGCGCGGCCACGGCACGTGCACCTGGGTTGCCTGATTCAGGGCAAGTGGGAGCGGGAAAACGCCAAGGGTCAGATCCGCTCGATGAACGTCAAGACGCCTTCGCCGGACCAGCAGATGCTGTTCCTTTCAGGGGGCAATCAGCAGAAGGCCATTCTCGGTCGCTGGCTCTCGATGCCGATGAAGGTCCTGCTGTTGGACGAGCCGACTCGCGGCATCGATATCGGCGCCAAATCCGAGATCTACCAGATCATCCACAACCTGGCCGCCGATGGCATCGCGGTCATCGTGGTTTCGAGCGATCTGATGGAAGTCATGGGTATTTCCGACCGCATTCTGGTCATGAGCGAAGGCGCCATCACCGGCGAGCTTTCTCGCGACGAGGCCAATGAACAACGGTTGTTGCAATTGGCACTGCCGCGCACACGCGGCTGAACACTCTGGTCACGACAGTGAAAAATAAAAACGAGGTGCGTATGTCAACCGAAACCAGCCTGACGGCTCCCCGCCAGGGCATGAACATGCGTCGATTCTTCGACGACTGGGCCATGCTCCTGGCTGCACTGGGCATCTTCGTGCTCTGTGCCTTGCTGATCGACAACTTCATGTCCCCGCTGAACATGCGTGGCTTGGGCCTGGCGATTTCGACGGTCGGCATTGCCGCCTGCACGATGCTGTATTGCCTGGCCTCCGGGCATTTCGACCTGTCGGTCGGCTCCGTACTGGCCTGCTCGGGCGTTATCGCGGCCATCGTCATCCGTGATACCGACAGCGTGTTTCTCGGCGTCTCTGCGGCGCTGGCCATGGGTTTGGTGGTGGGCCTGATCAACGGCATCGTCATCGCCAAGCTGCGCATCAATGCGCTGATCACGACACTGGCGACCATGCAGATCGTTCGCGGTCTGGCTTATATCTTCTCCAACGGCAAGGCCGTCGGCGTCGGCGAGGAATCCTTTTTCGTGTTCGGCAACGGCCAGTTGTTCGGCGTACCGGTGCCGATCCTGATCACGGTTGTGTGCTTCGCGTTCTTCGGCTGGCTGCTCAACTACACCACCTACGGTCGCAACACGCTGGCCATCGGTGGCAACCAGGAAGCAGCGTTGCTGGCAGGCGTGCATGTCGATCGTACCAAGATCATCATCTTCGTCGTTCATGGCGTCATCGGCGCCCTTGCGGGCGTGGTGCTGGCCTCGCGCATGACGTCCGGTCAGCCCATGGTCGGTCAGGGTTTCGAACTGACGGTGATTTCTGCCTGTGTACTGGGCGGTGTGTCGCTGAGCGGCGGGATCGGCATGATTCGTCATGTGATTGCCGGGGTGTTGATTCTGGCGATCATTGAAAACGCGATGAACCTGAAGAACATCGACACCTTCTACCAGTATGTGATTCGCGGCACAATCCTGTTGCTGGCGGTGATCATCGACCGGATGAAGCGTCGCTAAGCTGGCTGCGAACGGTAGGCGCGCGCTTGCCCGCTCTACGTGCTTTCAGATGCCGCGAAGGTGTCTGAAAGCATGCGTTCGCGGGCAAGCGCGCACCTGCACGGGCATTACGCTTTGAGGCGTCGCTCGATCCACGCGCAAAACGCCAACGTTGCAGTGTCGCTCATGACGGGCCCTATCAACTGCACGCCCAGCGGCAAACCTTGCGGCCCGAACCCGACCGGCAAGTTCAGGCTGGGCAATCCCAGCAGACTCCAGATCCGCGAGAACAGTGGATCGCCGGTGCGCTCAAGGCCTTGTTCGGCTTCACCGCAGGCGCTGGGCGTCAGGAGCAGGTCGTAGTCGACAAACCCTCGCCCCATTTGATGCCGCGCCGAAGCCACTTGAGCGCGGTGTCTCAAGCTGTCTTCGAACGTTACCCGTGAACCATGCTCCAGCATCGTCTTCAGACGTTCACTCAACTGATCCGGGTGGTTCAGTCGTTCATCCGCCAGGGCCTTGAACGCCTCGGCGCACATAACCTGATCGTGCACCTCGGTCAGTGCCGAGACGGCGCCGGTGAGCGAGACATCGACCACTCGCACGCCTGCCTTGACCAGACGCTCAACCGTGTTTTCGAATGCCTGCTGTGCGGCCGGGCTGGCGCTGTCCCAGTGCGGTGTACGGCACACGCCGACGCGAGGCTTGGCGTCCTGGGGCAGTTGACGCCATTGCGGGGCGTTGGCCATTACCGAAGTCAGCAACGCAACGTCTTCGACACTGCGGCCGAACCCTCCGACGGTGTCGAGCGACTCACTGAGGCTTTTGATGCCAGCGCGCGGAATCAGACCAAAGCTGGGCTTGAAGCCCACGATGCCGCAATACGCGGCCGGTCGAATCACCGACGCGGCGGTTTGCGTGCCCAGCGCGAGCGGCACCATGTGGGTGGCCACCGCAGCGGCCGACCCGCTCGATGATCCGCCGGGTGTATGAGCTGGGTTATGCGGATTGCGAGTCGGACCGGGCGTAAACGTCGCGAACTCGGTGGTGACCGTTTTGCCCACAACGATTGCACCGGCTTCCCGGCACAACGCGACAGCCGCCGCGTCATTGACGGGCTGGTGCTGCTGGTAGATGGCCGAGCCATAGGCGGAAGGAAAGTCCCGCGTGTCGAACAGGTCTTTGACGCCCAGCGGCAAACCATGCAAGGGGCCACGCAGGGGGCCGTTGTCGAGTGTTCGTGCGTGCGCCATCGCACGGTCG
This sequence comes from Pseudomonas abietaniphila, assembly GCF_039697315.1. Lineage (NCBI taxonomy): Bacteria > Pseudomonadati > Pseudomonadota > Gammaproteobacteria > Pseudomonadales > Pseudomonadaceae > Pseudomonas > Pseudomonas abietaniphila. The sequence continues at coordinate 494,985 of NZ_CP155619.1, read as the reverse complement.
GCGTCGTACTGGCGCCAGGCCAGAACGTCAGGCTCTCGTTGCTGAATGCGCTCAAGGCATGCGCCGAGCAGGTCGTGCGCGGTCAGTTCGCGACGTTGAAGCAGGCGAGCGGCGGCGCTGGCGGTGAGCTGGGTGAGGTCGTGGCGGAGGAGGGGCACGGTGCTGTCCGGAAGGTCTGACGATGCCCGGATCATGCCCCAGTGTGCGTTGCGTGTACACCGTGCCTGGTCGAGATCAACTCAGTTTCGAGGTGACGAAAATCAGTCTGACGGAGGCTTCCGCGAGTGCCTGTGCTTCGGATCGAATGGTATCGAGTTCCATCTTCACGGATTCGTCGGCCGCGTCGTTCACCCGGGACTCGATCAGCACCGTCATCTGGTAAAGCGCATCGATGAGGCCGTGGAGATTGCGATGCAATTGATGCGTGACCTTGCCCAGATGTTCATCGATGACGGGACTGGGTGGCGTAGCCACTGACGTAAAAGGGCCGATACCCGGTGACCGGGTGCCGGTCATGACAAAGTTGATGTCCACGCCAGCGTCGATCAGGCGGAGCAGATAATCGGCTTTTGGGTATCGCACGCCACTTTCGTAATTGCCTTGTGCGTTGGTTTCCACCCCGCCGATTGCGCCCATTGCGCTTTGCGAAAGTTTGAGACGATGGCGTTCCTGGCGCAGTCTCGGACCTATCCCGGTCATATATTTCTCCATGGCTTAACGACTGACCGTCGTGTTGAAAAGCGACCTGGCGGGGTGCCTTTCACGCGCACACTTACGAAATGGGTGTGATCACGTACGGTTTTTTGCGACGGTAGCGATCAGTAGTGTAGCCGCACATTCCGTTGGATGGGGCTTTTCGGTCGCTGAGGCGGTTTTTGAACCCATTTGGGTGGGTTTCGCGAAGGGTTCTTATCAGCCTTTGAAGCACATGTTACAAGAATTGTGCTTGTGCTTGATTTTATAAAGGTTTTAGAGGGCGACAGGCCTAGGTTTGAACAACGCCCCGAACACTGCGTTCGGGGCTATCAGGCCATCGGGAGTTTCAGGTCCGGCACTCGCCGTGTTTCAAGACGGACACCGGGAAGTGGGTTGACGCGCCCATGCATTGGCGGTTCTGGCAATGACGTCGGCCAGACTGGATACCGCTTTTTGATGCGCCAGGACCAGGCTCTCCATGCCGACACCCGCGGGCTGGCGAATGACACTGCTGCAGGTCAGTGTCTGTCGTTTGTTACCGCTGTTGCGCAGGCTCAGGTTCCAGACGACGTCAATCATTGCGTAATGGTCGAGCACCGATTCAAAACGTCTTACATCGGTGCGCACCGACAACACCGGCTCGTCGGTCTGCTTGGGCAAGCCCGCCAGGTCGCGGGAACCAAACCGCCGCTCCAGTTCTCCGGTCAACGCGTCGTGGAACTCGTCGCCCAACGGCGCGCCCCACCGTTCATTCTCCAGAATGGCCAGACTGCTATCGCCCTGACGGACCACCAGCGGCGGCTGATCCACTTGTACGGCCATCAGCACTGGCTGCATCTCGAACTGGAAGGGCGCTTGCGCGGTGTTCGCCGGTGCCTGGGTGGGCGGCGTGATCAGGGTGTAGTAATGCGTCGGCGTCGACGAACAGGCGCCAAGGCTCAACGCGCAGGCCAGGGTCAACAGGTGTTTGCGCACAGTCATTGGGCAGGCTCCGGAGCGATTTCACGGGAAGAAGAAGAACCTTTGTACGAGCCGGGTGCGGCATCGCCGGAACGGCCGCGGATCAGCGACTCAGGATGGCGACTGAGGAAGTCTGTCAGCACGCGGACCGAACGGGCCGTGCGCTGGACTTCTTCCATCGCCTGACCCAGTTGCTGACGCGCTGGCGAATCTTCGGAGAATGCCGAATTGGCGGTCCCGATGGTTTTCTGCGCTTGCTGCAGCGTGCCGCGCATTTGCGGAAGGATGTCTGTATTGACCTGCTTCATGGTTTTTTGCAGTTCAACCAGGCTGCCGTTCAAGTTGGTCGCCAACTCGTCGATCGGGATTTTCCCCAGCTTGTCGACGAACGCCTGCAACTGCTCCTGCAGCTTGTCGAAACTGCCGCCCACGGTGGGGATTTCCAGCGGGCGGGCTTTGGCGTTGTACGTGATCTTCGGGGCTTTCGGGTCGAAGTCCATGGCCACATAAAGCTGGCCCGTCAGCAGGTTGCCGGTGCGCACCTGAGCGCGGAGCCCGCGTTCCACGAAGCCACCCAGAATGCGCGAGGTCTGCTCCTCTTCATCGCCACCGCCGGCCTGCTCCTTGAGCTTGTCGTTGGCGGCGCCGAGGCGCTGAGGATAAATCACGGCACCGACTACTCCGGGGAAGGTGCGGGTCGCTGCGTCATAATCCAGATCGACCGAGACCACCCGGCCAATGTTCACGCCCAGAAAATCCACCGGCGCATTGACCACCAGCCCCCGCAGCGACTGGTTGAAGCGCATGCGGATGTACTTGGGTTCGCCATCCGGCGGCGCCAGGGCGGTGGCCTGGTCTTCGAACAGCTTGAACTCGGCATTGCTTTGCGCAGGCTTGGCGTCCGGGCTGTATTTCGGCTCACGGAATGCGATGCCGCCGGAAATGATCGAGGTCAGCGATTGTGTCGAGACCTTCAGGCCTGCCGCGCCCACGCTGACGTCGACCCCGCTGGCGTTCCAGAAGCGTGAGTCGTCGAGTACGTATTTGTCATTGGGCGAATTGATGAAAATCTCGACATCGACGCCTTTGCCGTCCTTGGCGAGCTCGTACGCGACGACCTGGCCAACCTGAATGCGGCGGAAGTAGATGGGCGAGCCGATGTCGAGCGAGCCCAGGTCGTCGGTGTGCAGGATGAAGCGTTTGCCTTTCTCGCCAAAGGTCACGGGCGGCGGGTTTTCAAGGCCGGTGAAATTCTTCTCGGTCTTGTCCGAGCTGCCCGCGTCGGCGCCGATGAATGCGCCGGACAGCAAGGTGTCGACCCCGGAGATGCCATGCGCGCCGATGCGCGGACGTACCACCCAGTATTGGGAGTCTGCACGGGTAAACGGCGCAGCCGACTGGTTCAGTTCGATGGTTGCCAGAACGTGTGTGCGGTCATCGCTGAGCGTGATGTCGGTCACCGTCCCGATCACCACGTTCTTGTATTTGACCTGTGTCTTCTTGGCTTCCAGACCTTCGGCGGTCTGAAAACTCACCACGACCTTGGGGCCGACGTTGAGGAAGTCATGAATGACCATCGAAAGCCCGATGACACCGGCAACGATCGGTACCAGCCAGACCAGTGAAATGCGGGCCTTGCGCGCCTTGACCTGCGGTCGTACGGGCGCCGGCGCTGACGGGGGTAGCGTGTTATCAGACATCTTCAACCTCTGCGTCCCAGATGAGCCGGGGATCGAAACTCATGGCGGCCAACATCGTCATGACCACCACTAAACCAAAGAACAGGATGCCCAGCCGTGGCTCGATGGTGCTGAGCCCGCGAAACTGAACCAGCGCCGCCACCAGGGCGACCACCAACACGTCGAGCATCGACCAGTAGCCAATCAACTCGATGAACCGATAAAGCCGTGAGCGCTCGCGCATCGCCCACTGGCTGCGACGCTGGCAGGTAATCAACAGCATCCCCAGCACCAGAAACTTGATGCAGGGCACTAGCACGCTGGCGATGAAAATCAGGATGGCGATGTCCCAGGAGCCACCTTCGGCGAACTCGATCACACCACTCATGATGGTATTTTCGCTGGCGCTGCCCAGCAGGGTCGTGAACATCACGGGCAATACGTTCGCCGGGATGTAGAAAATCAGGCCGGCGATCAGAAAGGCCCACGTCCGGATCAGGCTGTTGGGTTTGCGCGTGTGCACGGCGGAGTCGCAACGCGGACACTCGTGGGCGTCCTGCGGACACACGTAGCTGCATACATGGCAGAGGGTAACCTTGTGCTCACGGGCGAAAGGAATGCCGTTCATTCGGGCTCCACTCCCAACTCGTTCCACAGCCTGCGGATGTCTTTGCCGGCAATCAGCAGGATCAGCACCATTAGCATCGCCATGGCCCACAGCCCAACGCCGGGATGCACGTCCAGCATGCCAGCCAGCTTGATGATCGCCACCAGAATGCCGAGCAGGCAGACCTCAAGCATGCTCCAGGGGCGCAAGTGTTCAAGGGTGCGCATGCAGGTCTTGAAGCCCGGAGCGATTTCGTTGCGGTGCGCATGGACCAGGACCCAGAACAGCAGGGCGATCTGCAGGGCCGGGGCGAGGATGATGGCCAGCCCTGCAACCAGCGCGATCAGCGTGATCTGTCCTTGGGCGAGGGCCTCGACCGACCCCCACAAGGTCACCTCGTTGTACAGCCCTTTCATGCTGATACTGATGACGGGAAATACATTGGCGAAGATAAACAAAATGCCCGCCGCAATGCTCAGCGCCAGCATCTGCTCAATGGTCATGCGGTGCCCTCGTTCGAGCAGGGCCGCACACCGCAGACAATACGCGGCTTCGCTCTTGTTCAGGGGTTGAGCCTGGTAGAGCGAATCGCAGTGCTCGCAGATGATCCACTGTGCGGGATCGTCCAGAGGAGACGGGATATCGGTCGCAGCGCGGTCGGTCATTGTGGCCATCGTTGGCGGATTGGAGGTGTTCACCATAGTTCGGCTTTGCAGCATAGCGTGCTTGAGTGAGGTACCGCGCACGCGGGGGTCGCGGCGTTGTACGCGTTAGTGTCACGGAGGACTGAGGTCATGAACAGCACGCTGATGAGAGTTCGAATGAGAGATTGACCACAATGCCAGCATCGGGTTCGGCCGTGGCCAGACAGTCTAGAAAAACAATCTTGATTGCAGCTGGGTTGACTGTCACGCCTGGCCGGAAATTGTTGCAGCCTGTGTTGTCCCAAACGCGACAAGTGTAGCGCGACAGCCGTGTACTGCGCTCGTGCTAATCGTCATAAGTGGCTGAAAATCAGACGTTTCTCAGGCGTGGCACAGCCTTTGCTCTTTTCGAGTTCAGCCGGGACACACGAGCGCCCGGTGCTAATAAGAACGGAGAGCCACATGAACCGATTTGGCCAGCACCTTCGCCTTTCCGGCACACCGCCCCGCCTGTTTGTCAGCGCCGTCGCGCTGGGAGTCGCTTTCGTGTCCCAAGGCGGCTTCATTTCCTCAAGCCTTGCTGCCGAGCAGCCTGCCGCTGTCGACGGCGCACGAATCAGCGCCGCCGATCAGGAGCCGGGCAACTGGATGAGCCACGGGCGGACCTACGACGAGCAACGTTTCAGCCCGTTGAAAAAAATCAACGACAACAACGTGAGCGGGCTGGGTCTGGCCTGGTCATACAAGCTTGATATCGACCGGGGCGTCGAGGCCACCCCCATCGTGGTGGACGGCGTGATGTACACCACCGGGCCATTCTCGGTGGTCTACGCGCTGGACGCTCGCAACGGCAAACTGCTGTGGAAATATGACCCGCATTCGGACCGCAGTCGTGCAGGTGAAGCCTGTTGCGACGCGGTGAACCGTGGCGTGGCAGTGTGGGACGGCAAAGTCTTCGTGGGCGTGCTGGACGGGCGTCTTGAAGCCATCGATGCCAAAACCGGCCAGAAGGTCTGGTCGGTGGACACCCGGACCAGCCCGGACCGCTCCATTACCATTACCGGCGCGCCGCGCGTGGTGAAGGGCAAGGTCATCATCGGCAACGGCGGCGCCGAATACGGGGTGCGCGGTTACATCACCGCTTACGATGCGAACACCGGCAAGCAGGACTGGCGGTTCTTTACCGTGCCGGGTGATCCGAAACTGCCGCCGGAAAACAAGGCCATGGAGATCGCCAGCAAAACCTGGTTTGGCGACAAGTTCGTCGAGCAGGGCGGCGGCGGTACCGTCTGGGACTCCATGTCCTACGACCCGAAACTCAATCTGCTGTACATCGGCGTGGGCAACGCTTCGTCGTGGAACCCTCGGCTGCGGTCCGAAGGCAAGGGCGACAATCTGTTCCTGTCGTCCATCGTTGCGATCAACCCGGACAACGGCGAGTACGTCTGGCATTACCAGACCACCCCGGGGGACGCGTGGGACTTCACCGCGACCGCCCACATCATGCTCGCGGACCTGAAGATCGACGGCAAAATGCGTCAGGTGCTGATGCAATCGCCCAAGAACGGTTTTTTCTACGTCATTGATCGCAAGACCGGTGAATTGCTGTCGGCGAAGAACATCGTGCCGATCAACTGGGCCACCGGCGTGGACATGAAGACCGGCCGGCCGATTGTCGACGAGAAGGCTGCGGTCTACTGGCGCGATCCGGAGAAGAAAGCGCTGCTGGTGCAGCCTGCGTTCTGGGGCGCCCACGATTGGCAGCCGATGTCCTACAACCCGCAAACGGGCCTGGTCTACATCCCGGCGCACATCATGTCGGCGCTGTACCAGGACGTCGACGGCCAGCCGCCCCGCAAGAAGTTCAAGAGCATGTACCAGCTGCAGGTCAACACCGGGATGATGCCGGAAGACCCTGATGGCCTGCGCAAACTGGCGGACACCTGGACCGGCAAGCTGATTGCCTGGGACCCGCTCAAGCAGGAAGCGCGCTGGGAAGTGCCGTACTCGACGATCTTCAATGGCGGCACCTTGAGTACTGCAGGCAATCTGTTGTTCGAGGGCACGGCGGATGGTCGGGTAGTGGCCTATTCGGCCGACAAAGGCAAGGTGTTATGGGAACAACCCGCCAACACCGGCGTGATGGCCGGGCCTGTGACGTACGAGGTGGACGGCGAACAGTACGTGACGTTCATGGCCGGTTGGGGCGGAGCTTTTTCGACCTTCGCCGGTGCGCTGTCGCTGCGTGCCGGGGTCAAGCCCAACGCGCAAGTGCTGACCTACAAGCTGGGCGGCACGGCGAAACTGCCCGACCTCAAATACAAATACGCGGACCGCAAGGTCGATCCTCCTGCGTTCACCGGCACCACCGAGCAAGTGGACAAGGGCCGGGCGCTGTTCAACGGCCATTGCGACACGTGTCACGGCATCAACGCGATCAGCGGTGGGGTGTTGCCGGACTTGCGCATGCTCAGCAAGGAAAACCACCAGATGTTCCTCGGAATTGTGTATGGCGGCCGGGTCAATGACGGCATGCCGTCGTTTGCCGAAGAACTCAAGCCGGACGAAGTGGAGCTGGTCCATCAATACATCATCAAGCGCGCTAACGACCTGAAGAAAGAAATGGCGTCGGCCAAGACTGCGGCGACTCAGTAAACCCGACATCAGCGGTGGCAGAGACCTGTGGGCGCGTATTCATTCGCGAAGAAAGCGGCCCGGCGATGCGAGTGTGTCGGTAGACGGCCGTCTCGCGAATGAATTCGCTCCCACAGCAGATCAGATGCGTTCTGGAAGGAACGCTACAGAACAATCAATCAGCAGAGGCAGCACTCATGGGCAATTCTCTTCCGATTTACCAAAGTTACATCGACGGCGCCTTCAGCGCGGGCGACAACCTGATCGAGGTCTTCAACCCGGCCAACGGCGAGCTGCTGGGGTCGGTGCCTGAAACCAGCCTCAGTGAGGTCGAGCGCGCCATTGCGGCCGCCCGCACGGCGCAAAAGGGCTGGGCACGCAAACCGGCCAACGAACGCGCCGGTTACCTACGCCGGATCGCAACAAAGGTGCGCGACAACGCCGAGCGCCTGGCGCGGATCATCACTGCCGAGCAGGGCAAGGTGCTGGGGCTGGCGCGGGTGGAGGTCAACTTCACGGCGGACTATCTGGACTACATGGCTGAATGGGGCCGTCGTCTGGAAGGGGAAATCCTCACCAGCGACCGGCCTGGCGAAAACATCTTCGTGTTCCGCAAACCGCTGGGCGTAGTGGCCGGAATCCTGCCGTGGAACTTCCCGTTCTTTCTCATTGCCCGCAAGCTCGCCCCGGCGTTGATCACCGGCAACACGATCGTCATCAAACCGAGCGAAGAAACGCCGATCAATTGCTTCGAGTTCGCCAGGCTGCTGGCTGAGACTGACCTGCCCAAAGGCGTCGTCAACATCGTTTCAGGCAGGGGCGCCACCGTGGGCAATGCGCTCAGCGCCAGTGCCGCCGTGGACATGGTCAACTTTACCGGCAGCGTCGCTACCGGCCAGCGCATCATGGCGGCCGCGGCGCACAACATCACCAAGCTGAACCTGGAGCTGGGCGGCAAAGCCCCGGCCATTGTGCTGGCCGATGCCGACCTGGGACTGGCCGTGAAAGCGATTACCGCATCCCGGGTGATCAATACCGGACAGGTCTGCAACTGCGCCGAGCGGGTCTACGTCGAACGCAAAGTCGCCGATCAGTTCGTCGAGCTGGTCAGCGCGGCCATGGCGGCGACCAAATACGGCGATCCGCTGACCGAAGAGGGGCTGGACATGGGGCCGCTGGTCAACAAGGCGGGCCTGGACAAGGTGGCTCAGATGGTCAAGACGGCGGTCAGCGACGGCGCGCAGGTCATCACCGGTGGTGCCATTGCCGACAAGAACGGCAAGGGCTTTCACTACCAGCCGACCGTGCTTGCCAATTGCCGTCAGGACATGGAAGTCATGCGTCAGGAGATTTTCGGCCCGGTGCTGCCGATCCAGATCGTCGACGACCTGGACGAAGCCATCGCGTTGGCCAACGACTGCGAATACGGCCTGACATCCTCGATCTACACCCGCGACCTGACCGCCGCGATGCGCGCCTGCAACGAGATCGACTTCGGCGAGACGTACATCAACCGTGAGAACTTCGAGGCAATGCAGGGTTTCCATGCCGGGGTTCGCAAATCCGGGATCGGCGGCGCGGATGGCAAGCATGGCGTGTACGAGTTCACGCATACGCATGTGGTGTACATCCAGATCTGATCGGGCTTGTTAAGCCATTCATCACGACGGATCGCACGATTCGCGTGTGCCTCTGACCTGTGGGCGTCAGCATCCTGGACCCCCACACGGTCGCACGTGGGCCTGCCGTCACGCCGACGGCAGGCCCAACCGTAAACACCCGCGTACAAGACATTTTTTGACATCACGGCTAGGATCAACGCCACCTGCCGAAGTCGATGGAGTGCTGCAATGCCTGCGTGGCAAACGATCAGTTTATGGATGGACCAGCTCGACGAACCCTTGTCGCCTCGCGCTTCGTTGCACGAGGATCTCGACGTCGACGTGGCAATCATTGGCGCGGGTTACACCGGGCTGTGGACGGCCTATTACCTCAAGCGTCAGGCGCCTGATCTGAACGTCGTCATCATCGAAGGTCAAACCGCCGGCTTCGGTGCTTCGGGCCGCAATGGTGGCTGGGTAATGGGTAATCTGCTCGGGGAGGACCGTATGCTCGCCGGCCTTTCGGCTGAGGATCGTCGCGCTTCGTACGACCTGCTGTTCGGCATCCCTGATGAGGTCAAGGCCGTCATCGACCGTGAGAGCATCGATTGCGATTACCGCAAGGGCGGCGCGTTGTATTGCGCCGCGCGTTATCCGGAACAGGAACGCACCCTGCGCGAGTACCTGGACAAGCTTCACAAGCAAGGGCTGACCGAGGCTGATTATCGCTGGCTGAGCCCCGACCAATTGGCCGGGCAGCTGCGTATCGCACGTCCCTATGGCGCGATTCATTATTCCCATTTGGCGACGATTCAGCCGGCCAGACTGGTGCGCGGGCTGGCCCGTGCGGTCGAGGCCATGGGCGTGCGCATCTACGAGAACACCCCCGCCATTGACTGGCGATCAGGGCAGGTATCGACTGCGCACGGTCAGGTCCGCAGCCGGTGGGTGGTGCCTGCGGTTGAAGGTTACGCCGCGAAACTGCCGCCGCTGGACCGCTATCAGCTGCCGGTACAAAGCCTGCTCGTTGCCACCGAACCGCTGCCCGCGAGTGTCTGGGACGAGATCGGGCTGAGTCACGGCCAGGCCTTTGGTGAAAACAGTCGGCAGGTGACTTACGGCCAGCGGTCCATGGACGACCGACTGGTGTTCGGCGCGCGTGGTGGGTATCAGTTTGGCGGACGCCTGCGAGAAAACTTCGACCTGACCGACAGTGAGGTCCAGTTGCGCCGCTACCTGTTTGGCGAGCTGTTCCCTCAACTGAAAAACACCCGAATCACGCATTCGTGGGGCGGCAACCTGGGCATGTCCCGACGCTTTCACCCCCACATGCTCTGCGATCACGCCAGCGGGATTGCCCTGTCCGGCGGGTACGGCGGAGAGGGTGTGGGCGCCAGCAACCTGGGCGGTCGGACCCTGGCCGACCTGATGCTGGCGCGCGACACGCCGCTGGTACGTCAGCCGTGGGTGATCCGCGATGGCGGGCTGAACCGACTCAAGGGTTGGGAGCCTGAACCCTGCCGCTGGTTGGGCTACAACGCGATCATTCGCAGTTTTGTGCACGAGGATCAGACCCTGGCCGATCCTTCGACACCCCCTTGGCGGCGAAAGATCGCCAGCGGTGTGGCCGACTTCATGGAGGGGTTCATGAAGTAGGTCACTGACCGGCCTGATGCGTCCTTCAGGTCAGCCGGTTAGGCGCCACGATCCGGTACTTTTTCATCTTGCGATACAGCGTCGACCTCGCCACCGCGAACTCATCGGCCACGGCGGTGATGTTCCATTGATGACGGCGTAAGGCGTCCAGCAGGTGCTGGCCTTCATCGTCGGCGGTCAATCGCGCCAAAGGCGGTCGGGTTTCGGCAGGCGCGGGCCAGTGAACAGCCTGCTCCTGATCGATCACGTCCGCAGGCAGGCAATCGGTGGTGATCCTGCCGTCTTCCGCCAGCGCGACGGCATAACGCAGCACGTTGATCAACTGGCGGATGTTGCCTGGCCAGGCGTACCGGCTCAGCAGCGACAGGCTGGCGGTGTCGATCCGGCAGTATTCCCCTCCGGGCTGATCGCGCAGGACCGTTTCGATCAATGACCGGATATCGCTGCGTTCGCGTAACGCAGGGAGTTGCAGCGACATGCCGTTGAGGCGATAGAACAGGTCTTCCCGGAACGCCTTGCCGGCGATCATCTGTGAAAGGTTTTGATGGGTTGCCGAGATCACCTGAATATCCAGGGGCAGCGGCGTGTCAGCACCCAGCGGCGAGATTTCACGCTCAGCGAGCACGCGTAACAAACGGGTTTGCAGGTGAGCGGGCATGTCGCCGATTTCATCGAGAAACAACGTTCCACCATTGGCGATTTCTAGTTTGCCCTTCATGCCTTTCTTGTTGGCCCCGGTGAAGCTTCCGCTGCGGTAGCCGAACAGTTCGCTTTCGATCAGGGTTTCGGGAATCGCCGCGCAATTGAGCGCGACAAACGGCCCGGCCCGCCGTCGGCTCGCCAGATGAATTGCACGGGCAAAGGCTTCTTTGCCGGTGCCGGTTTCGCCGTTGATGAGAATCGGCAGGTCCTTGTCCAGCACCTTGTACAAACGCGCCACACTCTGCTGCAGGCGAACGTCGGCGCCACTGAGCTGGTCCAGGGTCGGCGCGCGGTGGATCACGGCGGGCGGGCGACTGTCGACAGGTTTGGCGGAGTGAACCTTGACCGGCATGCGCAGCCCGACCTCCACCAGACGCGTGCCAATGCGCAGGCGAGTCGCATTGGCGCCACCGTTGTTCAGACGCAGCAGCTCGTCGACGTCCACCGGTAGCAGCTCACTGAGCTTGCGTCCGAGCAGCAGGCCGTGGCCGTGGGTTTCGTGTTCGACGAAGGCGGCGCGGTTGGCGCCGATGACCCGTCCTTGATCGTCCAGCGCCAGTAGCTGCTCGTTGGCCAGGTCGCTGATCTCGTCGCACGGCTTGATCATCAGCGTCAACGTATTGCGGTGGCTGTGACGGAAATACGCGTTTTCGATCATCCGCGCGTACATGATCACCAGTTGCAGGGTCAGGTACTGCGCCTCTTTCGGACCGTTGCTGTTCAGGCATGAGGCATTCAGGCAGCCGCGCACATTGCCCAGCGAATCGAAGATCGGCGACACGGAGCAGCTCAGTCGGTCGTTCTCACGCAGAAAGTGTTCGTCCCGGTGAATGATCAGCGCGCAGCCCGAGGCCAGGCCCGTGCCGATGCCGTTGGTGCCGACCAGCGACTCGTCCCAGCGTGAGCCGATGATCAACCCCGAATCGGCATACGCGCTGCCGGTCGTGGGCACGCGAGAGTCAAGGGCGATGCCGTGCTCGTCGCTGAGCAACACGGCAAAACCGGCCTGGCCTACGCGTTTTGCCAGCCCGCTGACGCCTTGGCCGGCAATGGACATATAGTCGTGGTGAAAGTCCTGATGGCGATGGATCTCTGCGGCACTGAGTACCACCTTGTTGCCGCGTGCGGCGGGTTCCAGGCCGTGCTCCACGACGCTGCGGTACCACGACTGCACGATCAGGCCATCGGAGGGCAGGCTGCGGTCGGGGAAGTAGTCTCCGACAAAGGCATTGAGATCAGCGGGACCGGTTCCCGTGGTCTGCAAGGACATGGCGTTCTCTCCTGATGCGTCTGCGACCTGGCGGCGACAGCGCATGAATTATTGTTCTTCAGTGCTCAACGAGTGAGGCCGCGAAGGTTCTCGGCGGCGGGCGTAATGCTTCAGACTAGCCGTTACCGAAAATATCGCCTGTTACAAAAAATAATCCAGCGACGCACTGACACCGCAGCAAAACCCGTACCGGCCTACGGGCTATGAGCGCAAGGCCGCTGCTGCACGGCCAAATGGTTTACATCCACCCGTTCCGTTGCGCAACGTCCGTCCCAGCGATGCGACAGGTGTAGCGACCGTGTTGCGCTGGCGATAAAGGTCAACGCCGGGGCGGGCGGCCTCAGGCCTTGCGACGCGTAGACATTGGCGTATAACTGAGCCACCGGACTGTCCCGGTGTCGCCAGGGAGTGTTGCTTATGTGGACCAAACCGACCTACACCGATCTGCGCATCGGCTTTGAAGTCACGATGTACTTCGCCAGCCGTTGAACCCTAGACGAGAGCCCCGGCAATTTCAGGTTGTCGGGGCTTTTTCGTGGTCGTTGCACCCCGCGCTCGAGGGGCCAGATGGCTAGAGTTTCGCCCAGAAATCCTCAGCAAAATCGCTCAGGGCCATGGCGGGTCTGAACAGGCGGACCTCCAGCGCAATGTCCCAGTGCGCGTCCAGCGCACGAACCAGCTTGCCGCTGACGAGTTCGGGTTCGGCCAGTGTTTTCGGCAGCCAGGCAAAGCCTTTGCCCTCCAGTGCCATCGACAGCAGAACGGCCGCCAGATGCGAGCTGAACACCGTGTGCAGATGGGGTGGTTGTGCCTCCTGCCGCAGGCGCGCCGATACGATTCGCCCAAGCCCGGATTCCGCCGTGTAACCCAGCAATGACAGCGATTCGGTGACAGGCGCGTGTTCAAACTGCTGCGCCTGCAACGGCATCAGAAGATCGCTGCCCACCACTTTCGAATGGAAGGATTCGGCGGGAAATTGCGGCGGCACATCCGGGTGCTGGTGACACAGCAGAAACTGCACTTCGCCGCCGAGCAGCATCTGCTCGCAGACCCGCATGTTGTCCGAGTGCAGCCGTATCGCCTCGATCGGGCTGGTACGTTCCGCCGCCCGAACCCAGCCGGGGAAAAACGTGAACGACAGTGAGTGCGTGGCGGCAAAGTGCAGCGTCCGTGCCTGTTTGCCGGCGACTTCGCGGGCTTCCTGACGCATCTGATAGAGCCGTCGGGTCATTTCCTGCGCGCTGCCGAGCATGTGTCGCCCGGCATCGGTCAACGTTGCGCCCTGTGTGGTGCGTTCGAACAGGTCCACGCCGACCCACGTCTCCAGCGCACGGATCCTTCGGCTGAACGCCGGTTGGGTCACATGACGCAGTTCCGCCGCGCGAGAAAAGTTGCCGCTCTGCGCCAACGCATTGAAATCTTCCAGCCAGACCAATTCCATCGTGATGCCGTCCGCGCATTGAGTGCCGCGTTTTTAGCATTGGCCGCGGCGAAAGGTCCAGCCCTAGAGTGAGCCCATCAACGGCTGCCCGTCTTTTCGAAAAACGCTTCAGAAAACAATAGGAGTTACCCATGCGTATCGTCGATATCCGCGAGAAAACCGTTTCCATTGCCTCGCCGATTGCCAATGCCTACATCGACTTCTCCAAAATGACCTGCTCGGTCGTCGCCGTGATCACCGACGTCATCCGCGACGGCAAGCCGGTCATCGGCTACGGCTTCAACTCCAACGGCCGTTACGGCCAGGGCGCCCTGATGCGTGACCGGTTCCTGGCCCGCGTGCTGGAAGCCGACCCTGAATCGTTGATCGACAAGGAACACAACAACCTGGACCCGTTCGCCATCTGGAAAACCCTGATGACGAACGAAAAACCGGGCGGCCATGGCGAGCGTTCAGTCGCCGTCGGCACCATTGACATGGCCGTGTGGGACGCCGTCGCGAAGATCGAAGGCAAACCGCTGTATCGTCTGTTGGCCGACCGTTATCGCAACGGCGTGGCGGACGACAAGGTGTGGGTCTACGCCGCAGGCGGCTATTACTACCCTGGCAAGGACCAGACCAAGCTCAAAGCCGAAATGCAGAGCTATCTGGATCGCGGTTACGACGTTGTCAAAATGAAGATCGGCGCCGTGCCGCTGGCCGAAGACCTGCGCCGGATCGAAGCGGTGCTGGAGGTGGTGGGTGATGGTCAGCGCCTGGCGGTCGACGCCAACGGTCGCTTCGACCTCAAGACCGGTATTGCGTACGCCGAGGCCATCAAACCGTACAACCTGTTCTGGTACGAAGAAGTCGGCGACCCTCTGGATTACGCACTGCAAGCCGAACTGGCCAATCACTACGACCTGCCGATGGCGACAGGCGAAAACCTGTTCTCCCATCAGGATGCCCGCAACTTGCTGCGCCACGGCGGCATGCGCCCGGACCGCGATTTCCTGCAGTTCGACTGCGCACTGTCCTACGGCCTGGTGGAATACCTGCGCACCCTCGATGTGATGAAGGAGCTGGGTTGGTCCTCCCGCCGCGTCGTGCCCCACGGTGGTCATCAGATGTCGCTGAACATCGCCGCCGGCCTGCACCTGGGCGGGAACGAATCCTATCCAGACGTGTTCCAGCCATTCGGTGGATTCGCCGATGGCATTCGCGTCGAAAACAGTTATGTCGGCCTGCCTGATATCCCGGGTGTGGGCTTCGAAGCCAAGTCGGCGCTGTATGCGGTGATGCGCGAATTGGGTGAGGGCGCCTGATTTCCCTCGACGGGCAATAGCTCTTTTGTGGGAGCGAGCTTGCTCGCGAAGACGATGGTTCAACCACCGACAATGCAGCGACTGTACCGATCGCTTCGCGAGCAAGCTCGCTCCCACAGAGAGACCTGCAGTATCCGCTCAGTCCTTTCCCCTCATACAAAAACAACAGTGAGGCATCCCATGGAACAGGCTTCGACACGCTGGTATTCCCAGCTCTACGTTCAGGTGCTGATCGGTATCGTCATTGGCGGTGCGATCGGCTTCTTCCTTCCCGACATTGGCGCCAAGCTGCAACCGTTCGCCGATGGCTTCATCAAACTGATCAAGATGCTGCTGGCTCCGATCATTTTCGGCACCTTGGTGGTGGGCATCGCCAAGATGGGCAGCGTCAAGGAAGTCGGGCGTATCGGTGCCAAGGCACTGATTTATTTTGAAGTGCTTTCGACGCTGGCGCTGGTCATCGGCCTGGTGGTGGTCAATATTCTCAAGCCGGGCGTCGGCATGAATATCGACGTCAACACCATCAACGGCAGCGCAATTTCAGGCTACACCCAGGCGGCGGCTGCGCAGGGTGGGGTGATCGAGTTCTTCATGAACATCATCCCGACCACGCTGTTCGACGCATTTGCCAAAGGCGCGATGCTGCAGGTGATTCTGGTCTCGGTGCTGATGGGCGTGGCGCTCGTGCAGATTGGTGAGCCTGTCAAACCCTTGGTCAATGTGATCGACATGCTGTTGCAGAGTCTGTTTCGCGTGGTCGCCATGGTCATGCGCCTAGCGCCGCTGGGGGCTGGCGCCGGTATGGCGTTCACCATCGGCAAATACGGGATCGGCACGCTGTTGTCGCTGGGCCAGTTGCTGGTGGCGCTGTATGTCACCACGCTGGTCTTTATCGTGGTGATCCTCGGGGCGGTTGCGCGTTGGTCGGGCCTTCCGTTGTTGCAGTTCCTGCGCTATTTCAAGGATGAAATCCTCGTCACCCTGGGTACGTGCTCAACGGAGGCGGTGTTGCCGCGCATGATGGTCAAGCTGGAAAAGCTCGGCTGCGAGAAGTCGGTGGTGGGGATGGTGTTGCCCACCGGATACACGTTCAACTCTGATGGCACCTGCATCTACCTGACCATGGCCGCGATCTTCGTGGCCCAGGCGACCAACACGCCACTGACCCTGTGGGACCAGCTGACCGTGCTCGGCGTGCTGCTGTTGACGTCGAAGGGATCGGCGGGTGTGGCGGGTGCAGGTTTCGTGACGCTGGCCGCCACGCTGTCCGTATTCCACGGCATCCCCATGATCGGTCTGGTGTTGCTCCTGGGCGTCGACCGTTTTCTGAACGAGGCGCGGGCGGTGACCAACCTGATCGGGAACGGTATCGGCACCATCGCCATCGCCAAGTGGGACGGGTCGTTCGACAAGGCCAAGGCCGCGCAGGAAATCGCCGCCATGAATGCGCGTTCGGGAAAACACGCCGGTGCCGGGACGTCAGGGGCTGAAGCGCTGAACCCGGCCCGCGTCGGAAAGTCGCAGGTGTGATGCGCAGAGGCAGGTGATCGGTGGTTACTCACCGGTCGTCGGCCTTTCCCGTTACAACTCGCGGTGGCCTGCGGTGATAGACTCTCGTCACTTCAGACGAGGAGCGACAGACGTGCGCAAGATGGCAATGATGGTGGCGGTAGTGATGCTGGCAGGCTGTGACGCTGGCAAACCCGCGCCAGCCCCCAAGGTATCGACCGCTGACTCGGTCGCAGAAGCACCGACCCCGGCGTCACCTCAATGGACCATTCGCGTTCATTTGAAAGAAGCGTTGAGTGACATGACGTACTGGCTGGTCGAGCACCATTACCCTTCTTACGTGGTCAAGGTCGAGGGCAAGGAAGTGGTCATGATCGGGCCGTTCGAATCTCAGGAAGTCGCCGAAAAAGCCAAGACCGATATCGACGCCGCGCTGGTCAAGGGCCATCGCCTGTCGCAGCTGGAAGTGATCCCGCCCAAATCCTGAGACCTCTCCCGACGATGTGACGCGACAGCACTGGCCTGCTGTGCCACCCTCTGTTCACGCGCTCGAATGCTCGAGCGCGTGAACCGGGAACCGCCGTTATGGACGAGATTCAACGCCTCAGTGAACTGCTGTCCGCCAACCAGCGTTTTGAGGAACAAAAGCATCAGCGTTTTCGGGATGACCTGACGCAGTGGAACGCCAGCATCGAGGCCCTGTATCAGCAGGTCGAGGACTGGCTCGCGCCCCTGGTCGAAGCGGGGCAGACCCGTTTTGAATACGAACCGCACCTCGCCCAGAACAAAGGTTATCCCGACGAAAACTCCCCGTTCATGACGCGCCGCATGTGCTTTGCACTGGGGACTCATCCGGTCGAGTTCGTGCCGGATGCGATGGGCTCGAAAGGGCAGGTGAGTCTTTCGGTCAGCGGCCTGAGCCTGCATGGACAGGAAAAATACAGCTTGCAACTGGATGCGGGCCGCAGGGACTGGATGCTGAGAAAGACCGTGGGTGTGAAGGACGCCGAGCCATTGGCGTTTACGGCGGATTACTTCGGCCGATTGCTGCAAGGCGTGGTGCCGCAGCGGCAGGGTTAAGATTCTTGACGGTTGCCGAGTGTTCAATCGTAGGAGCGCGCTTGCCCGCGAACTCGCCGTGTCAGCCAATGAAGATTTTGCTGATACAGCGCCATCGCAATCGCGGGCAAACGCGCTCCTACAGGGCTGGCCTCGTTTGAATCAACGACGACCCAGCAGCAGACCCACAACCAGACCAAAACCGGCGGAGATCGCCACGGTCTGCCACGGGTGGCCGCCGATGTAGGTTTCGGTGGCTTCAACGGCAGGTTTGGTGCGTTCACGCACGCTGCCGACTGACTCCAGAGCCTGTTTGAGCTTCACGCTCAGCTGCTGACGCACGGTTTCTGCCTCTTCGCCGACCAGCGCAGCGCTGTCCTTGAGCAGTTTGTCGGACTCTTCAATCAGGGAAGCCAGTTCGCTGAATGCCTGATCCTTGATCTGTTCGGCGGCGGTCTGGGCAGCAGTTTTACGAGCCATGGTTATTTCCTTTCAGTTGATGATGGCAGTGACCAATTGAGTCTTGCGGGTCCGGAAAAGTTGCACTGTATTCGCGCCTGCGCGTAAAAAGTGCGACGAATGTAATCGGGCATCCGTGCCGTCAGGTGTAAGATGCTGACGCTTTCGGGTCAGCACTGGCCCGGGATCGCGCGCCCTGTTTTTGAACACCCGTTTTTGCAGACCGAGGTAAACGTCATGAGTTACAACCTGGCCAACAAGACTCTCGCCGAGCGCGCCGAAATCGAAGACGAGAAGTCCCGTCTGTTCGAGCTGTGGCAGAGCAACCTTGGCAAGGCCAAGGGCGAAGCCGCCCGGCTGATGGGCGAGCGCGCCAAGCGCAAGGGCAAATGGTCGGAGTGGGTCCGGGCCGAGCTGGACGCCATGTCGCCGCCGGAATTTGCCAACATGGTCCGTGCCGAGGTCAATCGCCTGGTGGCCGCTGCCCGAGGTTGAGGGTTCAGGCGCTGTCCTTGAACAGCGCCTCGATGGCTTCTCGTACTTTCATGACCGCCGGGTCCATCTGAGCGCTGGTGCGCCAGCCCAGCTCGATGGGATAACGCGGCATCGACAACGGGCAATCGAGCAGGGCCAGGCCCGATAATTGCGCCACCGCTTCGGCCGCATGCGCTGGAATGGTCGAGATCGCGTCAGTGCCTTTGAGCAGATAGGGCAGCGCCGCGAAGTGCGTGGTGGACGCGCACACCGTCCGCGTCAGCCCCAGACTCGACAACCCTTCATCGACCATGCCGATGATGCCGCCCGACGACACCAGAATCTGCTCGCGGGCGATGAACTCTTCCAGGGTCAGCGCCTGCTGACCTGGCCTCAAACTCGCGGCATCGGCCAGACACAAATAGCTCCCTTCGCCCAACACCCGCCGACTCAGCAACCGGTCGGCCAGCCCGCCTGACGCGATCGCCAGATCGATGCTGCGCTCCATCAATGCCGCGCCGACGATCTGGCTGTGGGTTTGACGAAAGATCAACCTGAGGCCGGGCGCTCGTTCGCGAATGGAAGCCATCAGGCGCCTGCCAAACGCCATCTCGAAATCGTCCGAGAGCCCCAGCGCGACCGAGCGACCTTCGAAATGTGCGCCTGACGGGTCGACCATGGCCAGGCTCTGTCGGCACTTGTTCAAGGCGTCCGTCACAACGGGTTTGAGCTGATTGGCGCGCAGAGTGGGGGCCAGGCCGCGTCCAGTGCGGATGAACAATTGATCGTCGTACACGTCGCGCAAACGCCGCAGCGCCGCGCTGACCGCCGATTGAGTAACGCCCAGGCGCAACGCTGCACGGCTGGCGCTGGTTTCATCGTGCAGGGCTTCAAAGACTTTCAGCAGGTTGAGGTCGACGTCGGCGATATTCATCTGGTTCATATCATTTACAATTGAGCAGGGCTTTATTCATGTTGGGTGACGGGAGGACAATTGGCAACAGATGCCTCATACCGCCAAACAGGAGTTTTCCAATGCCCAAATCCATCGTTGCTGCGCTGCAGATCGGCGCGTTGCCCGGCGGCAAAGCCGACACGCTCGCGCAGATTCTGTCTTACGAAGCGGCCATCCGCGATGCCGGCGTCAGCGTTGTGGTAATGCCCGAAGCGTTGCTCGGCGGCTACCCAAAAGGTGAAACCTTCGGTACTCAGCTAGGTTATCGGCTGCCGGAAGGGCGTGATGCGTTCGCCCGCTATTTCGAGAACGCCATCGATGTGCCCGGTGCAGAAACCGACGCATTGGCCGAGATGTCGGCCCGCACCGGCGCCAGCCTGGTCATCGGGGTGATTGAGCGGGCGGGCAGCAGCCTGTTCTGCACTGTGCTGTTCTTCGAGCCGGAAGGCGGTCTGGTCGCCAAGCATCGCAAGCTGATGCCTACCGGCACCGAACGGCTGATCTGGGGCAAAGGTGACGGGTCGACATTACCGGTCATCGATGCCAAGGCCGGGCGCATCGGTGCGGCAGTGTGCTGGGAAAACCAGATGCCGCTGTTGCGCACCGCGATGTATGCCAAAGGCGTGGAGATCTGGTGTGCACCGACCGTAGATGAGCGGGAAATGTGGCAATGCACGATGCGCCATGTCGCGCAGGAAGGTCGGGTCTTTCTGATCAGTGCGTGCCAAGTGCAGGCGTCGCCCCAGGCATTGGGTATCGACGTGGCCAACTGGCCGGCTGAGCGGCCATTGATCAATGGCGGCAGCGTGATCGTGAGCCCCATGGGAGAAGTGCTGGCCGGACCGCTGGTTGGAGAAAAGGGCTTGCTGACGGCTGAGATCGACACCGATGAACTGGTGCGCGCGCGGTACGACTTCGACGTCGTCGGTCATTATTCCCGGCCGGACGTTTTCGAACTGGTCGTGGATGAGCGCGCCAAGCCTGGCGTGCGGTTTGTCAGTGATTGAATGAGCATCTCCGTGATCAATGCCGCCTGTGGATTTTGAGGCAGTTCACCAACTCCCACTCGCTGGCTGCGGGAGGCTCAAGGTCCCGCTGTCATAGAAACGCATGGTGCCAAACAGCCCGCCCGCCAGCTTGCCGTGCAATTCGTACGGCAGGTTGTCCAGACGCTGCTGCTCGCTCAGACCGACCGCCTGACGCAATGCGGCGAAGGCCGACACCGTCACCGGCACGGTCAACACCCCTTCAGAAAACCGCGTAATCGTGCCTTTCTGGTCGCTGACGCCCGACGCCAGCAGCTTGCCGTTCACGTCCAGGTTCAACGCGACGCCGTCATACTGGATGTCGGTGTCGTTCGGATTCTGCAGGCGCAGTTTCACCGCAAACCGGATTTCCAGGTCCTGCCCGGGCAGGGGCTCGATGCCCACCACGTTGATGTTCAGCGGGTCGCGGTTGGGGAACAGCGCGCAAGCGCTTAACGCCAGAATCAGTAAGCAGGCAAAAAAGGTCCGAAGGGGACGTAATTGCATCGTAATGCTCCAGTTGCCGAGGCCAGGCAGGGGCGCGACTGCGTCCCTGCCAACCAGCCTAGCGGTTCAACTGTGCGACCGCTTGTGCGGGGAGAGGTTCTGTTTCGGCGTTCTTTTCAACGTCGGGTGCCGGGTCCTGCAACACCTTGAGGGTCGAGGCTTCGGGGTCGAATTCGGTCAGCTCGTCTTCAGCATGCTCTTCCGGCAGGAAGATATTGAGCAGGATCGCGCAGAACGCGCCTACGGTGATCGGCGATTCAAAGATGTTGTGCAACGCTTTGGGCAGCTCACGCAACACTTCCGGGACCGCCGCGACGCCCAACCCCATCCCCAGCGAAATCGCCACGATCAGCATGTTGCGCCGGTGTAGCCCGGCCTCGGACAGGATCTTGATGCCTGCGACCGCCACGGTGCCGAACATGATCAACGTCGCGCCGCCGAGTACCGGCTTGGGCATGAGTTGCAGGACGGCGCCGATGATCGGGAACAGCCCCAACAGCACCAGAATCCCGGCAATGAAGAACGCGACGTAGCGGCTTGCCACGCCGGTTAACTGGATCACGCCGTTGTTCTGCGCGAACGTGACCATGGGCAGGCTGTTGAAGGTGGCGGCCATCGCCGAGTTCAGACCATCAGCCAACAGGCCCGATTTGATCCGCCGAATGTAAACCGGCCCGCTGACGGGTTGCTGCGAGATCATCGAGTTGGCCGTCAGATCGCCGGCCGCTTCCAGTGGAGACACCAGAAAGATCACCGCGATCGGGATGAACGCCAGCAGGTCGAACGAGAAACCGTATTTGAACGGCACCGGAATGCTCATGACCGGCACCTGCGGCATGTGCGCGAAGTCCACGCGCCCCATGTACCAGGCCACCAGAAAGCCCAAGGTCAGGCCGATGATGATCGCGCTCAGGCGCAGCAACGGAATATTGAAACGATTGAGAATCACAATGGTACCGAGCACCAGTGCAGCCAGACCCAGGTTGGTGGCTGAACCCAGATCGGTAGCACCGAAGCCGCCCGCCATGTCGGTCATCGCGACCTTTAACAGCGACAGGCCCATCAAAGTAATGATGGTGCCAGTCACCACTGGCGTGATCAGCTTGCGCAGCTTGCCAATGAACTGGCTCAGCGCAACTTCGACGAAGGCGGCGCAGAAGCACACGCCGAAGATGGTCGACAATATTTCATCGGTGCCGCCGCCCCGGCTTTTCACCAGAAACCCGGCGCTGAGGATTACGCTGAGGAACGAAAAGCTGGTGCCCTGCAAACATAGCAGCCCTGAACCGATGGGGCCGAAGCGTTTGGCCTGGACAAAAGTGCCCAGGCCGGACACGAACAACGCCATGCTGATGAGGTAGGGCACTTCGCTGTCCAGTCCCAGCACGCTGCCGACGATCAGGGTCGGCGTGATGATGCCGACGAAGCTCGCGAGCACGTGTTGCAACGCTGCAAATATCGCGGCGGTAAAGTGTGGACGGTCGTTGAGCCCGTAGATCAGGTCGGTCCTGTTCTTGGGTGACACGGAGCGGGACGAAGAGCTGCTTTGCGGTGTGGTCATGTTTAGCCTGCCATTTGTTTTTATACGGTCATGGGCTTTGCAAGTGACGCTGTCCTGACCTGTATACAAAAGCTGTCTAGCTGGTCAGGTTTTGCGACTCTACAACATGTCGACACATGGAAAAACAATTCATTTGTAAATTGTGTACAAAAAAATGGCATGGGCGGGACGCGCGGTCGTAGTAAAAAGGGCGCGCAGAATGCCAGAAAAGACTTCGCGGGTCTGCGCTAGACGCTTATTCTGTCGCCGGTGAACCTGAGTCGTCTGCTGGCGTCGAACTCAGGGTGTGACATTCGGGGAAAGTCAGCGGTGGTCAGCATGACTCTCAACCAAAAGGTCCCGACAAGGAGGTTCCAACTGGGGTTTACTGTTCTTCATGAGCACTGCACATCAATTTCCGTTGACCGATCTGCAAATCGCCTTGATCTCTCGGGCATTGGCGGATCGCAGGCGTTATCAGATTCTGGTCCAGATCAGCGAGTCGACCGAACCGGTGCCCTGCGCCGAGTTGCTCAAGGTGCATCCGGTGAGCGCCGCAACGGTGTCCCATCACACCAAGGAGCTGGAGCGTGCCGGTCTGATTTCCACCATCCGCGAAGGCAAATACGCCAGCTTCCTGATGCAGCGCGAAGTGTTGAAGGCGTACGCGGAGCAACTCATGCAGTTCTGCTGATGGAGCGTTTGCTCGTCATGTGTGCGTGTCATCCTCATCAGACATCCTATAAAGCAGCCTTGACCATTACTGGTATATGCCCGTAAATTGTCCGGCTTGTTTTCCCATTCTCCCGCCTCGCGCAGGCGCATCCGGAGCTTCTTATGTACCCAGACGTTCAGCTGTATATCGATGGCCAATGGCGAGCCAGTGAAGACGGCCGCACCATTGCCGTGATCAACCCGGCGACGGGCGATACCCTGGGCACGGTTGCCCACGCCAACATCGCCGATCTGGATCAGGCGCTGGCCGCCGCCGAGCGTGGTTTTGAAACCTGGCGCAGCACCCCGGCGTATGACCGCTACAAGATCATGCAAAAAGCCGCCAATCTACTGCGTGACCGGGTCGATAACATCGCCAGCATCATGACTCAGGAGCAGGGCAAGCCACTGGCCGAAGCGCGCATGGAAACCCTGGCCGCCGCCGACATCGTCGACTGGCTGGCCGAAGAGGGCCGCCGTGCGTACGGCCGCCTGGTGCCGTCGCGCAACGTCTCTGTGGAACAGAAAGTCATCAAGGAACCGGTCGGCCCGGTCGCCGCATTCACCCCGTGGAACTTCCCGATCAACCAGGTGGTGCGCAAGTTGTCTTCTGCACTGGCGGCGGGTTGCTCGATCATCGTCAAGGCGCCGGAAGAAACCCCGGCTTCGCCTGCGGAACTGATCCGCGCCTTCATCGACGCTGGCGTACCTGCGGGTGTGATCGGCCTGGTCTACGGCGATCCGGCACAGATCTCCAGCTACCTGATTGCCCACCCGACCATCAAGAAAGTCACCTTCACCGGCTCTACGCCCGTCGGCAAGCAGCTGGCCGCCTTGGCCGGTCAGCACATGAAACGCGCCACGATGGAGTTGGGCGGTCATGCGCCGGCACTGGTGTTCGACGATGCCGACATCGATCTGGCGGCGCGCACCCTGGCAGGCGCCAAGTTCCGTAATGCCGGTCAGGTCTGCGTGTCTCCGACGCGTATTCTGGTGCAGCGCGGCGTGTTCGATGCGTTCGTCGAGAAGTTCGTCGGCCTGACCCACGAGGTCAAAGTCGGCAATGGTCTGGAGCAGGGCGTCACCATGGGCCCTCTGGCCAACGAACGGCGCGCGCCAGCGTTGACAGCGCTCATCAACGATGCCTGTGAAAAAGGCGCCACGCTGCACACCGGCGGTAAGGCCATCGACGGCCCGGGCTACTTCTTCCAGCCAACCGTCCTCAGCGGCTTGACCACTGACATGCGCGTCATGAGCGAAGAACCGTTCGGTCCACTGGCGTTGCTGGTGCCATTCGACACCGTCGAGGACGCCGTGAAGGAATCCAACCGCGTGCCGTTCGGTCTGGCGTCCTACGCGTTCACCACCTCGATGAAAACCGCCCACATCCTCAGCACCCGCATCGAAGCCGGCATGCTGTCGATCAACCATCAGGGCATCGGCCTGGTGGAAGTGCCGTTCGGCGGCGTCAAGGATTCCGGTTACGGCTCCGAAGGCGGCACCGAGGCGATCGAAGCGTACCTGAACACCAAGCTGGTGACGGTGTTCAACCTGTAAGGCTTAGACGGCTGTATCCAGACAGAGAGCCCACCCAATGGTGGGCTTTTTTGTGGGACATCCCGAGCGACACGCACTCGATGGGAGCGAGCTTGGGCTGGGCCGCATCCGGACGAAGACTGAGTTTCAGCCGCTGAAAATGTGGCAGGCTGTCCCGGCCTCTTCGTCGGAATGCCGCCCAGGCCAAGCTCACTCCCACAGGTTTACGGTCGGCCCGGGCATGGCAGGCAACCTCTGCTATCGCCGCCAGGTCCGTTCCAGGTATCGGGCACACCACATTCCCTGTGGGAGATTCTATGGTTCTCAAACCAGTGCGGTCAGTCGGTTTCTTGAGAATCGCAAAGCCTGACAGCATGCGCTGTATCCCGGATGACGCAGAGCGTCATTGAATGTGTTACCACGCTGAGCGTGGGAACCATCAGCCTGTTCGCGATAGGAATGAGCCAGTTTCATCAAGGGTGAATGACACATCGAATTCGTCAGCAAGCTAACTCCCACAGGCTTATGTTTATTCAATGATTGAAGTGTTGAATCTAAGCAGCGCAAAGCGCGCTGTGGCTCTTGATCTTCATACCGCAGCAGCCCAGACACCACAAAACGCGACTTGGGTGCAGGCTGAACGCAGGCGGCGTGGAGTGGGCCGAGCGGCATGGATGCCGCGAGAGCGCTGCTAGGACATGGATGTCCGTTCAGCGCGGGTCCACGGAGCGTCGCCGGAGTGAAGGGACCCGACGAAGTCGGGCCAAACCGGGAGCCTCAGACCCTTGGTTACTTGGGGTCTTTTCAAGTAACCCGCCGAAGGCGGAACAGTTTGGCCGTTAGGACAAACCAAACCAAACCATCAGCGTCACCTCAAGTAGTGGAAATGCACACCATACAAGCGAGCTTGGTCTGGGCCGCATCTGGACGAAGGCTGAGTTTCAGCCGCTGAAAATGTGGCAGCCTGTACCTGCTCCAAGCGAGCCCCACTGCGTTTTGTCTGAACTCCCGCCCAAGCGCCGGACTCTCAAGCCAGAGATCACCCCGATCACTGGCGCAAGGATCAGGCATGAGCACCATGGGCACTCCATCCGAATCGCAGCAGGGCAAGGGCAAGCTGTTCGAAACAGACCTCCCGGCGCGTCTCGACCGGTTGCCGTGGGGGCGGTTTCATACCTTGCTGGTGTTTGCGCTGGGCATCACCTGGTTGCTCGACGGACTGGAGGTCACGCTGGCCGGGTCGGTGTCCGGCGCGTTGAAAGAAAGTCCGGTGTTGCGATTGACCAATGCCGATATCGGTCTGGCGGGCGGCGCTTACATCACCGGGGCCGTGCTTGGCGCGTTGTTTTTCGGGTGGCTGACCGACCGGCTGGGGCGGCGCAAGTTGTTCTTCATCACTTTGGCGCTGTACATCAGCGCGACGGCCGCCACGGCGTTTTCGTTCAGCCTGTGGAGCTTCATGTTGTTTCGCTTTCTCACCGGCATGGGCATCGGCGGCGAGTACACGGCGATCAATTCGACGATTCAGGAATTCACCCCGGCGCGTTTTCGCGGCTGGGTCGATCTGACCATTAATGGCACGTTCTGGATTGGTGCGGCCCTGGGCGCAGGCGGGTCGATACTGCTGCTTGATCCTGACTGGATCGGTGGCGATCTGGGCTGGCGTTTATGCTTCGGGATCGGGGCCGTGCTGGGATTGGTGATTCTGCTGATGCGCCTGTGGTTGCCGGAAAGTCCACGCTGGTTGCTGATCCATGGTCAGGCTGAGGAGGCGAGGGTGATTGTCGAGGGCATCGAAGAACGTTTCCGTCAGCAGGGGCATGAGCTGTCGACGCCCACCGGCCAGAAGCTGCGCCTTCACGCCCGGGACCACACGCCGCTGGGAGAGATCTTCGACACTTTGTTCAACACCTATCGGCAACGCGCGCTGGTGGGACTGACACTGCTCACCGCCCAGGCATTTTTCTACAACGCGATCTTCTTCACCTACGCACTGGTCCTGACCGAGTTTTATCAAGTGCCGTCGGCGTCGATTGGCTGGTACGTGTTGCCGCTGGCCTTGGGCAACTTCTGCGGGCCATTACTGTTGGGGCGCCTGTTCGACGTGATCGGACGGCGCGTCATGATCAGCCTCACCTATGCGATTTCTGCGGTGTTGCTCAGCATCAGCGGCTACCTGTTCGAGCAGGGTCTGTTCAGCGTCACCCAGCAGGCGATTGCCTGGATGATCATCTTCTTCTTTGCTTCAGCGGCGGCCAGTTCGGCCTATCTCACGGTGGCCGAAACCTTTCCGCTGGAGATTCGTGCGTTGGCGATCGCCGTGTTTTACGCCTTCGGCACAGCCTTGGGCGGGATTGTCGGTCCCACGCTGTTTGGCGAATTGATCGACAGCCATCAACGCGGTCCGGTGTTCGTGGGCTATCTGATCGGTGCGGCGTTAATGCTGTTGGCAGCGACTGTGCAGGCAATCTGGGGCGTATCGTCGGAACGCAAGTCGCTGGAAGAGGTGGCGCGCCCGCTGTCGCAAGCCAGCGATTGATCCACGGACGGGCAAGGGTGCACTGGTCAGTTTTCTTCAATACGCCGTGCGTCCTGTTCTTTAACGTCCCCGTTCATTCATTGAACGGAGAACGGCTGTAATGAACCTGATGATTTCCATGGCGACTTTTGCACTGGCGGCTTCCATTTCACCCGGCCCGGTCAACGTGGTGGCGTTGAGCAGTGGGGCGCAATTCGGGCTGGTTACCAGTTTGCGACACGTGATGGGGTCGACGGTCGGCTTTGTGGTGCTGCTGATCTTCACCGGCTTTGGTCTGCACGAGGTGCTGCATCAGTACCCGATGCTGACCGACATCATTCGCTGGGCGGGCATGGCGTTTCTGGTGTACCTGGCGTGGAAACTGGCGATGGACGACGGCCGCCTCAACGTCGACAAACCCACCCGCCGGCCGTCGTTCTGGCATGGCGCAGCGATGCAGTGGCTCAACCCCAAAGCATGGCTGGCGGCAGTGGCGGGGATGGGGGCGTTTGTCGCGGATGGCGAAGCGCGGTTGATCGGTCTGTTTGCGCTTGTTTACTTTGTTGTCTGCTTCTTGTCCGTCGCGTGCTGGGCCTATGCCGGTGCGTTTCTGGGACCTTACCTGCGCAGTGCCCATCGCATCCGGGTGTTCAACCGCAGCATGGCGGCGTTGCTGGCCGGGTGTGCCGTTTCATTGCTTTACGTCTGAATCACTGACGGTATTGGCCCGGTGTCGCGGCAAGGTGCTTTTTGAACACCCGCTGGAAATGCGCCTGATCGGAAAACCCGCTCTGCTGGGCGATGTCGGCAATCGGCTCGCCTTCGCGCAGTTGCGCCTGGGCATGCTGAATGCGCCGGTTGATCAGGTAGGCGTGGGGCGTCATGTGGTAATGCTGCTCGAACGCGCGAATCAGGTACGCCTCCGACAGGTTGGCCGCCTGGCAGATTTCTTCCAGGCGGATGGCGCGCAGAAAATGCCGGTTGATGTACTGCGCCGCGCGTTCCACTTTGGCGTTGACCTTCTTCAGCGGTGCGTCCGCACCTCCCAACCGTTGTTGCAGGAGGGTGAAGAAGGCGATGGCCGCTTCGTGTTTTTCCAGTGCATCCAGCCCCGGGTCGATCAACGTCCGATGCAGATCCAGCAGCCCTGAAAAAAGCGCCGCATCGGTACTGGAGATGGCCGGAATCGGGCGAAACCCATCGATGCCACACGCCTGCTGAACCCGGCCCAGCCACTGTGCATCGACGTACAGCATGAGGTACGACCAAGGCTGATCGTCAATGGGGTTGCACGCGTGAACATCGCCAGGGTTCATCAATACCACGGTGCCCGTGCTGATGCGCTGTTCGTGCTTTTCGTGCAGGTAGGTGCTGTGCCCGGAGGTGATGGCACCGATGGAAAACACGTCGTGGGAATGGCGCGAATAGCAGACCTTGCGGCCATCGGCGATGGAGCGCGCCTCGATGAAAGGTAGCTGCGCGTCCCTCCAGAACACCGGTGTTGCTGCGTGGTTCACCGGGTTCTGGAGGGTCATGTCAGGTCATCCTTTGCTGCGCTTGCAGCTGTGGAAAATATCGAGGGCCGGCTGGTATTCGGTGGTGTTGACGCCGAGCAAGCCTAGCACCGAATGAAACATGTAGTCATGGCTCAGGTCGGGCTGGTTCTGCTTGGCCGCCAGGCAACTGCGGTCGATGCTGGCGTCTTCCAGCGTCTGGTTGCCGAACCACATGACCATCGGCACGTGAGTCTGCGCGCTTGGGGCGATGGCGTACGGCGCGGCGTGCAGGTAAACACCGTTTTCACCCAGCGACTCGCCATGGTCCGAGACGTAGATCATCGAGGTGTCCACTTTGTCTTGATTGCGCTTGAGCAGCTCGATGGTCTGCGACAGGAAGTGGTCGGTGTACAGGATCGTGTTGTCGTAAACGTTTTTCAGCTCATCCGACGTGCAACTGCCCAACTGGTTGGTGTGGCAGACCGGCGTGAAGCGCTCCATGGTTTTCGGGTAACGATCGTAGTATTCGGGGCCGTGGCTGCCGTCGGAGTGCAGCACGATGATGGCGTTATCTTTTAGCGAGTCAATGTAGTCCTGCAAACCCACCAGCAGTGCTTCGTCCAGGCAGTTCTGACCGTCGCAGAACGGGCTCGGCTGGGTTTTTGGAATGTCGCTGTGCGGCACGCGCAGACAGGTGCCCTTGCAGTCGCTGTTGTTGTCCAGCCACACGACCTTCAACCCCGCACGCCGCAGCATGTCCAGCAGGCCTTCGTAGGTCTTGCCTTTCTTGTCGCTGTAATCGCTGCGGGGAAACTTGGAGAACATGCACGGCACCGACACAGCGGTCGAGGTGCCACAGGAGGCGACTTGCGTGAAGTTGAGAATGTCTTGCTTCTTCAATTCCGGGTTGGTGTCGCGCGCATAACCGTTGAGCGAGAAATGGTCGGCGCGGGCGGTTTCACCCACGACGAAAATCATCAGGCTCTTTTTCGGCCGCTGCTGTGCTTCTGCGCTGAGTACCGAATCTTCACCGACGGCCTGGATCTTAACGGTTTCCTTGATCGCGACCGTCTGCTTGGTCAGCTTGCCGATGGCGTAAATGTAATTGGTCGGGTTGATGAAGTGGGTCAGCTTGTCTTCATCGCGAAAAATAGGCGCGTAGGTGGAATAGAACGGTCCGACGGAGGCGGCGATCACCAGCACGCAACCGATGCACACCAGCACCTTGTTGACCAGACCGGGCAGCACACGGCGATAGGTGACCGGGATCATCCAGATCACGGCAATGGGCAACGCACCCAGCAAGCCCAGGTACAGGAACAGCTTGCCGCTGATCAGGGCCTTGGCCTCGCCGGGGTTGGTTTCCAGCACGTTCTGCATCATCACGGTGTCGATGGTGATGCCGTAAGTGTTCATGAAGTAGGCCGCCGAGGCGGAGCACAGCGCCACCAGACTCAGCACGGGCTTGAGCGTGGGTTTGAAAGAGAAGGGGGTCAGCAGCAGCGTAATGGCGGCCCAGAGAAAGAACGCAAAAGAGGCGTAGAACGCAATCGCCTTGATGCCTTGCAGCTGGGTCAGACCGACCAGGGCATGCCATGTCGCCAGGTTGTAAAAGGCAACCAGAGACAGGGAGAACAGCATGACGAGGCGAGTGGAGGTAACCGGTTTCAGCTTTGAACGCATTTCCATATAAAGCACTACTCGAAACATGGCCCGCACGTGCGCCAAAACGGTCCTATCCTTGCGACCGGCACGTCGGACAAACCTGTCGATGACAGGTGGATTAATGGGGGAGGCGTAGGTCGCGCGGAGTTTTTCAGAATGTTTGTGAAGACTTTGTGAAACAGCGTAGACGAACTGTGAGGACACTCACGTATTTTTCAACAGGCAGAGTGGCGTGCCAGAGCCTTTTTGCTAGCCTGCGAAACATCGTCACAAAAAAGTGCCAGTATCTTGATGTCGTTGCTTAACAGGAGGGTGCGGGATGAAGCTCATCGGCATGCTGGATTCGCCTTACGTTCGGCGGGTCGCGGTCAGTCTTAAGCGTATGGGCATTGCGTTCGAACACGAGTCGGTCTCGGTGTTTCGAGGCATGGAGCGTTTCAGGGAGCTCAATCCGGTCATCAAGGCGCCCACGTTCATCACCGATGACGGCCAGGTGCTCATGGAGTCCAGCCTGATTCTTGATTACGTCGAGTGTCTTAAGGGCGCAGGCAATGGGTTGATGCCTGTGGCACTGGCGGAGCGGGCACGAACCCTGCGTCTGACCGGGCTGGCCTTGGTGGCTTACGAGAAAGCCGTGCAGATTTATTACGAACGCAACCTGCGGCCGGCCGAGATTCAGCATGCACCGTGGGTCGAGCGGGTCAGCGAGCAATTGAAAACGGCGTGCGCGGAACTTGAGCGGGAGCTGATCGAGCGGCCGTTGAGTGCAGGTCAAGACATCGGTCAGGACGGCATCAGCATCGCCGTCGGCTGGTCGTTCATTCAACTGGTGGTGCCCGATCAGGCCAGCGCCGAGTCCTATCCGGTCCTGGCGGCGTTCGCGTCAGAGGCCGAGCGACTGGACATCTTCAAAAGCCTGCCGATGGTGTAGGCCGGCGCGTTAGATCCGGCCAACCCGGGTCTACTGCGCCATGACCTTCGCCAGCGTCCCGTCCTCTTTCAATTGTGCGAAGGCGGCGGTGATGCGTTTGACCGTCTCGTCAGGCGTCTTGAGACTCAGTGCGACGTAGAGCCCTTTGGACAGCTCGTCAATCGTGTACACGCTTTCCAGGTCTTCGAAGGCGATGTGCAGGTCTGCGCACTGCTCCCGTGCCTCACGTTCCGGCAACGGTACCAGCGCGACCTGTCCGCTCAGCAGTTTGCGCAGGTTGTCGAGGTTGTTGGACGACACCACCATCTTGCTGAAACCCTTGCCCTCCAGGTATTCCTGACGCGAGTCATCACGCACCACGCCGACGCTGTAGTTCTTGGCGTCCTGCAGGCTCTTGACCACGACGTCGCGACGTTCACGCAGTTTGTAGAACATCGGCGTGACCTGATCCAGTTCGCCCACCCATTTGAACAGCGGCTCGCGCTCGGCGCTGCGAATGATCGGGTAGATCAGCACGTTGGCTTCCAGTCGCGCCATGTCATAGGCGCGCGCCCAGGGATAGAGGGCCATGTGGTACTCGGTGACGCCGGCCTTGGCCAGGGTCTGCTCGACGATTTCACTCGCGACCCCTACGACCTTGCCGTCGCGCAATTCGCTGTACGACGAATCTTCGGTGACCACCTGCAGCGGCTCGGCCTGAGCCTGCAGGCAGAACAGCACCAGCACGGTCGCTGCGGCAGCGCGCCAGCCCTGTTTGATCGAGTGTGAGGCATTGCTCATGTCAGATCCTCCCTGATCAGATCACGCACCGGTTACGGCCCTGACTTTTGGCCCGGTATAACGCCTTGTCGGCGCTTTGGAGTAATTGGTCGAAGCGATCCATGGTCGCCGCGTCGAGTTCGGCGATGCCAATGCTCAGCGTGACGTAGGGCGACACCGCCGACGCGCTGTGGGGCAGCTTCTGATTTTCCAGCAGTTCACGCAGACGCTCCGCAGAGTCCAGTGCCTGCTGCCGGTTCTGGCCTGGCAGCAGCACCGCGAATTCTTCCCCGCCCAGACGCGCCACCAGTTCACCCGACCGGGAAAACAGCGCGCTCATGGTCAGTGCGACGTCGCGCAGGCACTGGTCGCCCATCGCATGGCCGTAGGTGTCGTTGTACAGTTTGAAGAAATCGATGTCGCACATCAGCACCGAAAACGGTTGCTGGTGGCGCAACGCACGGTTGAATTCCAGCTCCTTGAGCTCGTCGAAATGCCGGCGGTTGGCAAGGCCGGTCAATGGGTCGAAACGGGTCAGGGCTTCGAGACGGATGTTCGCCGCCTTCAACTGCGCCGTGCGTTGTTCGACCAGCTCGGCCAGTTGGTCGCGGCTGGCGGCCAGGGCGATTTCGTCGCGGGTCTGGCGCTCCAGGTGGTTGGCCAGCTTGTCTTGCAAATCGTTGACCCCGGCCTCCAACAGGTCCAGTTCGTCACTGGCGTTACCCCGTCGCTCCAGCGCGAGGTGCTGTTTGAGGTTTTGCGGCGTCAGTTGTTCCAGGTGACGGGCGATGCGACGTACGTGCAGCGTCACCGAACGGTTGAACATGCCCATGATCAGACCGGCAAGGGCCAGCGACTGGATGATCTGGGTCAGCATGATGATCCCGACTTCTTTCCACAGGCGCTTCCAGAGCAGGCTTTCGTCGCCCTCGATGATCAACTCGCCGACCACTTCGTTGGCGCCGGGGTAGGGAGTGACCATCAACTGGCGATGCAACGCCGGGGCGAGAATCGAGCCGGTATGCCCCGGATGCTGACGCTCCAGCACCTCGGCCGCACGGCCTGGGCGAAGGATGCGCAGCTCGACACGCCCGACGGGAGCGGCCAGCGCCACGCTGTCGATCTGGGCCTGCAAGGCTTCGCTGTCCATTTCCCACACGGCCTTGGACAGCGTGCCCTGGAACACCTGATCGATCAGGTTCAATTCGGCATTCATGGTCGCCAGGTTGTTGCTCCAGGCAAACCAGGTGCGCACCGTGACGGTGGCGACCGTGAACAGCACACAAAACGCCAGTGTCGCCATCACCAACCGGCGCGCCAGCGAGCCGGTGCGAGGCCGCACAGCGAAATGTTCAGGGAGTTTCGATTCGGACTCTGCGAGCATGCTCAATTCCATTTCCGCGCAATAGCATCGTAGGTTCCGTTCTCACGAATGGCGTTCAGGCCCTTTTGAAACAGCTGAACAGTAGCATCCGCCGTCCCTGCGCTGAAAGCCATGTTGAACCCTCCTGCTTCTTCCAGCGCGGGCACGCGCAATGACTGCACCAGCGTGCGGCCTGGGTCGTCGCCGACCTGGCGGGCCAGGTAGTCGGCGTTCAATTCGTCGGAGATCCACAGGTCGACGTGCCCGGTTTGCAGCTTTTGATAGTTGAGCTCGTATCGGTTGCTGGACTGCAGTTGCTGGCCAATCAAGAACTTCTGACTCATGAGGTATTGCTCGCCCACGTCTTCGTTGACCGTTGCGGTCTGCCAGTCGCGGGCGTCGTTCAGGTCCAGGAGGGTGACCGGATGGGCAGACGAAGAATAGATGTACCAACGAGAGGAGGCGATGGTGCCGACCCACTTGAACAGGTGCTCGCGCTCGGCCGTGCGGGTGATGGAATAGATGAGGACGTCAGGGTCGTGCAGCGCCAGGTCGTAGGCGCGCGCCCATGGCATCGACTGAATGGTTGCCTGGACGTTTACCTCCTTCAGTACCGCCTGCACCACCTCCGTGCTCATCCCGGTCAGCTGACCGTCGCGGGTCATGTTATAGGGCGGCAACTCTTCGGTGACGATGCGAATCGGTTCGGCCTGAACCCCCAAAACACTCAGGCACAGCCATACGGCGTGATCAAGCACGCGGCGGGCCAGGCGACGGAGAACAGGGGGTGTCATGGACGGCTACCTCATGGCTGCAGTCGCAAGGTCTTCCGATTCCGGACGGACATCGGAAAAGGAACACGACCAGACTGCTTCGTACAACCACGATATCGGCTGATTAATCCGGCACTTGAGAGCTTTATCTGCCGTTCATCATGTGGTGCTCTGGGTTATCAGTTGCGCGTTTCCAGCGTCTGATGACCCCGAGGACACAGTTGGCAGGGCGTAACCCTGTGGCGTTCTGCCACACCGGCGGATTCTGCGTTTTTTGACCCAGATCAAGGGTCTCGGACGAGGCTGTAGGAAAAATACCCCGCACCCCGACGAGTCCTCAACATGCCCGGTCCTTTCGATTTCCTCAAACACCCGCTGGCGAAAGAGATAGGTCTGATCCTGTTGATCAAACTCGTCTTGCTGATGGCGATTCGCAGCGTCTGGTTCGACGCTCCGGTCGAGGTCAGGGACGACGGGGTGCAAGCCGGCCTGCATGTCGTGGGCGCCCCTCCCGAACTTCCTGAGAAGAACCCAAAATGATTTCGGAATCAGTCGTCGACTTATCTCGGCTGCAGTTCGCAATGACCGCGCTGTACCACTTTCTGTTCGTCCCGCTGACGCTGGGCATGACCTTCCTGCTGGCGATCATGGAGTCGGTCTACGTCATGACCGGTAAACAGGTCTACAAGGACATGACTAAATTCTGGGGCAAGCTGTTCGGCATCAACTTTGCCCTGGGGGTGACCACGGGCCTGACGATGGAATTCCAGTTCGGCACCAACTGGGCGTATTACAGCCATTACGTGGGCGACATTTTCGGCGCGCCGCTGGCCATCGAAGGCATGATGGCGTTCTTCCTTGAGTCGACCTTCATTGGCTTGTTCTTCTTCGGCTGGGACCGGCTGAGCCGCGTGCAGCACCTGACCGTCACGTGGCTGGTGGCGATCGGTTCCAACCTGTCGGCCTTGTGGATTCTGATCGCCAACGGCTGGATGCAAAACCCGGTCGGCGCCGAATTCAACTTCACCACCATGCGCATGGAACTGACCAGTTTCAGCGACCTGCTGTTCAACCCGGTCGCACAGGTCAAGTTTGTTCACACCGTTGCTTCCGGCTACGTCACGGGCGCGATCTTCGTGCTGGCGATTTCCAGCTGGTATTTGCTCAAAGGTCGTGACATCGGCTTCGCGCGCCGCTCGTTCGCCATTGCCTCGGCGTTCGGTATGGCCTCGATCCTGTCGGTGATCGTGTTGGGCGACGAATCCGGTTACGAAATCGGTGACGTTCAGAAAACCAAGCTCGCCGCCATCGAGGCTGAGTGGGAAACCGAACCGGCGCCTGCTGCGTTCACGCTGTTCGGTCTGCCGAACCAGGCGGAGCAGCGCACCGATTACGCGGTGAAGATTCCGTATGTGATGGGCATCATCGCCACGCGCTCGGTGGACAAACAAGTCACCGGCATTAAGGACCTGGTCAGCGAGCATCAGGCCCGCATCCGCAATGGCATGGTCGCATACGACCTGCTGGGCAAGCTGCGGGCCGGCGACAAGACCCAGCAGACCCTCACCGCCTTCAACGACGTAAAGAAAGACCTGGGTTACGGCCTGTTGCTGAAGAAGTACACCGACAAGGTGGTGGACGCCAACGAGCAACAGATTCATCAGGCCGCGCTGGATTCCATTCCTCACGTCGCCTCGATCTTCTGGACCTTCCGCGTGATGGTGCTCAGCGGCGTGTTGATGCTGCTGTTGTTTGCCTGTGCCTTCTGGGCCTCAGCGCGCAAGAACGAATCCAGCAAGCGCTGGTTGCTCAAGTGGGCGCTGTTCAGCCTGCCGCTGCCGTGGATCGCTACGCAGACCGGCTGGTGGGTTGCCGAGCACGGTCGTCAGCCGTGGTCGATCGGTGAAGTGCTGCCGGTGCACCTGTCGGCGTCGACGCTGTCGTCGGGCGACGTGCTGGGCTCGATCCTGGCGCTGGTGGGTTTCTACACCGTGCTGCTGATCATCGAGATGTACTTGATGATCAAGTTCGCCCGACTCGGCCCAAGCAGCTTGCACACCGGTCGCTATCACTTCGAACGACGCGACGCTGACGTGTCCGCCGCACCCCAACCGACGCTGGCCTGAGGAACACACGATGTTCGATTACGAAACACTCAAACTGATCTGGTGGGTGCTGGTCGGCGTGCTGCTGATCGGTTTCGCCCTGACTGACGGCTTCGACCTGGGCGCGGCGATGCTGATGCCTTTTGTCGGTCGCAATGACAACGAGAGAAGGGTAGTGATCAACACCATCGCGCCGCACTGGGACGGTAATCAGGTGTGGTTGATCACCGCCGGCGGCGCACTGTTCGCGGCATGGCCGCTGGTCTACTCGGCGGCGTTTTCCGGCCTGTATTGGGCGCTGCTGCTGGTGCTGTTTGCCTTGTTCGTGCGCCCAGTGGGCTTCGATTACCGCAGC
Organism: Pseudomonas abietaniphila; assembly: GCF_039697315.1. Taxonomy (NCBI): domain Bacteria; kingdom Pseudomonadati; phylum Pseudomonadota; class Gammaproteobacteria; order Pseudomonadales; family Pseudomonadaceae; genus Pseudomonas; species Pseudomonas abietaniphila. The sequence goes on along the minus strand of NZ_CP155619.1, from coordinate 458,048 downwards.
AAGCTGGAAAACACCCGCTGGCGGCAGAGTTGGGACTGGGGCCTGTTCGTCGGGGGGCTGGTGCCGTCGCTGGTATTCGGCGTGGCCTTTGGCAACCTGCTGCTGGGCGTGCCTTTCCAGTTCGATGACACGCTGCGCTCAAGCTATCAGGGTAATTTCTGGCAACTGCTCAGCCCGTTCGGATTACTGGCGGGCGTGGTCAGCCTCAGCATGCTCGGCCTGCACGGCGGCAGCTGGTTGATGATGCGCACCGAGGGCGCGATTGCCCGTCGTTCGCGGCGTGCCGCGCAAGGATTGTCACTGGTGTTCTTGCTGGCGTTCACTGGCGCAGGTGCCTGGCTGCTGTTCGGCGGCATTCAGGGCCTGGCCATCACCTCGACATTTGACCCCAGCGCCGCGCTGAACCCGTTGGCCAAGACCGTCGCGGCGACCAACCCTGGCTGGATGGCCAACTATCACGCGCATCCTTTGACCGTCATTGCGCCGTTGCTGGGGATTTTCGGTGGTCTGCTGGCGTTGCTGGGTGCCAGCGCGGGGCAGGGCAGAACGGCCTTCCTGGGCAGCAGCCTGGCGATCGTCGGCGCACTGTGCACCGCAGGCTTCGCACTGTTTCCGTTCGTCATGCCGTCGAGTCTGGACCCGGCGTCGAGCCTGACCGCATGGGACGCAGTGTCCAGCCATAAAACCCTGATCATCATGCTCATCGCGGCGTCGATCTTCGTGCCGCTGATCCTCTGCTACACCCTGTGGTGCTACGCCAGGATGTGGGGCACGGTCACCACCGCACACATCGAGCACAACCCTCACGGTCTTTACTAAGGAGAATCGTCATGTGGTATTTCGCCTGGATTCTTGGCGTATTGCTGGCCTGCAGCTTCGGCATCATCAACGCCTTGTGGCTGGAGGCTGCGGACGCCCGGGCTCGGGAGAACGGTCGTGACCGCTGAGGCGCTGGCCGCTCCCTACAGGCATGCCATCGGCCGGGTCTTGTCCCTGCTGATGGCGGTGCCTTTGAGTCTGGTGCTGCTGATCCACCCGGCATCCATGCTCAATACTCAGGGCCATTATTCCCACAGCCTGTTGATGCTGATCATGTGGGGCGTGGCCGCAGGCTACGTGCACGGGGTCGGCTTCGAACCTCGGGCGCTGGCGTGGCGGGTGGTGTTCCACCCGCTGCTGGCGTGGGCCTTTATGGCCCTGGGGTTTGGGTTGTGGGTACTCGCGCGTCAGTGGATCTGAGCCTTTGGTGTTTTCAGGACCGGCAGAATGGACAGCGCGATCAACGCGGCAATGACGCACAGCAGGCCTGAGATAAAGAAGGCCGGCAGGTAGCTGGCGAAATGCGTGCGTGTCCATCCGGCACCGAAAGCGGCGAAGGCGGCGCCCAACTGGTGGCCGGCGAAAATCCAGCCGAAGACAATGTTGGCACGCTCAGGTCCGAACTTCTGTACCGTCAGCTTCACCGTTGGCGGTACGGTGGCGATCCAGTCCAGGCCATAGATCAGGGCGAAGAACGACAGGCCGTACACCGTGAAATCCGAGAACGGCAGGATGATCAGCGCCACCCCGCGCAGCCCGTAATAGCCGAACAGCAGCCAGCGGTTGTCGAAGCGATCCGACAACCAGCCTGAGCCGATGGTCCCGATAAAATCGAAAATCCCCATGACCGCGAGCATGCCCGCTGCAGTGGTGGCGATGAGGCCGTAATCGCCGCACAGGCTGATGAAGTGAGTCTGAATCAGGCCGTTGGTACTTGCGCCACAGATGAAAAACGTCATGAACAGCACCCAGAACGTCCAGGTCCCGGCCACGTCACGCAGCACCTTGATCGGCGTGACCAGCAGTTCGGCGAACGTCTGATTGCTGGCCACCACCGGCTGTATGTCGGTCTCGCCATAGGACGGCAGTTGCAGGTCGGCAGGGCGGTTGCGCATCAGCGCGAGCACGGCAACGCCGGCGATCACGATGGCGACACAGATGCAGGTCAGCGCGGTCCGCCAGCCGAAATGCTCGGTCAGGTTGGCGAGCATCGGCATGAACACCAGTTGACCGGTGGCGGAGCTGGCGGACAGCAAGCCCATCGCCATGCCGCGGCGTTGCGAGAACCAGCGCGTGGCAACCGTTGCTCCCAGCACCATGGCCGTCAGTCCGGTGCCGAAGCCCACGACCAATCCCCACAACACCACCAGTTGCCAGAACTGCGTCATGAACAGCGACAGGATCATGCCGCTGGCGACCAGTGTCAGGGCTGTCAGCACAACCTTGCGGACACCGAAGTGGTTCATGAAGGCGGCCGCGAACGGTCCAACCAGACCGAACAGGGCAAAACGCACCGCGAGCGCCGAAGAGATTTCGGCCGTGTCCCAGCCAAACTCTGCCTCCAGCGGCTTGATGAACACCCCGGGAGCACCGACCGCACCTGCCATTACCAGCATGGTCAGGAATGTGACGGCCAGAATGACCCAGCTGTAATGAATGCGGCGACGCGAGAGCGAGGCTGCAAGAACCGACGAAACCATGAGTGTTCCCCGAGGAGCAGAAAAGCGAAAAATAGAGTATGACCGTGCGCCAATATGAACGCTCAGAAGCACGGGTTTCGTCAAGAGGATATTTCGGGATGTTTCGTGAGTGTACGGCACAACGTCGACTCGCCAAGAACCTGTGGGCGCGAATTCATGCGCGAAAGATTGATCAGGCGCTGAAGGTATGTGGGCTGCACGACCGTCTCGCAAATGAATTCGCTCCCACAAGAATGGGTCGCCCGAGAAGTAGGGAGGAGGAGTTGCCCGTTTCCCGGTTCAAAACGCTACTATCGCAAGCACTTACAAGAACATCGTACAGCCGAGCCCATCCATGGACAGATTTCAGGAAATGCAGGTCTTCATTGCCGTGTGCGAGGAGCGCAGTTTTGCCACGGCCGCGCGGCGACTGAATATGTCGGCGCCCAGCGTGACCCGAGCGGTCGCAGCGCTGGAGAAACGCATCGGCACCTTGCTGTTGTCACGGACCACACGCAGCGTGCACCTGAGCGAAGCGGGGCAACGTTACCTCACCGACTGTCGTCGCATTTTGAGCGAGCTGGAAGAGGCTGAAGACTCCGCTGGCGGGAGCATTGCCGCGCCGGTCGGCCAACTCACGATCACCGCGTCGATGCTCTTCGGCGAGCTGTTCGTCATGCCGCTGGTGGTGGGTTATCTGCAGCAATACCCCGGCGTGAGCATCAACGCGCTGTTGCTGGACCGGGTGACGCAAATGGTCGAAGAGGGCATCGATGTCGCGGTGCGCATCGGCCATCTGATGGACAGCACCCAGCACGGCGTCAAGGTCGGCGAAGTGCGTCGTGTGCTTTGCGCATCGCCTGCCTACCTTGACGCCAACGGGCGTCCGCAACACCCCGAAGACCTGAAACAGCATCGGCTGGTGGTGTCCCACGCCAGCGTCCTGCTCCGGCGCTGGGAGTTCATGGAAGCAGGCAAGCCAGTGCACGTCGATCTCCAGTCGCGTCTGACCGTGTCGGCGAACCAGGCCGCGATCACGGCGGCAACCATGGGTTGGGGCGTCACCCGCGTTCTGTCCTATCAGGTCGCCAATCAAGTGGCCAGCGGTGCGCTTGAGCTGGTGCTCGAAGAGTTTGAAGAGCCTGCCTTGCCGATACACGTCTGCTATCAGGCGGAGCGCAAAGTGTCCGCCAAAGTGCGCACCTTCGTCGATTATTGCGTCGAGCGCATGACGCAGGACCCGGCGATCAAGGCGGCGGGCAGGAGTCATCGCTGATGGACCGCCACCAACAGATGACCATTTTCGACGCCGTGGCCACCGAGCAAGGGCTGGCGGCAGCGTCGCGCACACTGGGCGTCTCCGAAGCCACTGTCAGTCGCTCGCTGGCCGCTCTGGAAAAGCGCCTGGGCACGCGGCTGCTGGCGCGCAGCACGCGGGGCGTCACCTTGACTGAATCGGGGCGACTGTTCGCCAGCGATTGTGCGCGCCTGCTACGCGCGGCAGACGAGGCCGATGCCTCGGCCAACGGACTGCATGTCGAGCCCCGTGGCTTGCTGACACTGGTGACGCCCCTGTTGTTCGGCGACCAGTTGCTGATCCCGGCCATTCTCGATTATCTGGACGCCTGGCCCGGTATCGAACTGTCGGTGGTCTATCAGGATCGCTTTCCCCATCTGCACGAGGAAGGCGTCGATGTTGCCGTGCTCGTAGGCGCGTTACCCGATGCCTACATGGTGGCGCGCAAGGTCGGGACGGTACGCCAGATGGTTTGCGCCAGTCCTGCTTACCTGGAACGGCACGGCGCGCCGTCGACACCGTCCGACGTCGCGGCGCATTCGCTGGTGTTGTGCAGCGCCAGCCACCGCCTGCTCGAGTGGCGATTTCAGCGAGAGGGCTCACTGCGCAGCGTTGCCTTGAAGCCGAATCTGCGCTGCACCACCCAGGTGGGCGTTATCGGCGCCGCCATCAACGGCGCGGGACTCGCGTCTTGCCTGGGCTACGAAATACATGCGCATCTCCTGGCGGGTCGGCTGAGGGTAGTGCTTGAAGGCTTCGAGCCTGATCCTGTACCGGTGCACCTCGTGTATCGGGAAGGCCGGCGTGCGTCGGCCCGGGTGCGCAGTTTTGTCGACTTCGCCGTTGAACGCATGCGTCAGCACCCGGTTTTGCAGCACTGAGCACCGCGCCGGCCTTGGCGAATCATTTCACTGGTTGAAATGCTGGATTGCCTTTTGTGGTTATTCTGCTCTTTGGCGTCGTGGCCCAGTATTCACCCATCGGCGCGGTGAACCCGCTGGCGGCAACGCCTCTCCCGCGCTGAACTCACTCAACGACAGCCTCAGGAGCCACACCCATGAATGCCATCAAGCTCTATCACTTCCCGTTGTCCGGCCACTCTCATCGTGCCCAGTTGATGCTGTCGCTGCTGGGGCTCGACCCTCAGATCGAGTTCGTGGATCTGGCCAAAGGCGCGCACAAGACACCGGAATACCTGGCGATCAATGCCTTCGGCCAAGTACCGGTCATTGACGACAACGGCACGATCATCGCCGATTCCACTGCGATCCTGGTGTATCTGGCGAAAAAGTACGACACGTCGGGTAAATGGTTACCCGCTGATCCTGCCGGTGCCGCAGAAGTGCAACGCTGGCTGGCGGTCGCGGCTGGACAGATCAACAACGGCCCGGCCCGCGCACGTCTGATCACCGTATTCGGTGCGGGTTTCGACCCTAAGGACACCATCGACCGCGCTCACGCTGTGCTGCAAGTGATCGAGACGCACCTCAACGGTCGCGAATACCTGGCGGCGGATCACCCCACCATCGCCGATGTTGCGGGCTACAGTTACATCGCCCATGCGCCGGAAGGCAACGTTTCGCTGCAGGCATACCCGAACGTCCGCGCCTGGCTGGCGCGCATCGAAGGGCTCAACGGTTTTGTGCCGATGCCCCGGACCAAAGCAGGCCTGGTGGTCTGATTCGACGGGAACCTCCGAGGTGCCGAGAAACGGCTGACGGAGTTCGATGCTGTTTTTGATTCTGGCCTAAGGCCGCAGGGGTACTGTTTGTTGGCGATCTGTGCGCTGACAAACCAGTTTCCTGCGGCCGACGGGCAGAAACGCGGCCCTCTGACCTTGGGAGTCTGTGTCATGAACGATGCCTCTTTTGAAAGACCCTCACCCTGGCATTCCGGTGAAGTGGAGCTGCAAGCTCACGTCGGCGTTGCCGAGCAGATGGGCGTGATGGGCAAGAAAGTCATTCGTGATTACATGCCCGATCAGCATCGTGAGTTCTACGCGCATCTGCCCTACATGTTCATCGGTGCGGTGGACGACGAGGGCTGGCCGTGGGCAAGCCTGATGGATGCGCAGGCAGGCTTCATCGCGTCACCCGATCGACGCCATCTGCAGTTTTCCCGCTTGCCCGACCGTGACGATCCCATGGGCGCACAGTTCGTACCGGGTGCGGCGGTGGGCATGCTGGGTATCGACCTGCGCACCCGTCGGCGCAACCGTATCAACGGCCATATCCAGACGATCAGCGATCAGGGTTTCACGGTGCAGGTGGAGCACTCATTCGGCAACTGTCCGCAATACATCCAGTTGCGTGAGCTCAAACAGGTCGCGCTGCCTGACGTGAAGGCGCGTGCGCCGATGGAACGCATGGCCCGTCTGGACGACGCGGCCGTGGCGATGATCCGTGCTGCCGATACTTTTTTTGTCGCCAGCTATGTGGACCTTGAGGGCGAGCAGCCACACCGCTCGGTGGACGTTTCCCATCGCGGCGGGCAGCCGGGCTTCGTCAGGGTCGAGGGCGACGTGCTGACGATTCCTGACTTCGCCGGGAACCTGCATTTCAATACGCTGGGCAACTTTCTCGTCAACCCGAAAGCCGGGTTGGTGTTCATCGACTTCACCACCGGTGATCTGCTGCAACTGGTGGGCCGTACCACGGTGATCCTGGACGGGCCGGAAATCGCCGCCTTTCAGGGTGCCGAGCGACTCTGGCAAGTCAAGGTCGAGGCCGTGGTTCGACGTCCTCAGGCGTTGCGTTCGCGCTGGGAATTCCAGGGTTTCTCCCCCAATAGCCTGATGACCGGCGATTGGGAACAGACCGCTGCGCGCCTTCAGGCCGATGCACTGCGCGACCAATGGCGCCCGTTGCGGGTGACGCGTATTGAAGACGAAAGCGCAGGCATCCGCTCGTTCTATTTCGAGCCAGCCGATGGCGCCGGTTTGCCTGCATTCAAGGCGGGCCAGCATCTGCCGTTGCGACTGACCCTGGAGGGGCATGCCAAACCGGTGATCCGCACCTACAGCCTGTCGAGCGCGCCGTCCGATGATTTCTTCCGCATCAGTGTCAAGCGTGACGGACTGGTCTCGGCGCACTTGCACGATGCCTACAAGGTCGGCGACCTGATCGAAGCGCGAGCCCCGCAAGGCAGCTTTGTGGTGGACCCTCGGGAGCAACGGCCGCTGGTGTTGTTGGGCGCCGGCATCGGCGTGACACCGATGCTGTCGATGCTGCGCGAGGTGATCTATGAAGGCAAACGCGTCCGACACATGCGCCCCACTTGGTTCATACAGAGTGCACGTCGTCTGGCGGATCTGGCTTTTCGCGAAGAATTGGACACACTGGTTGCCAGCGCCGGAGAACAACTGACGGCTGTCCGCCTGCTGAGCCAGCCTGAGCGCGAAGCCCGTTTAAGCAAAGACTTTCATCTTGCGGGTCGTATTGATCTGGATCTGCTCAAGGCGCTGCTGCCGTTCGACGATTTCGATTTTTACGTCTGCGGACCGGCAAGCTTCACACAAGGTCTGTATGACGAATTAAGGGCGATGCATGTTCGTGACGAGCGAATCCATGCCGAAACCTTTGGCCCGTCGACCCTGCAGCGCACCCGCGACCAACAGACGGCCGGGATTCAACAGCCGCCTGCCGCCACGGTTTCGGTGCCGGTGCTCTTTGAGCGATCAGCCAAGGAAGCGCGTTGGCAACCCGATGGCGGGACGTTGCTGGAACTGGCCGAGAGCCGCGGCCTCGAACCCGAATACAGTTGCCGCGGCGGTTCGTGCGGCACCTGCAAGACCCGGCTCGTCAGTGGCCAGGTGCATTACCCGGTCCCACCCGCCGAAATGACGGCGGCCGACCACGTGCTGATCTGCTGCGCAGTCCCGGCCTCAGGGCCGCTGGTGCTCGATCTGTAAACATCCATGCGTGTGCAGAACATGTTTGACGGGAGTGACTGCGATGAGTGAATGGCCAGCGTTCGAGAAAGAAGACGATCCCAATCTGATGCACGCCACCGAGCAGGAGGTGTCGTGGCTGTTACCACAATCCCTGGCATCGCTGGCCGGGGAACTGGCCGCAAGCCACGAGGAGCATGACTCCCCGACGACCTTGCGGCTGATTTCCTGGGTGCGATCGGTTTCAGCGTTCAGTCGCCACCGATGATGGTTGTGACGCCCTCGACGTGATGGGGCTGAGGGTGGGGCGAAGCTCACGCTCACACCGGGATGCTCGTTCGAGCGCAGATGAGGGTTGAAATGACCCGCTGTCTGACCGGATGATGTGTCTCGGTTCGTCCCCACCACACAAGGTCAGGCTTATGAAAGTCAGCGCTCGCAACGTGTTCAAGGGTGTTGTCAGCAAGATTCAGAACGGCTCGGTCAATGCCGAGGTCGTGCTGACCCTGCCGGGCGGCGAAGAACTGGTCGCCGTGGTCACGCTGCAAAGCGTGAAGAGCCTGGGGCTGGTCGTTGGCAAGCAAGCGGTTGCGCTGATCAAGGCGCCGTGGGTCATGCTGATGACCGACTCCAGCGGTTTCCGTCTGTCTGCCCGCAATTGCCTGGAAGGCACTGTCACCCGCGTCAGCGAGGGGGCGGTCAATGCCGAGGTGATTGTCACGCTGGCGGGCGGCGCCGAGGTCTACTCGATCGTGACCCGCGAAGCGGTGACCGAGTTGGGCCTGAAACCGGGCGTTAGCGCCACCGCCGTGATCAAGGCGTCGCACATCATTCTGGGCGTGCCTGCCTGAGTGCGTCGATCACCGTGACCTGACGGCGCCCAAGGTAGGGGGCTGCCCTCCACGGCGATCCAGTTGTCCATCCATCAAGCAAGACAGGGAAGTGTATGCCCATTACCCGCAGGAAACTGATTGGCGCCTCATTGGCGGCGATCCCTTCTTTTTATTGTTTCAACCTAATGGCTGCCGATCCCGGCGCCGTATCCTCTTTTTCGATTGAACAGGCACTGGCTGAGCTGGAGCGTCGTCATGGCGGACGCCTGGGCGTGGCCATCCTCGATACCGGCAGCCAGCGGCTGATCGCCCATCGCGGCGATGAGCGTTTCGCGATGTGCAGCACGTTCAAGGCGCTCGCTGCTGCGTATGTGTTGGCGCGGGTCGACCGCAAGGAAGAAGACCTTTCACGGGTGATCGTGTACGGCAAGGAACAGTTGGTGCCGTATTCGCCGACCACGGAAAAACACACGGGTGACGGCGGGTTGAGCGTGGGTTCGATCTGCGAGGCGGCGGTGACGTTGAGCGACAACACGGCGGCCAACCTACTGCTGGACAGTTTTGGCGGCCCGTCCGCGTTGACCGCATGGTTGCGTTCGACGGGCGATCAGGTCACCCGACTGGATCGACGCGAACCCGATCTGAACGAAAACCGCGCGGGTGATCCGCAGGACACGACCATGCCGATTGCGATGCTGCGGAGTTTGCGTTCCTTGATCCTGGGGGATGTACTGTCCGGTGCTTCGCGGGACCAGCTGATCGCCTGGCTGGTGAGCAACACGACGGGCGACAAGAAACTGCGCGCCGGGTTGCCCAAGGGCTGGAGGGTAGGGGACAAGACCGGTTCAGGAGCGAACAACGCGAGCAATGACGTTGCCGTGATCTGGCCGCCGAATCGTCCGCCGTTGATCGTCACGGTGTATTACACCGGCGCGAAGGCCTCCGGCGATCAGATCAACACGCTAATGGCCGACGTAGGGCGCCTGGTCGCGCAGATGTAGCGCTTCATGATGATCGTTCCCACGCTCCGCGTGGTAACGCAGTAATCGACGCTCTGCTTCAGCCTGGACGCGGAGCGTCCCACCCCTGCATTCCCACGCAGAGCGCGGGAACGATCATCCACCCGTGGTATCGAGTTGATTGAAGAGGGAGTCAACGGCGTTACGGAATCAACCGCTGCTTGCGCAGCTCGTCGAACACGTCAAAAAACGCCTGATCGCTCGCTTGAAACTCCTTGAAGCCCAATGCGCGGCTTTTCGACATGTCGGTGATCACTTCAATGGGGCGTCCAAGGTCCGCGTCGGTGTGCCAGGGCGAGATCAGGCGGTTGATGTCGGCTTCTTTCAGGCCGTGTTCGCGCACGATATCGGTCCAGGCCGCTTGATCGTCGGCCATTTGAGTCTCCAGCGGCGAGACGCTTGGCGGGTAGGCCGCAGGGTGCAGGCCGAAGTAGTCGGCGATCCGGGTCCACATCCATTTCCAGCGAAACACGTCGCCGTTGGTGACGTTGAACGCCTGATTCGCCGCCGCAGGCGTGGTGGCGGCCCACAACTGTTGTTTGGCCAACTGGCGGGCGTCGGTCATGTCGGTGAGGCTGTCCCACTGCACGCGTGAGCCCGGGAACACGAAGGGCCTGCCCGTGGCTTTGCAGACCGACGCGTAGACGGCCAACGTGGTCGCCATGTTCATGGCATTGCCCACGGCAACGCCGGTCACGGTGTGCGGGCGGTGCACGCTCCAGGTAAAGCCGTCGCGCTCGGCGGCGGCAAACACTTCGTCTTCTTGGGCGTAGTAGAAGTTCTCAATGTCCAGTCGGCCCTGTTCTTCACGAAACGGCGTCTGTGGCAGCGTCCCTTTGCCATAAGCCTCGAACGGGCCGAGGTAATGTTTCAAACCGGTCACCAGGGCCACGTGCTTGACGCTTTTGCCAGGGCTCAAGGCATCCAGCACGTTGCGCACCATGGCTGCGTTGACCTTGATGTTCTCAGCCTCGGTGGCCTGACGCGACCAGGTGGTGATGAACACGTGGGTCGGCTTGATGCCTTCGAGCGCTTGCTTGACCGAATCAGGGTCCTGCAGGTCAGCGGCGACGGGAATCACACCGGCAGCTTGCGAAGGGTGACGGGAAAGCGCGGCGACCTGCCAGCCGTTCGCAAGCAACAGTTGGGTGGTTGCGCTGCCGACGATGCCGCTGGCGCCGACGACCAATGCAGTCTGAGTCATGGGTTGCTCCTTGAAGATGAAGAGAATCAGCCGTCTCGGCCCTGAAGACTCAGAGCCCGCAAGCAGGGCAGAGGTTCATCTCGATCAGACGCGTTCCGGGCCCACCGCTATTCAGCCGACCAACAGCGCCGCCCAGTACATGCCTGTCGCGAACACCACGTGGCCGATGACATTCTGCAAGCGCGCCAGCGTCGGGTTGGGTGCTTTATTGCACGCAACGCCAACGCCCATGCCCGGTTGCAGGATGAACCAGCCCGCACCGATCGTGACCAGCCCGACGATCAGCGCCGGAAAGAATGTCGGGGCGTGCGCCCATTGCACGCCCCAGATCATCAGCAACGCGGCCGCGAAAATGATCCCGACCCCGTAATGCACGGCCCAGCCGATCTTCAGTTCATTCGGAACCTCGGGCGAGTTGCCGATGCCGTTGCGGTGCACGAACTGGCCGTGGCGCATCCCGGCGAACCAGCGTCCCACCAGATGCCAGGGCGGGGTGGGCAAGCCGAGGGTTCGTTTGAGCAGTTGGGCCCAGAGGTCCAGCAACGCGGTGCCACCCATGCCGATGAGAACGGCGAGGAAGATAAATTCGAACATGTCTGTCCTTGGTGTCGTCGGTTATCAATAGGTTCGTCGTGGCGCCACACGTTAGCAGCTTGTCGCGGCGGCGCGCATGAAACAGGCGAAAAAACCGTTTGTGAGCCACGCTCGACAGCACGATGTCTCCTTCCCCGATTGCCTTGCGTACGAGCGTGTCGATGACCATGAACCCTGCGCCAGATCCGTCACTGACCGATCATCGCCGTCGCATGATACTGATCACCTGTGTCCTGGCGTCGAGTCTGGCGTTCATCGACAGTTCCGTGATCAACGTCGGTTTGCCTGCAATCGGGCACGCGATGCAGGGCGATCACCAGTCGCTGCAGTGGTTGATTGGTGGCTACCTGCTGCCGCTCAGTGCCTTGCTGTTGCTGGGCGGCGCACTGGGCGACCGTTACGGGCGTCGGCGTATCCTGATCGTCGGCGCTTTGGCCTTTGCGCTGGCTTCGGTCGCCTGTGGCGCGGCCCCAAACCTGTCGGTGTTGCTGGTGGCACGCTTCGTTCAGGGTATCGGTGCCGCGTTGTTGGTGCCCAACAGCCTGGCCATTCTCGGCGATACCTTTCAGGGTGAAGCACGGGGCCGCGCGACCGGCATCTGGGCAGCGGCGGGCGCCGCCACGGGCGCTGGCGGCCCGATTTTCGGGGGATGGCTGATCGATACGCTCAGTTGGCGAATGATCTTCCTGATCAATGTGCCGTTGGCGAGCGCGGCGATTTTTCTCGCGTGGCGCTATGTGCGTGAGAACGATTGCGTCGATGGGCGTGCCGCGGTCAGACAGCCGTTGGACAGCCTCGGCGCATTGCTCGCGACCGTCGCGCTGGGTGCGATGACCTGGGGGCTGATCCTGGCGACGGGGCCGGAAGGTCTGACGCCTGCGGGAGGCACGGGCGTGTGCGTCGGCGTGGGCTTGCTGGTGGCGTTCATCTGTTGGGAGCACCGCAAGGGCGCTGCAGCAATGATGCCGCTGGTGATGTTCGGCTCGCCGACGTTTAGCAGCCTGACCGCGTTGACCTTGTTGCTCTACGGCGCATTGGGTTGCCTGATGGTGCTGCTGCCTTACGTGTTGATCGTCGCCAGCGGCTATTCCAGCACCGAGGCTGGCGCTGCATTGTTGCCCCTGCCGCTGATCATTGCCGTCACGTCGCCTTGGATGGGCGGGCTTGCGGGCCGGTACGGCGTACGCCGGTTTCTGTTGGGCCGTGCATCGTCGCAGCAGGTTTTGTGTGGCTGGCACGTGTCGGGCTTCAGGCGGATTACTGGCGAGGAGTGTTTCCGGCACTGGCGATCATTGCGCTGGGCCTGGCCCTTGCCGTGTCGCCCTTGACGACAGCGGTCCTCTCGTCTGTTCATCCGCGTCAGACCGGCGCTGCGTCTGGCCTTAACAACGCCATCGCCCGCACCGGCGGCCTCATGGCGACCGCGATGCTCGGGCAGGTGCTGGCGTTGCAGGGGCTGGCGTTGATCAGCGCGTTTCATTGGGCGGTGATGCTGTGCGCCGGGGTGTGTATCGGCGCTGGAGGCTGCGCGCTGTTCGTCGACAAGGCGTGCGGTTCACGCCAGCCGTGAGGAGGCGAGAGCGTCACTGCGGCATTTGCATTCACCCGCGTTTGTCTTGGCGTCAAGAAAGGCCATCTGAGTGTTGCGGGGTATACCTGTGCGACCCCTCTAGGTCGGGCTTCTTCGTCCCGAAGGCTATCCATAAGCAGCGCGTGGCGACGATTAAGCTATTCATTTGAAGTGATTGTGAAAAATATGTGAATAAATGTTAGTGATACATATAGTAATCATTCTCACTCTGATTCAGAATCCGGTCTCTTTTTATGCTACCAGGAACCGAGACCTTGAATCGTTGTGTTTCCGCCACGTTGCTCTTTGCCAGTGCCGTCAACAGTGTTTCCCTCGCGCATGCCGCCGATGAAATGACCCTGCCCGCCACGCAAATCCAGGACATTGCCGCTCAGGATGACGCGCAAAGCGTAGGGTATGTCGGGAAGCCGTCTTCCAGCACCACGAAGCTGGGGCTGACCAACAAGGAAACGCCACAAGCGATCACCACGATCACCCGTAACCAGATCAACGATTACAAGATGAACAGCGTGAAGGACGCGCTGCGTTCCGCGCCGTCGGTGACTGTGGAGCAGAGTGAATCCGACCGAACGGAATTCACCTCGCGCGGTTTCGAAATCAACAGCTTCGAATTCGACGGCATGAACATGCCGTTCACCCAGACCATCCTGAACGGTGATCTGGACATGGCCGAATACGAGCAGATCGACGTGCTGCACGGTGCGAACGGTTTGATGAGCGGGGCGGGCAACCCGTCGGCCACGGTCAACTTCGTGCGAAAGCGACCGACGAAGGACTTTCAGGCGCAGATCGACACCAGCGTGGGTTCCTGGGACACCCGTCGTGTCGATGTGGATGTTTCGGGCCCGCTGACGGACTCGGGAAACGTGCGCGGACGCTTCATCTACGCCCATGAAAAAGGCAATTCGTGGATGGACCGCTACAGCCACGAAAAGAACGTCGCGGCGGGCTTGCTGGCATTCGACCTGTCCGACGCCGACACTCTGACGGTTGGTTTCTCCCAGCACAACAGCGATTCGAACGGCAGCACCTGGGGCAACCTGCCCTTGGTCGACGGCAATAACAACCCTATTCATTACTCAAGTCGCAGCTCGAACGTCGGCCAGCCGTGGACCTACTGGAACATTCATACGCAGCGCGTCTTTGCCGAGCTGAACCATGACTTCGGCAACGGCTGGAACGCCACGCTCAGCGGCACCGCCATCACCGAATACCAGAACAGCAGCATGCTGTACGTCGCCAGCGTCACCGACGACGATGCGACAGCCTTCTCCGCCCGGACCTCTGGCCGTTCACACCAGTTGATTGGCGAAGCGAAAGTCACCGGCCCGTTCAGCCTGTTCGGGCGGGACCATGAACTGACCTTCGGCGCCAGCTATGGCCGCACGCACCAGAAGGCGCGCGAGTACGACGCGGCGGACACCGGCTATTACCAAACCTCGTTCGCCAGCATCCTGGCCGGCACCGAGGCTCCACCGCAATTCCTCTACACCAGCGACATCAATACCCAGAACACCATTGACCGGCAGAAGAGCCTGTTCGCCGGCGCCCGCTTCAGTCTGGCGGACGACCTGCACTGGATTGCCGGCGCGCGCATGCTCAGCACCGACGGTACGGGCGAGAGTTATGGGGTCGACCACGCACAACGTGAGCACGGCAAGGTCACGCCGTACACCGGGTTGGTGTATGACCTGAACAAGGAGTGGAGCCTGTACACCAGCTGGACGCAAATCTATAACCCGCAGTATGGCTATGCCGGTATCGATGGGAAACCGGTGGACCCGCTCGAAGGCAAGAGCCTGGAGGCGGGCGTCAAGGGCAGCGTGCTGGATGAGCGCCTGAACCTGACGGCAGCGGTATTCAAGACCGAGCAAAGCAATGTCGTCGCGCTGGACCAGTCGGTGCAGGTCGGCTCTCAGTACCGCTACCCCACGGGCGACTACAAGAGCCGCGGTATCGAGCTCGAAGCCTCGGGCGAAGCGCTGCCAGGTCTGGACCTGCTGGCGGGCTACACCTACGTGCATATCGAGAATGAAGACGGCGAAAAATCGCGCCGGTATGTGCCGACGCACAGCTTCCGTGGCATGGCGACCTACCGACTGCCAGGCTTGCCGCAGGCCCGCATCGGCACCCGCGTCAGCTGGCAGAGCGGCATTCAGAACGACAACATCAGCGTCATCCGCCAGAACGCCTACGCACTGGTTGACCTGATGACCAGCTACGACATCGACAGCAACTGGAGCACGGCGCTGAACTTCAACAACGTCACCGACCGCAAGTACCTGACGTCGTTGTACAGCGGCACCGCCAGCAACTACGGAGCCCCTCGCAACGTCACGGCGTCGCTGACCTGGAAGTATTGACACGTTCCACGAACGCGTGAGCCTCTGCGAAGCGGCTCACGCTGATGGGCTGGGTCGCCGAATCAAACCGAGTTATTCGTTCTGCTCGGGCTCTGGCTCAGCGTCTGGCGGGTTTTTGTAGGAAATGTGGTTGATGTACCACATCGCTTCTCCGGTGGGCGTCTGCACCTTCACCTCATCGCCTTCCTCTTTCTTGAGCAGCGCACGGGCCATGGGTGAGTCGATGGAGATGTAGTCCATACGGCCGTAGATTTCGTCGTAGCCCACGATGCGAAAGCGTTTGGTGTCGCCATCATCGTTCTCGATTTCCACCCAGGCGCCGAAGAACACCCGGCCTTCCTGTTCGGGGGAATAATCCACCACGCGCATGTCTTCCAGGCGCTTGCGCAGGTAGCGCACGCGGCGGTCGATTTCACGCAGCAGCTTCTTGTTGTACTGATAGTCGGCGTTCTCGCTGCGGTCACCCAGTGAGGCCGCCCAAGCCACTTTCTGGGTGATTTCCGGGCGGTAGACGCGCCACAAGTGATCGAGTTCTTGCTTGAGGGCGGTATGGCCTTCACGGGTACTGATATTGGTGCTCAAAGCATTTCTCGATGGTCGCTGTTCGAGGGTCGGCCTCAAGGATGAGAGGCCGAGCGCGATGCCCACATCTTTGCTGTCGGCATCGCCCCGGTCAACCCTTGCGGGTCAGCCTTCGCGCAGGACCGTTAGCGGACTGGCGTTCAGCGCCCGGCGGGTGCCAAACACGCCTGCGCCTCCCACCAGCGCGGCGCCGATCAACGGCAGCACCAGCAACCAGGCGTGCGGGTGCCATTCCAGATTGAATGCGTAGCGGTAGAGCGCAAAGCTGACCAGTTCGCAGCCGAGCGCTGCCAGAACACCGCTGACCGCGCCCAGGAGGCCGAATTCGATGCGACGCGCCTTGATCAGCAGCGCCCGATTAGCCCCCAACGCCCTGAGCAGCGCTCCCTGACGAATGCGCTCGTCAAGGGTCGCCTGCAAGCCGGAGAACAGCACCGCCAGGCCGGCGGCCAGGACGAACAAGAGCACGTACTGCACCGCCAGCGTGACCTGATCGAGGATGCTGCGCAGCTGTTCCAGCAACGCTTCCACTTGCAGGATGGTCACGGCGGGAAACGCGCGGGACAGCTCGACGATCTGCTGGTCGTTGCCGGGCGCCAGGTAGAAGCTGGTCAGGTAGGTCGTCGGGACGTCCTTGAGCGTGCCGGGCTGGAAGATCATGAAGAAGTTGGGTTGAAAGGTGTCCCAGTTGATGTCGCGCAGGCTGGTGACTTTGACCTCATGATTCGCACCGCCAATCACGAAACTCAAGGTATCGCCCAGCTTCATGTTCAGGCTCTTGGCCAGTTTGGTTTCAACCGATACGCCCGGGATCTCGTCGTCGGCGGGCGGCTGGTCGCTGGTCCACCACTGGCCTTCCGTGATGCTGTTGCCTTCGGGCAGGTTGGCGGACCACGTCAGGTTGAGATCGCGCTGTGTGGCGTTTTCGCCGCGTGAATCCTTGGTCACGAACTTGCTGACCGGCTCGCCATTGATGCTCATCAGGCGCCCCGGAATCATCGGGTACAGCGGCGCGCTGTGGGTCGACAATTGGCCCATGCGCTCGGCAAAGTGATCACGCTCGGTGGGCAGGATATTCAGGGCGAAATAGTTGGGGGCATCCTTCGGTAACTGGTTCTGCCAGGTGTCGAGCAGTTCGCCCCGAAGCAGGGCGATCAACCCCATCGACAGCAGGATCAGGCCAAACGCCAACGACTGTCCGGCTGCCGCCATCGGATGCCGAAGCAGTTGCCCCAAGCCCAACCGCCAAGGCAATGAAGCCCCGGCCAGCAAACGCCTCAGGCTTTGCAGGGCAAGCAGAAGGACGCCGCCCAGTACCACGGCAGCGATGAGGCCGCCGCCCAGCAGGGCGAAGGTCAGCACCAGATCCAGGCTCAGGCGCCACATGATAAGGCCCAGGGCCAGCAGCGCCGCACCGTACACCAGCCAGGTGCTGGCGGGAATCGGCAGCATGTCGCGACGCAGCACGCGCAGCGGCGGAACGCGGCCCAGCGCCGCCAGCGGCGGCAGGGCGAAACCGGCGAGCGCGACCAGGCCGGTGCCGATCCCGGCAAGCGCAGGCAGCCATCCTCCTGGGGGAACGGCGGCGGGCAGCAGATTTTCCAGCAGATAGAACAGGCCCAATTGGGCGAACCAGCCGAGCAGGGCGCCTGCAACGCTTGCCACGATGCCGAGCATCGCCAGTTGCAGACTGAAAAGCACCAGGGCTTCGTTGCGTGACAGGCCCAGGCAGCGCAGCAAAGCGCTGGCATCGAACCGTCGCACGGCAAAACGGGCGGCAGACAGCGCCACCGCGACACCCGCCAACAGCACAGCCACGAGGCTGGCCATGTTCAGGTAACGCTCGGCTTTGCCCAGCGCTCCGCCAATCTGTTGATTGCCATCGCGGGCGTCGTCGATCTTCTGATTCGCGGCCAGAGCGGGCTCGATGGCTTTGCGATACGCCGCCAGGTTTTCCGGCGTGCCGCGCCACAGGTCGCGAAAACTGACACGGCTTCCCGGTTGCACCACTTTGGTGGCCGCCAGATCTGCCATGTTGATCATGACCCGAGGCGTCAGGCTATAAAAATTGCCTGCGCGGTCGGGCTCATAGGTCAGGACGCGAGTGAGCTTGAGTGTCGTGGAGCCGACATCGATGCTGTCGCCCACCTTGAGATTGAGTGCAGCCAGCACGCGCGCTTCCGCCCAGGCTTCGCCCGCCTGCGGTTCGCCACCGGTGACCTCGGGCTGATACGGCGCATCGGCGCTTTTCAGTTCGCCCCGTAACGGATAAGCAGCATCCACCGCCTTTACGCTGGCCAGTTGAATACCGTTGTCGGTCGCGACCACGCTGGAAAAGATCACGATTTGAGAATGGTCGAGTTTGAGCGCGGTTCCTGCTTCGATCTGTTCAGGGCTGGCCGGGGTCGAGCCGCTGAGAATCAGGTCCGCGCCAAGGAACTCGGTGGCGCGCAGCAGCATGGCGCTGTTCAGGCGCGAGCCGAAATAACCGATGGCGGTACTGGCCGCCACGGCAACTACGAGGGCGAAAAACAGCACACGCAATTCCCCGGCGCGGGCGTCGCGCAGCAACTGGCGGGCGGCGAGGCTGAGCAGGCGGGCAAACGGCAGACGTGCCATCAAGGCTCCATAGGGGTGACGAGACGGCCACCTTCAAGTCGGATCAGGCGCCGGCATCGATGGGCCAGACGTTCATCATGGGTCACCAGCACCAGGGTGGTGTTGCGTTCCTGGTTCAGTTCGAACAACAGATCGCTGATGCGCTCGCCGGTGTGTCTGTCGAGGTTGCCGGTCGGCTCGTCGGCAAACAGCACGTCAGGGTCGGCCGCGAAGGCACGGGCGATGGCGACCCGTTGCTGCTCGCCGCCGGACAGCTGTCGGGGCGTATGGGTCAGTCGCTGGCCCAGACCGACGCGTTCCAGCAGATGACGCGCCTGCTCGCGGGCGTCTTTGCGGCCCTCGAGCTCCATGGGCAACATGACGTTTTCCAGCGCATTGAGGCTGTCGAGCAACTGAAAAGACTGAAACACGAAGCCGACGTGCTCGGCGCGAACCCTGGCCCGCTGGTCTTCATCCAGTTCACTGAGGTTACGCCCCGACAGCGTCACTGCGCCCGCGCTGGGCAAGTCCAGGCCGGCCAGCAGACCCAGCAGGGTAGATTTGCCGGAACCCGAGGCGCCGACGATGGCCAGCGTGTCGCCCTTGTTTAGTTCCAGGGAGAGTTCGTGCAGGATGGTCAAGTCACCTTCGGTGCTTGGGACCACTTTGCTGAGGTTCCGAGCACTGAGAATACTTTCGCTCATGGAGAATCCGATGCGTGCGTGGTTTTTAAGTGCTGGCCTGGGGTTGCTGTTGTTGTCTCAAGGAGCGATGGCAGGCACGGTGCTGATCGTTGGGGATAGTATCAGCGCGGCTTTCGGCCTGGATACCCGTCTGGGCTGGGTCTCTTTGCTGGAGCAGCGCCTGGCGCAGCAAGGGTACAAGGACAAAGTGGTCAACGCGTCGATCAGCGGCGACACCAGCGCAGGCGGGCAGGCGCGGCTGCCGGCGCTGCTTGCAGAGCACAAGCCGGACCTCGTGATCCTTGAACTGGGCGGTAACGATGGGTTGCGCGGCCAGCCTCCTGCACAATTGCAACAAAATCTTGCGTCGATGATCGACAGCTCACGGGCTGCGGGTGCGAAGGTGTTGCTGCTGGGCATGCAGATTCCTCCGAATTATGGGGCGCGCTATACCCAGGCGTTTAAGGAGGTTTACAGCAATCTGGCGGCGGAGAAGAAGGTCGCGCTGGTGCCGTTCATGCTCGAAGGGGTCGGCGGCGTTCCCGAGTACACCCAGGCGGACGGTCTGCACCCGGCGGCGAATGCGCAAGGTCGGTTGTTGGAGAATGTCTGGCCGGAGTTGAAGGCGTTGCTTTGAGGGTTTGGCTTGGGATGTTTAATCTGATGCCCTGCGGGCCAGTTCGCCAGCAAGCTGGTGTGCAATTCCACTGTGCGGGCTGACGCTGATAGCTTGGTTTGTCCTAACGTCCAAACTGTTCCGCCTTCGGCGGGTTACTTGATAACCCCAAGTAACCAAGGGTTTGAACTGACCCCCGAAAGTTGGACAAAATTACTGACTCATTACCTGCTTTCGAAATTGCACCGGACTGAGGCCGTTGAGCGTCATGCTGATCCGCTCGTGGTTGTAGTAATGGATGTACTCGTCGAGCCCGGCCTCTAATTGCTCAACGGTGTCAAAGCGCTCAAGGTAAAAAAACTCGCTCTTCAGGGTACCGAAGAAGCGCTACATCACAGCGTTGTCGTAGCAGTTCCCTTTGCGAGACATGCTTTGTTGAAGGCCTATTTGGGCCAGCCGATGCCGGTAGTTGAGCTGACGATACTGCCACCCTTGGTCCGAGTGCAGCAACGGAGTCTGTCCTGGACCCAGTCGTGCCACAGCTTTTTCCAGCATTTTTGACACCAGTTCAAACACCGGCCGCCTGCTGGTCTGGTAAGCCACGATCTCTCGGGTACAAAGATCCAGCACGGGCGACAGGTACAGCTTTTGCCCGTTGACCTTGAACTCGGTGACATCGGTTACCCATTTCTGGTCGGGAAGGTCGGCCTTGAATTGGCGCGCCAACCGATTAGGCGCCGTCTCGCCCTCAGGACCTTTGTAGGAGCGATATTTCTTGATCCTGACCAACGATTTGAGCCCCATCATCTGCATCAACCGCTGTACCGTCTTGTGATTGGCATGTTCGCCTATCTGTCCCAGGACCGCAGTGATACGGCGATAGCCGTAGCGTCCCTTGTGCTCTTCATAAATGCGTCGCACGTGAGCCTTGAGCCCGGCGTATTTATCGCGGGCAACTGCCTTGGCCTGATAGTAGAACGTGCTTCGGGCCAGGCCAGCAGCACGCAACAGCCATTGCATCGAATGCTCATGCCTTAACCCCTGGATTATTTGCGCTTTTTGGCTCGCGCTGCATTCTGCTCCCGGATCAAGGCATCGAGCTTTTTTAAATAGGCATTCTCCGCTCGCAGGTAACCCAGCTCATCGAGCAGTTCCTGACGAGTACGCTCGTCATCGTCAGGGCAGGACTGTAGAGGTGTTTCAGGCGGTTTTTGAGGCATGGCAGGTTCTCTCTCGCGATGCGGTTTCAGCGCATTGATCCCTGCGGCATGATACAGCTTCCTCCATTCCCCGACGCAGTTCTGCCCGCGGATGCCAAAGAGGATGGCGGCTTGCTGGTCCGACAATCCATCCTGATCAATGCGCTGTAAAACATTGAGTTTGAACTGGGCGTCATAGCGGCTGTATTGCTTGGCAAGGCCGGGCAGACCGTGTTGCTGATAGCTGCGCACCCAGCGCTGCAGGAGGGAATGACCGATACCATTTTTGACTGCAACCCCGTTGGTGCTGCTGCCGGCCAGGCATTGTTTAACCAGCTTGAGTTTGAAGGCTGGATCGTACTTCGTCATGACTGTCCCCTCGGTTGGACTGGGTGTCCAACTTTTGGGGGTCAGTTCAGGTTTCAGGCTCCTGGTTGGGCCCGACTTCGTCGGGTTCCTTCACTTCGGCGACGCTCCGTGGGCCCGCCGCCATCCGCCATCCATGGCGGGGGGCGGCTCTCGCGGCATCCATGCCGCTCGTCCCACTCCACGCCGCCTGCGTTCAGCCTGCACCCAAGTCGCGTTTTGGGGCGTCTGGGCTGCTGCGGTATGAAGATCAAAAGCCAGAGCGCGCTTGGCGCTGATTAGATTCAACACCTCAATTGTTGAATACACATAAACCCTGTAGGAGTTAGCTTGCTGACGAATGTGGCATGTCATTCACCTTTGACGAAACTGGCCCACTCCCATCGCGAGCAAACTGATGGTTCCCACGCTGCGCGTGGTAACCCATTCAATGACGCTCTGCGTCATCCGGGATGTAGCGCACGTTGTCAGGCTTTGCGACCCTCAAGAAACGGACTGGCATCACTGGTTTGAGAACCCTAGAATCTCCGACATTTGCTTAAACATGCCATGGCCTGATGGATCGCGCTGTCAGTCTTTGAGTTCGCTGGAAATTGGGTGAGGTGGGCCAAGGCGGACAAGGAGAACTTTCAGGCTGCGGCACGTTTAAGCAAATGTAGGAGCGCGGCTTGCCCGCGATAGGCCCGAAGGGCTTCAGAGTCACAATCTCAAGCCAACCCTTTTCCAAATTAAGGCTTTCGGCTAATGTGGCGCCCCCGAACTGGAGCCCCCCATGCCGCGCCGTCCCGCCTGGTCCCTTTTTGCCTATCAACTGATCGAGCCCGATGAGCAGCTCGACCTGTTCGCGTGCCAGGAAGTTCGAGTGCATCTGGCCGCCCGGCAACTGGAGCTGGCGGGTTCCGCCGACCGTACTCTGTGTGGCAGTCTGCTGCCCGCGCAGCCACGCTGGTCCAATGTCGAGCAGGCCATTTACCAGGATGAGCGTCTGTGCCCGTTGTGCCGGGCAATCATCGACGCACAGCGCCGCGGATGGAACCCCATCTGGCCCGAACTGGACACCGGCGAGTAAGCCGTCGCGCCTACTCCCGAAGGCCTTTGGGTGCGTGTACAATCGCGCTCATTCAAGCCTCCCGTTTACCCAAGGATTCTCCGGATGTTGTCGCGCA
The DNA here is from genome assembly GCF_039697315.1 of Pseudomonas abietaniphila. NCBI lineage: Bacteria > Pseudomonadati > Pseudomonadota > Gammaproteobacteria > Pseudomonadales > Pseudomonadaceae > Pseudomonas > Pseudomonas abietaniphila. The sequence goes on along the minus strand of NZ_CP155619.1, from coordinate 435,550 downwards.
TTCCAGCTTTCGCCCGCTGTCTGTCGCTTGCTGCACTGTGTGCGGCCGGCCCTGTCTCCGCTCTGGAGTTCCCGTTGCCGCCACCCGGCGAAGACATCATCGGCGCGGTCCAGACCGTCACCGCCAAGTACGAAGACACCTTCGCCGACCTCGCCACCCAGTACGACCTGGGCTATCTGGAAATGATCGCAGCCAACCCCGGCGTTGACGCCTGGTTGCCGGGCGCCGGGACTCAGGTCATTCTGCCGACCCGCTTCATCCTGCCGCCGGGCCCGCGTGAAGGGATCGTCATCAACCTTGCCGAGTACCGGTTGTACTACTACCCGAAAGGCCAGAACGTGGTGTACACCTTCCCGCTGGGTATTGGCCGTGAAGGCTGGGGCTCGCCGGTGTCCACCACCAAGGTGACCGCCAAGACACCCAACCCGACCTGGACACCGCCTGCTTCGGTCAAAGCCGAGCATGCCGCCGATGGCGACATCCTGCCCAACGTGGTGCCAGCAGGGCCGGACAACCCGCTGGGGCCGTTCAAGTTCGGTCTGGGCTTGCCGGGTTACCTGATCCATGGCTCGAACAAAAAGTTCGGGATCGGCATGCGCACCAGCCATGGCTGCTTCCGCATGTACAACAACAACGTGCTGGAAATGGCCAACATGGTTCCGGTCGGCACGACTGTGCGCATCATGAATGAGCCGTACAAGTTCGGCATCAGCGGTGGCAAGGTGTACCTCGAAGCGCACACGCCACTGGATGAAAGCGGCAACCCGTCGGTGGTCGACAAGCACACAACCGTGATCAACGCGCTGCTCAAGCGTGAAGACCTGGCCAACAACCTGCGGATCAATTGGGATGAAGTGCGTGATGTGGTCGCTGCCGAAGACGGCATGCCGGTGGAGATCGCGGTGCCTGGAACGGCGGCTCCGGTCGTGAACAACACGCCGGTCACGCTGCAGTAACGGCAACTGCCTGACCTGACGCTGATACCCGTTCACCAGGCTCTGCAAGGCAGGGCAGGGTGAACGGGTTTTTTATTGCCTGAAGACCGTGCCGTTCAAGGCGATTCCGGAAGCGTTCCGGGTGAGGAAATCAGGCAACAAAAAAGCCGATCCGAAACCGGATCGGCTTATCAATAATCCCGAGGGATTATTACTTGCGGCTTGCCTTGTCCAACATGCGCAGAGCGCGCTCGTTGGCTTCGTCAGCAGTCTGCTGAGCTTTCTGAGCAGCAGCCAGAGCTTCATCAGCCTTGCGATAGGCTTCATCAGCACGAGCTTGCGAACGAGCAGCTGCGTCTTCAGTTGCAGTCAGACGAGCTTCGGTTTCTTTGGAGGCGCTGCTGCAACCGGTAGCCAGAACTGCGGCCAGGGCCAGAGCAGAGAATTTCAGAACGTTGTTCATCGTGTTCCCCTTAAAGGACTTCTATCAAATTAGTCATCTCTCGAAAATGAGAAAATGACCGGCGTACATACTACCCATTGTTTGTAGTAAGTAAACGGACTAAGCGCAAGAACCGCATAAAATTCTTTGCTTTGAAAGTGTTCCGCGCACTTCTTCACGCTTTTTGTCTGGAAAAACCCCAGCCCTGTCAGGCGAATACACCTGCCAGTGGGGCGGCCATGGACGCCAAACCCTGCATACGTCAATAACCTGACCAAGGCCGATCGTCGTGACTTCGGCCTCGGCCAAGTGGCGTTGAACCGCTTTGCAGCCTTTTTTTGTATAGACGATGATCGCCGAGGATGCTTGTTCTTTGGTGCTTAAAGTGACTTTGGCGAAGCACTGGCGTCTCAATGGACATTCCCCGGCGACGTCAGGTTCCATCGTGCTGCCCGGTCAGATGTGCGGCAGTGCATTTTGCTGTTGATTCACTTGAGCGGATTCGATAATGGCGCCTACTATTTGCAGGTGCTCTTTGTTTGAGAACAGCAAAGCTCTTCTCGGTGTCCAAATCAGGCACAGGGTGGCGTAGAAGGCAGTATTGCGCGCACAGGCCCCTAAGGCGGTCGGCTCGCGGTGGTTTTCATACTTGCCTGTAGAGGTTCCTTCGCCGGACAAAGATGGGTAAGGTAAGGGTCCAATTCCAAGACCCGCGAGGAGTAGTGATGAGCGAGGCGTTGTCCATCCACCATGACAAGACCGGTCACCAGTTCGAAATCAACATCGACGGTCACCGAGCCTATCTGACGTACATGGACCTGGGGAAACAGACCCTGGACATTTATCGTACGTTCGTTCCCAACGCTTTGCGGGGACGAGGCATTGCGGCGGCACTGACTGAAGTGGCGCTCGATTACGCAGAAAGCATGGGCTACACCGTCATTCCCTCGTGCTCTTACGTCGAACGCTATATGGAGCGCAATCAGCGTCAGGCCGCCAAGATCTGAACCTGGATTCCTGGATTAAGCCATAAACGTTGTAATGAAAAACGCCGAGCAATTGCTCGGCGTTGTTGTTTCTGGCGTAGCGATCAGTCGCGCTTGCGCTTGGGCAGCACGTCCTTGAGCTTCGCGTGCATGCTGCGCAAGGTCTTCTCGGTGCTTTCCCAGTCGATGCAGGCGTCGGTGATCGACACGCCGTATTGCAGGTCGGCGAGGTCTTTAGGGATGGCTTGGGCACCCCATTTCAGATGGCTTTCAACCATCAGGCCGATGATCGACTCGTTACCTTCCAGAATCTGGTTGGCGACGTTTTCCATGACCAGTGGCTGCAGCGCCGGATCCTTGTTGGAGTTGGCGTGGCTGCAATCGACCATGATGTTCGGTTTGATCTTCGCCTTGTTCAACGCCTGTTCGCAGAGCGCGACGCTGACCGAGTCGTAGTTCGGCTTGCCGTTGCCACCGCGCAGCACCACGTGACCGTAGGCATTGCCTTTGGTGGTGACGATGGAGACACCGCCTTCCTGATTGATACCCAGGAAACGGTGCGGACTGGACACCGACTGCAGGGCGTTGATGGCAACCGTCAGGCCACCGTCGGTGCCGTTCTTGAAGCCGACGGCCGAGGACAGGCCGGACGCCATTTCACGGTGAGTCTGGGATTCGGTGGTGCGTGCGCCGATGGCCGACCAGCTGATCAGGTCCTGCAGATATTGCGGCGAGATCGGGTCAAGGGCTTCGGTCGCGGTCGGCAGGCCTTTCTCGGCCAGATCCAGCAGCAGTTGACGACCGATATGCAGACCGTCCTGAATCTTGAAGGAGTCATCAAGGTACGGGTCGTTGATCAGGCCTTTCCAGCCAACGGTAGTGCGCGGTTTTTCGAAGTAGACGCGCATGACCAGATACAGAGTGTCGGACACTTCCGCAGCCAGTGCCTTCAGGCGCTCGGCGTATTCGTGGGCAGCCTTGATGTCATGGATCGAGCACGGCCCGATCACGATGAACAGCCGGTGGTCCTTGCCATCGAGAATGTTGCGGATCACTTCGCGACCCTTGCTCACGGTGGCCTGGGCGGCAGCGGTGAGGGGGATTTCGCGCTTGAGCTGATCCGGCGTGATCAGTGTCTCGTTGGAGGCAACGTTGAGGTCGTCAATCGGTAAATCAGCCATCGTGTTACTCATCAGGTCACGGATGCTGGCCGCCAACGTCCCCGTGCGGCGGAGCCGAGCATTATGGAGCGCAACGGGGGAGCCGAACCTTAGCGCGTTCGCCGGTACTTCGACAATGGGTAAACGTGGCTTTCGTCCAACAGGCGCGGGATTGCAGACCACTTTTGTCTGGGGGCGGGGCAGACAGCGCGCCCGATGTGGTTAAACTGCGCCCTGTGGACGGACAGCGCACGGCGCACCCTGGAGAGATCGACGTGGATCAACTGCAACTGACGGATTTTGACCTCGACCAGCAACTGCTGGCGCTGCCTGGCGTCTCGCTGCTTATATTCACCAGCGTGGGTTGCTCCAGTTGCCGTTGGGCCCGCCAGCATCTGCCAGAGCAATCGTTGCCCGTCGACCGGCTGTGCTGGATCGATGCCGAAGAAAACGGAGGCGCGGTGCAGCGCTATGGCGTCTTCCACCTGCCGTCGCTGTTCGTCATTCGCGACGGTGAATTTTACGGCGCGTTACGCAGCAAGATGTCCGCTGAAGCCCTCATGATCGGCCTGGACCAGGCCATGGGGCGCGCACCTGAGGAGTTACCTTGAAGGGGGGAGCATGAGCGAAACCATTAAAAAACCACGGATAGGCATCATCGGCACCGGCGCGATCGGCGGTTTTTACGGCCTGATGCTGGCCCGGGCCGGCTATGACGTGCACTTTCTGCTGCGCAGTGAATTCAGCGCGGTGTCGCAGAACGGTTTGCGCGTGGAAAGCCAGGTGCACGGTGCGTTGAGCCTGGAGTCTGTTCAGGCCTATGCCTTGGCCGACGAGATGCCTGCCTGTGACTGGTTGCTGGTGGGCGCAAAGACCACCGGCAATGACGGCGTCGCGCCAGCAATCATTCAAGCCGCTGCGCCGAATGCCAAGGTGTTGATGCTGCAGAACGGGCTTGGCGTCGAGGATGACCTGCGCGCCGTGTTGCCCGACTCGCTGCATTTGCTTGGCGGATTGTGCTTCATTTGCGTACACCGCACCGGTCCCGGTCAGATCGCACACCAGGCGTTCGGCGCCGTCAACATTGGTTATCACAGCGGTCCCGCGGCTGATGGGGCGGCCCGACTGAACGTGGTCGAAGAGGGCGCGGCGCTGTTCCATGCGGCCGGTATCGAATCGGTGGCGATGGATAACCTCGACAAGGCGCGCTGGCAGAAACTGGTGTGGAACGTACCCTATAACGGGCTTTCGGTTTTGCTCAATGCCAGCACCACGCCGCTGATGGCGGACCCGGACAGCCGCGAGTTGATTCAAGGGCTGATGGCCGAGGTGGTGCAGGGGGCTGAAGCCTGCGGCCATACCTTGCCGCAAGGGTACGCGGAGCAATTATTCAAGGTCACCGGCCACATGCCGGATTACCGCCCGAGCATGCACCACGATTTTGTCGAAAAGCGCCCTCTGGAGCTGGAAGCGATTTACGCAAAACCACTGGCCGTCGCGCTGGCGGCGGGCTGTGACATGCCGAAGATTCGGGCGTTGTACCACGCGCTGGCCTTCATCGATCGCAGTCATCGTGGAGGCTAGAAGCGATCTTTCTATAATCGCGACCCCTGGGGGGAGCGCGAGCTCATTGAATGGACGGAGTAGTCGATGGCCAACGATCTCACCATGAAAACTGCAGGCGGCAAGCTGGTGTTGGCGATTTCTTCGCGCGCCTTGTTCGACCTGCGGGAAAGTCATGCGATCTACATGGCAGATGGGGTGGCCGCCTATCGCCAGTACCAGATCGATCATGAAGATGAAGTGCTGGAGCCCGGCGATGCCTTTCTGCTGGTGGAAAAGCTGCTGAGCCTCAATGCCAGTCTCAGTCAGTCCCGCGTGGAGGTCATTCTGGTCTCCCGTAACAGCGCGGACACTGGCCTGCGCGTCTTCAATTCGATTCAGCATTACGGTCTGGACATCTCCCGCGCTGCATTCGTCGGAGGGCGCAGTCCATTTCCTTATCTCGCGGCCTTTGGCAGCCACCTGTTTCTGTCCACCCACGCGGAGGATGTGCGCAGCGCGCTGGACGCGGGGTTTGCGGCGGCGACGATTCTGTCCGGTGGCGCCCGGCGTGCCGCCAGTGCCGAGTTGCGCATCGCCTTCGACGGTGATGCGGTGCTGTTTTCCGACGAGTCCGAACGCGTCTACCAATCCGGCGGCCTTGAGGCTTTTCAGGCCAGCGAGCGGGAAGCGGCGCGTCAGCCATTGCCGGGCGGGCCGTTCAAACCGTTCCTTGCCGCGTTGAACCTGCTGCAGCGCGAGTTTCCCGAAGAGTCATGCCCCATTCGTACGGCGTTGGTCACCGCGCGTTCTGCACCCGCTCACGAGCGTGTCATCCGCACGCTGCGGGAGTGGGACATCCGACTGGATGAGTCGCTTTTCCTGGGAGGACTGGAAAAGTCGGCCTTCCTCGAGGCCTTCGCTGCCGACGTGTTTTTCGACGATCAACCCGGGCATTGCGAGAAAGCACGGGAGGTGGTCGCCACGGGCCATGTGCCCCATGGCATCAGCAATGAGCTAAAACCGTGAACCTTTAGACCGGAAAGCTGTATCAAACCCGCCGCTTCGCGTGCGCGCTGCTACGCTCAATGGTGTCTCCGCCTTCATGGCTGCCTGGAGGTCACATGATTCGCTCGATGCTGTATGCCACGGACCTTGGTCTTTATGCGCCCTACGTCCTGCAGCATGCGCTGGCGCTGGCCAAAACGTTCAATGCCGAGCTTCACGTGGTCCATGTCGTCGAGCCCATGGGGTTGTTTGCTGAATCCGTGCTGCAAAGCTATCTGGCTGAGGACGTGCTCAGAGAGTTGCACAGCGAAGGTGTGAATACGGTCATTGAAGGCATCGAGCAAAGGGTGCTCGCCAGCTTTCGTGATGAGCTTGGCGAAGATCACCAGGACCTTGAACTGATTCGCAGCGTACGCGTCGTTCAGGGCGATCCCTCCAACGTGATACTCGAACAGGCGCAGAGGCTTGAAGTCGATCTGCTGGTGGTCGGCAGCCACAGCCACGGCGCCGAGGGGGATACGCCCATCGGGCGAACTGCAGCGCGGGTTTTACAGCTTTCGGAGGTGCCGGTGTACATGGTGCCGATGGTGCAGAACCGTTCCGGCGTGTGAGTGTTATCAGGGGAAACGCATGGGCCGCGAAAAAAGCAGCGTGCCATTACCGCTTAAAAGTGATAAAAAGTTCTATCTTTGCCTTCCTGACCATTAATCCAGTTATATACCGTCGCTGATGCCTGCGGCGTCTTCCGGCTTTGAGGGACACATATGAAGCTTCAGCAATTGCGCTACATCTGGGAAGTGGCGCACCACGACCTCAACGTTTCGGCGACGGCACAAAGCCTGTATACCTCGCAGCCGGGTATCAGCAAACAGATCCGTTTGCTCGAAGACGAGTTGGGTGTCGAGGTTTTTGCACGCAGTGGCAAGCACCTGACACGCGTGACGCCGGCGGGGGAGCGGATCATTACCACAGCGGGCGAAATCCTGCGCAAGGTCGAGAGCATCAAGCAGATCGCTCAGGAGTTCTCCAACGAGAAGAAAGGCACTCTGTCGATCGCGACCACCCACACCCAGGCGCGTTACGCCTTGCCGCCAGTGATCAGCAATTTCATCAAGCAATACCCGGACGTGGCGTTGCACATGCATCAGGGGTCACCGATGCAGATCGCTGAGATGGCCGCCGACGGTACCGTGGATTTCGCGATTGCCACCGAGGCGCTGGAACTGTTCGGCGATCTGGTGATGATGCCGTGCTACACCTGGAACCGCTGCGTGGTCGTGCCTCAGGGACACCCGCTGACCAAGGTGCCCAAGCTGACACTGGAAATTCTGGCCGAATACCCGATCGTGACCTACGTATTCGGTTTCACCGGCCGTTCGAAGCTGGACGAGGCGTTCAGTCATCGCGGTCTGACACCGAAGGTGGTGTTCACGGCCGCCGACGCCGACGTGATCAAAACCTACGTACGGCTTGGCCTGGGCGTGGGCATCGTCGCCAAAATGGCGGTAGACCCCAAGCTGGACAGCGATCTGGTGGTACTGGATGCCAGCGAACTGTTCGAAGCCAGCATTACCAAGATCGGTTTCCGTCGCGGCACATTCCTGCGGGGCTTCATGTGTGACTTCATCGAGAAATTCGCGCCGCACCTGACCCGCGATGTCATGGCCAAGGCGATCCAGTGCCATAACAAGCAGGAACTGGAAGATCTGTTCGACGGTGTGGTGCTGCCGGAGCATTGACAGGCACTGACGCGTAGGAGCGCGCTTGCCCGCGATTTTTCAGCCATGGCATTGCATCTGTGACTGAAATACCGCTATCGCGGGCACGCGCGCTCCTACGGTTCGGCGGCCATCAAGCTTTAGTGATCAAATTCCCCGAATGCAGCCCGCATTCCTTCTGCGTCGCCTCTTCCCACCACCAACGGCCTTCGCGCTCGTGCTGATTCGGCAGGACAGGGCGTGTGCAAGGTTCGCAGCCAATGCTGATGAAGCCGCGCTCGTGCAAACTGTTGTAGGGCAGTTCGAGCATGCGGATGTAATTCCAGACGTCTTCGCTGCTCATCTGCGCCAGTGAGTTGAATTTGTACAGCGGGCGCTCTGGCGTCGAAAACGCGCTGTCGATTTCCACCACGGCCACGCTGTTGCGAGTGCTCGGACTCTGATCACGGCGCTGGCCAGTCGCCCAAGCCTTCACGTCGGTGAGTTTGCGGCGCAGCGGTTCAATCTTGCGCACGCCGCAGCACTCACCATGGCCGTCCTTGTAAAAGCTGAACAGTCCCTTTTCCTTGACGAAAGGCTCAAGCTTTTCACGGTCAGGTGAAACGATATCGATGGCGATCTTGTAGTGCTCGCGGACCTGATCGATGAAGCGGTAGGTTTCCGGATGCAGACGGCCGGTGTCGAGGCTGAAGACCTTGACGTTTTTGTTGATCTTCCAGGCCATGTCCACCAGCACCACGTCTTCGGCGCCGCTGAAGGAAATCCACAGCTCGTCGCCGAAGTGCTGGAAGGCGAACTTCAAAATGTCCTGGGCGGACTTGTTAGCGTAGGTCGCGGCAATCTCGGCGACGTCGAAGGGATGGCTCATCAGGCGGCTTCCTAATCGGTGGCGGCGCGTAGGCGCTCTTAATGCGGCGCTTGAGCGCTCGTAATGGCGCAGATGGTAACAAAAACCTTCGGCGATTTGCCTGAAACCTGAGTTTGCGCGATGCCCGCCGAGCTGGTTAGAGTGCTGCTTCCCTGACGTCGCATGAATAAACACACAAGGAGTGGTTTGTGGAAATTGCCTGTCTTGACCTGGAAGGTGTGCTGGTCCCGGAAATCTGGATCGCATTCGCGGAAAAAACCGGTATCGAGTCGCTCCGCGCGACCACGCGCGATATCCCCGACTACGACGTGCTGATGAAGCAACGCCTGCGAATACTCGACGAACACGGGCTGAAGCTGTCAGACATCCAGGAAGTCATTGCCGCGCTGTCGCCGCTGGAGGGCGCCGTGGAATTTGTCGACTGGCTGCGCGAACGGTTTCAGGTGGTCATTCTCTCTGACACCTTCTACGAATTTTCCCAGCCGCTGATGCGCCAGCTGGGTTTCCCGACCTTGCTTTGCCACCGTCTGGTGACGGATGAAACCGATCGGGTGGTCAGTTATCAGCTGCGGCAGAAAGATCCGAAGCGTCAGTCGGTGCTGGCCTTCAAGAGCCTGTATTACCGCGTGATCGCAGCGGGGGATTCGTACAACGACACGACCATGCTCGGTGAGGCTGATGTCGGTATTCTGTTTCATGCACCCGACAATGTGATACGGGAATTTCCCCAGTTTCCGGCCGTGCATTCGTTCGACGCGCTGAAAAGGGAGTTCATCAAGGCATCGAATCGGGCGTTGAGCCTGTAAGCAGCGTGGCTTCCATTGTTCTGAGCGTTACAGCGCCTCCAGCGTCTGCATCAAGACCCGAACTTTGGTGAAGGTTTCCTGGTATTCGGCTTCCCACTGCGAGTCGGCGACGATACCGCCGCCGCCCCAGCAGGCGATCTGGCCGTCTTTGGCCAGCAAGCTGCGAATGGCGATGGAGCTGTCCATCTCGCCGCGCACGTCCAGGTACAACAACGACCCGCAATACAGCGCCCGACGGCTGGGTTCCAGCTCGTCGATGATCTGCATGGAGCGGATTTTCGGCGCGCCGGTAATCGACCCTCCGGGGAAGCTTCCGCCAATCAGGTCCAGCGCGTCCTTACCCATTGCCAACTCGCCCGTCACGGCGCTGACCAGGTGGTGGACGTTCGGGTAGCTTTCAAGGCTGAACAATTCGGGCACCTTTACCGAGCCGATGCGGCAGGTGCGACCCAGGTCGTTACGCAGCAGGTCAACGATCATCAGGTTTTCGGCGCGGTCTTTCGGGCTGGACAAAAGCTCTGCGGCGTAGGCAACGTCTTCAGTCGCATCCTTGCCCCGTGGGCGGGTGCCTTTGATGGGGCGGGTTTCCACCTGACGCTGACTGACCCTGACAAAGCGCTCCGGCGACAGGCTCAATACGGCGTCCCCCTCGGGCAGGCTGAGATAGCCGGCAAACGGAGTGGGGCAGGCAACACGCAACGCCTGATAGGCCGCCCACGGATCTCCCCGGTATTCGGCACGGAAGCGCTGCGCATAATTCACCTGATAGCAGTCGCCTGCGTGAATGTAGGCATGAATACGCTCGATGGCCTGTTGATACTGCGGGGCGTTGATGTCAGGGGTAAAAGGACCCGCCAGCTGGAACCTGGTGTCGTCTCTGGCAGGTGGTTGCTCAAATAGACCGATCAGTCGCTCACGGGCTTCGTCGTCGATTGACGGGTGAAACACCAGTTGGCTGGTGCCTGACTGGTGATCGCTGATCAATGCCCAGGCATAAAGCCCGAGCCGGGCCGAGGGCAGGTGCAGATCGTCGACGGCCTGTGAGGGCAGGGGTTCGAGCAGCCGACCGAAATCGTACGCCAGATAGCCGATCAGTCCGCCGGCAAAGGGCAGCGGGTGTTCTTCCGGTAAATCCGCCTCGCCCATTCGGGCCAGGCGCTCGCGCAATCGCTGCAGGAAGGCCGTGCCGCTTTCATGGGGCGCCGGCGCCAATGTCTCCACCGGCCAGGCACTGAGGATGTCGAAGCGTCCGCGATCAGCTTCGGGTCGACCGCTGTCCAGCAACACGGCACCGGGGGCGTGGCGAATGATCGAGAAATACCCGGTCGGGTCGACATGATAGGCAAGCGGGTGTACGGAGCAGGTTGGCATTCGAGCTAAATCAGTGGTGGCAGCGGAGGGCGATTGTAGTCCTCCGAGAGGTTCAGTCCTAGGGGCAGCGTCGGGTCTGCGCTGTGTCGTGGCGCTTTGCTCGCTGGTCAGTCAGACGTGTCCGAACAATTCCTGGACGAATTTCACACGTTCTTCCGGGCTCTCGTGTCTGCCTTCGGCGGCGAGCTCGGCCAGTCGTTGTTCTACGGCTGTTGTTCGGTGCGTCAGGCCGCAGTCGTTGGCGATCTGAATGTTCAGGCCCGGACGGGCGTTGAGCTCCAGAATCAGCGGTCCGCGGTCTTGATCCAGCACCATGTCGACACCGATGTAGCCCAGGCCGCACAGCTCGTAGCATTCGGCGGCCAGTTTCATGAATCCGTCCCAGTTGGGCAACTGCACGCCGTCCACGGCGTTGGTGGTGTCCGGGTGTTTGCTGATGATGTTGTTCAGCCAGGTGCCGCGCAAGGTCAGGCCGGTGGCCAGGTCAACGCCTACGCCGATGGCGCCCTGGTGCAGGTTGGCTTTGCCCCCGGACTGGCGGGTCGGCAGGCGCAACATGGCCATGACCGGGTAGCCCATCAGCACGATCACCCGGATGTCAGGCACGCCCTCGTAACTGATGCTCTTGAAAATCTGGTCGGGCGTCACGCGGTACTCGATCAGCGCGCGGTCTCGGTGTCCACCCAGTGAGTACAGCCCGGTCAGGATGCTGGAAATCTGATGCTCGATTTCTTCGTGGCTGATGATGCGCCCGGAAATCGTGCGAAAGCGCTCTTCAAACCGGTCGGCGATGACCAGAATGCCGTCGCCGCCCGCACCCTGCGCGGGCTTGATGACGAAGTCGCTGCGCCCGCCGATGATGTCGTCGAGCTTCTCGATTTCCTTCTCGGTGGAAATGATCCCGTACATTTCAGGCACATGAATGCCAGCCGCGATGGCCCGTTCCTTGGTGATGATCTTGTCATCGACGATCGGGTACAGGCTGCGCTTGTTGTACTTGAGCACGTAGTCGGCGTTACGCCGGTTGATGCCCATGATCCCTTTCGCCTCGAGCGCCTTCCAGGTTTTCCACCAGCCGATCATTTGACGTTTTCCCGTTCGGCGTCTTCCTTGAGGAAGGCCTTGAAACGCACCAGTTCGGTCAGACGGTAGCCGCGATAGCGACCCATCGCCAGCATGAAGCCGACGAGAATCAGGAGAATGGCCGGGAAGGTGAACACGAAATAAATGAATTCCGGGACACTCATGATGATGTGGGCCAACGAGGCGGCGAAGAGCGTGCCGATGGCGACTTTCATGGCGTGACTGCCGCCACGTTCTTCCCATGTGATCGACAGGCGTTCGATGGTCATGGTCAGAATCACCATCGGGAACAAGGCCACCGACAGGCCGCGTTCAAGCCCCAGTTTGTGGCTGAACAGGCTGATGGCGGCGATCAGCACGACCACGAAGGTCAGCACCACCGACAACCTGGGCAGCATTTGCAGCTTGAGGTGTTCAAGGTAAGAGCGCAGCGACAGCCCCAGTGCGGTAATGATCGTGAACAAGACGATCCCGAAACCCAGTTGGGTTTCACGAAATGCCAGTGCGATCAGTACCGGGGTGAACGTCCCCAGGGTCTGCAGGCCGATCAGGTTGCGCAGGATCAGAATGACCAGCACCCCGATCGGGATCATCACCATGATCATAAAGGTCTGCTGGGTCTGCAACGGCAGGCCGTACAGCGAATATTCGAGGAAGTCGGCGTCCGTGCTTTCGTCGGTGAGCTTGGCGAGGCGAATGGCATTCATCTCGCTGTTGTTCAGGCTGAAGCTGACCGCCGCTTTCTTGCCTCCTTCGACCGTAATCAGGTTGTCGTCGCCGATCCACCACAAGAGGCGGTCCTGCGGCAGGCCGGCTTCACCGGTTTCAGGGTTGAAATACAGCCAGTCCTTACCATTGAAGCTGCGCAACCACAGCTCTGGTGTCTGCGGCTGGTCGGCGACCAGTCGGATGGTGTGAACCTTCTCGACAGGGACGTGAGCGATGGACAGCAGGATTTCGGTGATGCGGGCCTTGTTCTGTACCGAAGTGTCGCCGGCCAGAAGCAGTTTGACGTTGTCATCGCTCAGGTTGTTGACACGCCGGATGGCTTCGCTGACGAACGTCTCGACATCGGCCGAATGCTGGCGGATGGGGGCGAGCAGGGCGTCGGCAGCGATTTTTTCCGGGCCCTCCACAGCAATGCTGTCCCGGAAGATCGGGCCCTTGACCTTGGATTTTTCGCCGCTGTAGCGCTTGGTCAGCACCAGGCGGTAGTAGAGCGTCTGGTTGCCGTTGGCGCGTCGGGCGGACCAGGTGACCTTGCGGTTGCCGTCGGCGCGATTGACGTTCACACCGTAGTTGTTGGAGATGAAGCTTTCGTTGAGGCTGATGTAGTCGCGCGAGAGCGGCGGTACGTACATCTGGACCTTGACCGAGTCTTTCGGGTTGGCAACGAACTCGACCTTGGCGTCGATGTTCCACAAATCGTCTGTTTCGTCTTCGGTCACCGGGATGCCGAGCACCAATATCTGATAGGCCGTGATCGCGGTCCCCAGTGCCACCAGGGCTGTGATCAGGATTTTCAGATGAAGGGTTAGAGAGCGCATGTGTTTACTCTGCGGTTTGAGCATCAGTGACGCAGGCGGGTTTGCCCGCTGCATATTTAAGGCTTGGATCGACCAGCGCGTCGAAGTGTTTGAGCGCCTCGGAGCCAATCAAAAGCGGGTATTGGAATGCACTTCGGTCGGTCAAGTTCACTTCGATGGTGCGTGAAGCCCTGCCCATGCACACATCGAGACTGATCACCGGCCGCGAGGTGTATTTCTTTTCGTCGTCGGGATCGACATCGCCCGCGCGGCGCTTGATTTTGCTGACTCGCGCCAAAGGGCGTTCGATGGGGTGTTCGTGGGCATCATCGATGGCCAGGTAGAAGCGTACCCAGGACTCGCCATCGCGTTTGAAACGCTTGATGTCGCGCGCACTGAGCGACGCCGTTTTAGCGCCCGTGTCCAGTTTTGCCGCCACCTGAAGGTCAATGCCGGCCAGTTCTGCGTACTCGTTCAGGCCGTATACCGTCTTGTCGGCCGCCAGGCTCGAATCCGGGTGAAGCACGCCCAGGAAGAACAGGCACAGGAGAAGAAGTAGGGAATGGCGGCTCATAGGTCCTGGCGTGATGAAGGGAAACGAGGAGCTGTTCTGACGTCAGCTCGGGGTTCGGACTGGCTTTAGAGCCACGTCCAGCAAGGACGTCTCTGGTCGCGTGACCAGGCAGGCTGATGCGGTCGGCATTCTAGCATGAAGGTTTTATGGCGCCAGTGACGGGTTGGATGGACAGCGCCTGTGGGAAAGCGCTTCATGCTCCGAGGTTATTAGACGATTGTCGACAATCCTAAATTTGTCTTTGACTGGTAGGGGGTATTTAGCTAGCTTTAGGCGCATTCCATTGAAAGGTGTCGACAATGATGGATTCCATCGAAACCCCGGCGATTGCTCAGGTCGATTCGGAAACCTTGTCGGAGAACGTCTTCCGGCGCATTCAGGCCGCGATCGTCAAGGGTGAGATCGCGCCGGGCAGCAAGATTTCCGAGCCCGAACTGGCGCGCACGTATGGCATCAGTCGCGGGCCCTTGCGTGAGGCGATCCATCGCCTCGAAGGCCAGCGCCTGCTGGTGCGCGTTCCACACGTAGGCGCTCGCGTGGTTTCGCTGAGTCATGCCGAACTCGTCGAGCTTTATGAAATTCGCGAATCCCTGGAAGGCATGGCCTGTCGGCTCGCTGCCGAGCGGATGACGGCTCAGGAAGTCGAAGAGTTGCGCCGTGTGCTCGAAACCCATGAGCGCGATACGGCGTTTCAGGCGGGTGTGGGCTATTACCAGCAGGAAGGCGATTTCGACTTTCATTACCGGATCATTCAGGGCGCGCGCAACAGCACGTTGACCCAGATGCTCTGCGGCGAGCTCTACCAGCTTGTGCGCATGTACCGCATCCAGTTTTCCACCACGCCCAATCGCCCGCGTCAGGCCTTCACGGAGCATCACCGCATTCTGGATGCCATCGCCGACCGCGACGGGGAGTTGGCCGAACTGTTGATGCGCCGTCACATCGGCGCCTCGAAACGCAACATCGAACAGCGCTATCAAGAACAACACCATCAAGCCACTCCTGCCCGAGGTGAACAATGACTTCAAGAACGACTGCCGGCCAACGCTTCCGTGATGCCGTGGCGAGCGAGCATCCTTTGCAAGTGGTCGGCGCCATCAATGCCAACCATGCGCTGTTGGCCCAACGTGCCGGCTTCAAGGCGATTTACCTGTCGGGCGGCGGTGTGGCGGCCGGCTCGCTGGGTGTGCCTGATCTGGGCATTACCGGGCTGGACGACGTGTTGACCGACGTGCGTCGTATCACCGATGTCTGCGATTTGCCATTGCTGGTGGACGTAGACACGGGGTTCGGTGCGTCGGCGTTCAACGTGGCGCGGACCGTGAAGTCGATGATCAAGTTCGGCGCGGCGGCCATGCACATTGAGGATCAGGTGGGCGCCAAGCGTTGCGGCCATCGTCCGGGCAAGGAAATCGTCTCGCAGCAGGAAATGGTCGACCGCATCAAGGCGGCGGTCGATGCACGCACCGACGACAGTTTCGTGATCATGGCGCGGACCGATGCGCTGGCGGTCGAGGGTCTGGAGTCGGCACTGGACCGCGCGGCCGCATGCATCGAGGCGGGCGCAGACATGGTCTTCCCCGAGGCCATCACAGAGCTTGAGATGTACAAACTGTTCGCGTCGCGCGTGAAGGCGCCGATTCTGGCGAACATCACTGAATTTGGCTCGACGCCGCTGTTTACCACCGACGAACTGAAGTCCGCGGAGGTTTCTCTGGTGCTGTATCCGCTGTCGGCCTTCCGTGCGATGAACAAGGCTGCCGAAAACGTGTACACGGCGATTCGTCGCGATGGCACGCAAAAGAACGTTGTCGACACCATGCAGACCCGTATGGAGCTGTATGAGCGCATCGATTACCACGCGTTTGAACAGAAGCTGGATGCGCTGTTTGCGCAGAAGAAGGGCTAAGCGTTCACCCTGATTTTTGGAAGGGCGTCTACAACACTGTGGGAGCGAATTCATTCGCGAGACGTCCGTCGAGGCGGTGCATCTCTGTGCCTGTTGAATGTTTCGCGAATGAATTCGCTCCCACAGACCTGCGTCGTTCTGATGATCCGGTGAGCGCAGACATGAATTGCCGATTTTCCGAAAACTATAAGATTGGAGACAGCAATGGCTGAAGCAAAAGTATTAAGTGGTGCTGGTCTGCGTGGCCAGGTGGCCGGACAGACTGCCCTGTCGACCGTTGGCCAGGCCGGTGCCGGGCTGACCTATCGCGGTTATGACGTGCGCGAGCTGGCGGCTGACGCTCGTTTTGAAGAAGTGGCCTACTTGCTGCTGTACGGCGAGCTGCCGACTCAGGCGCAGCTGGACGGTTACCTGAAAAAGCTGCAGGGGCTGCGTGATCTGCCGCAAGCCTTGAAAGAAGTGCTGGAGCGTATTCCCGCCGACACCCATCCGATGGACGTGATGCGGACCGGCTGTTCGATGCTCGGCACGCTGGAACCTGAAGCCAGCTTCGATCAGCAACACGATTCCACCGACCGGCTGCTGGCCGCGTTCCCGGCGATCATGTGTTACTGGTACCGCTTCAGCCACGACGGCAAGCGTATCGACTGCGTGACCGATGAGGTGTCCATCGCCGGACACTTCCTCAAGCTGCTGCTGGACAAGGCCCCGAGCGAGCTGCACCGCAAGGTGATGGACGTCTCGCTGATTCTGTACGCAGAGCACGAATTCAACGCCTCGACCTTCACCGCGCGGGTCTGTGCGTCGACCCTGTCGGACCTGTTTTCGTGTGTCACGGCCGCCATCGGCACGTTGCGCGGTCCGTTGCATGGCGGCGCCAACGAAGCGGCCATGGACATGATCGAAAAGTTTTCTTCGGCTGAGGAGGCGACCCAGGGGACGCTGGCGATGCTGGCGCGCAAGGACAAGATCATGGGGTTCGGCCACGCGATCTATAAAGACAACGATCCGCGCAACGAGGTGATCAAAGCCTGGTCGAAAAAACTGGCTGATGAAGTAGGCGACAAGGTCCTGTTTCCGGTCTCCGAAGCCATCGACAAGACCATGTGGGAGCAGAAGAAGCTGTTTCCCAACGCCGATTTCTACCATGCCTCGGCGTATCACTTCATGGGCATTCCGACCAAGCTGTTCACGCCGATCTTCGTCTGCTCGCGCCTGACGGGATGGGCGTCCCATGTGTTCGAACAGCGCGCCAATAACCGCATCATCCGTCCAAGCGCCGAATACATCGGCGTCGAGCAGCGCACGTTCGTGCCAATCGAACAACGCTGAACGGTGGGGATGCCTGAATACCTGTAGGAGCGCGCTTGCCCGCGATTGGGCATATCAGACACGGATGTGTCGTCTGGCTTACCGCAATCGCGGGCAAGCGCGCTCCTACTCAAAATGCCGGATCAGGCCCCACCCTCCGCAACTACCGTGACCGAGTCCTGATGATGAACACTGAACATCGCAAGCAACTGCCCGGCACTTCGCTTGACTACTTCGACGCCCAAGCGGCGGTCGATGCCATCAAGCCCGGTGCCTACGCGACACTGCCGTACACCTCCCGCGTGCTGGCCGAGAACCTGGTCCGCCGCTGCGATCCCGCGACCTTGAAGGCGTCGCTGATACAACTGATCGAGCGCAAGCGCGACCTCGACTTTCCGTGGTTTCCGGCACGTGTGGTGTGCCACGACATTCTGGGCCAGACCGCGCTGGTCGACCTCGCCGGGCTGCGCGACGCCATTGCCGACATGGGCGGTGATCCGGCGCAGGTCAATCCGGTGGTGCCGGTGCAATTGATCGTCGACCACTCGCTGGCCGTCGAGTGTGGTGGCTATGACCCCGACGCGTTCACCAAGAACCGTGCGATCGAAGATCGTCGCAACGAAGACCGTTTCCACTTCATCAACTGGACCAAGCAGGCGTTCAAGAACGTTGAGGTGATTCCGCCGGGCAACGGCATCATGCACCAGATCAACCTGGAGCGAATGTCGCCGGTGATTCAGGTGCTCAACGGCGTCGCGTTCCCGGATACCTTGGTGGGGACCGACAGCCATACGCCGCACGTTGACGCTCTTGGGGTGGTCGCGATTGGTGTGGGCGGCCTGGAGGCGGAGAACGTCATGCTCGGTCGCGCATCGTGGATGCGTCTGCCGGACATCATTGGTGTCGAGTTGACCGGCCGCCCACAGCCGGGGATTACCGCCACCGACGTGGTGTTGGCGCTGACCGAATACCTGCGCCAACAGAAAGTGGTCGGTGCGTACCTCGAATTCTATGGCGAGGGGGCTCGGGCGCTGACGCTGGGGGATCGCGCGACGATTTCCAACATGGCGCCAGAATATGGCGCCACGGCGGCGATGTTTTCCATCGACCAGCAAACCATCGACTACCTCAAGCTCACTGGCCGTGAAGACGATCAGGTGAAGCTGGTGGAGACGTATGCCAGGGAAACCGGTCTGTGGGCTGACAGCCTGACGACCGCCGAATACGAGCGGGTATTGAGCTTCGACTTGTCCAGTGTGGTGCGTAACATGGCCGGGCCGTCGAATCCTCACGCCCGGGTCGCGACCTCGGATCTGGCGGCCAAAGGCATCGCAAGCGCCTGGGAGCAAACGCCCGGCCAGATGCCCGATGGCGCGGTCATCATTGCCGCCATCACCAGTTGCACCAACACCAGCAACCCGCGCAATGTGATTGCCGCAGGGTTGTTGGCGCGCAATGCCAACGCGCTGGGCCTGACCCGGAAGCCGTGGGTCAAGTCCTCGCTGGCGCCGGGTTCCAAGACGGTGGCGCTGTACCTGGACGAAGCCGGGCTGACCACCGAGCTGGAACAGCTGGGTTTCGGTGTCGTCGCGTTTGCCTGCACCACCTGCAACGGCATGTCGGGTGCGCTGGACCCGGTGATTCAGCAGGAAATCATCGACCGCGACCTGTACGCCACTGCCGTTTTGTCAGGCAACCGCAACTTCGACGGCCGTATCCACCCTTATGCCAAGCAGGCCTTTCTCGCCTCACCACCTCTGGTCGTGGCCTACGCAATCGCGGGCACCATCCGTTTCGATATCGAGAAGGATGTGCTGGGTATTGGCCCTGACGGCCAGGAGATCCGCCTGAAAGACATCTGGCCCACGGATGAAGAAATCGATGCGGTGGTCAAGGCATCGGTCAAGCCGGAACAGTTCCGCCAGGTCTATATCCCGATGTTCGCGATCCATGAAGACACCGGCCCGAAAGTCGATCCGCTGTACGACTGGCGCCCGATGAGCACCTATATTCGCCGTCCTCCTTACTGGGAAGGCGCGCTGGCAGGAGCTCGCACGCTCAAGGGCATGCGGCCGTTGGCAGTATTGCCGGACAACATCACCACCGATCACCTGTCGCCGTCCAACGCGATCATGCTCGACAGCGCGGCGGGTGAGTACCTGGCAAAAATGGGCCTGCCGGAAGAAGACTTCAACTCCTATGCGACCCACCGTGGCGACCACCTGACCGCGCAGCGCGCCACCTTTGCCAACCCTAAACTGTTCAATGAAATGGTTCAGGAAGGCGGCAAGGTCAAGCAGGGCTCGCTGGCGCGGATCGAACCGGAAGGCCAGGTCACCCGCATGTGGGAAGCCATCGAAACCTACATGGAGCGCAAGCAGCCGCTGATCATCGTCGCAGGTGCCGATTACGGTCAGGGTTCGTCCCGGGACTGGGCGGCCAAAGGCGTGCGTCTGGCAGGTGTGCAAGCCATCGTTGCCGAAGGTTTCGAGCGCATCCACCGCACCAACCTCGTGGGTATGGGCGTCCTGCCGCTGGAGTTCAAACCCGGGACCAACCGCATGACCCTGGGCATCGACGGCACCGAGACGTATGACGTCATCGGCGAGCGCACGCCGCGTGCAACCCTGACGCTGGTGATTCACCGCAAGAGCGGCGAGCGTCTGGAGGTGCCGGTCACCTGCCGCCTCGACACCGGTGAAGAGGTGTCGATTTACGAAGCAGGCGGTGTCTTGCAGCGCTTCGCTCAGGACTTCCTCGAATCGGCCGCGGTGGCCTGACGATGTGCTGACGCCACCTCGGGGTGGCGTTAGCGTTTGAACGAAAGGAAAACGATTCCATGGCTCATACAGCGCAAATCAGGATTCCCGCCACTTACATGCGTGGCGGCACCAGTAAAGGCGTGTTTTTCCGTCTACAGGATCTACCCGAGGCCGCCCAAGTACCTGGTCCGGCCCGTGATGCCCTGTTGCTTCGGGTGATCGGCAGTCCCGATCCGTACGCCAAGCAGATCGACGGCATGGGGGGCGCGACGTCCAGTACCAGCAAGACCGTGATTCTGTCCAAAAGCATCAAGGCCGATCACGACGTTGACTACCTGTTCGGCCAGGTGTCCATCGACACGCCGTTCGTGGACTGGAGCGGCAACTGTGGCAACCTCTCCGCGGCGGTTGGGCCGTTCGCGATCAGCAATGGTCTGGTGGATGCGAGCCATGTCCCGGACAACGGCGTCGCCGTGATCCGTATCTGGCAAGCCAACATTGGCAAGACGATCATTGCCCACGTGCCGATGACCCACGGCGCGGTGCAGGAAACCGGTGACTTCGAACTCGATGGCGTGACGTTTCCGGCCGCCGAGGTTCAGTTAGAGTTCATGGACCCGGCAGCGGAAGAAGAGGGCGCGGGCGGTTCAATGTTCCCGACCGGCAATCTGGTGGACGAGCTTGAGGTGCCAGGTGTCGGCACGTTCAAGGCGACCATGATCAATGCCGGCATCCCGACCATTTTCGTCAATGCCAGCGACATCGGTTACACCGGCACCGAGTTGCAGGACGCGATCAACAGTGACGTGAATGCCTTAAACAGGTTTGAAACCATTCGCGCGTACGGCGCCGTGCGCATGGGTTTGATTGCCCATGTGGACGAGGCGGCCAAGCGTCAGCACACACCCAAAGTGGCCTTCGTCGCAGCGCCCAGCGAGTATGTATCGTCCAGCGGCAAGCGTGTGACCGTGGAGGACGCCGATCTGCTGGTACGCGCCATGTCCATGGGCAAGCTGCACCACGCCATGATGGGGACGGCGGCGGTCGCGATCGGGACAGCGGCGGCGATTCCAGGCACGTTGGTCAATCTGGCGGCAGGCGGTGGCGAACGCAGCGCGGTCCGTTTCGGCCATCCATCCGGCACCTTGCGCGTAGGCGCTGAGGCGGAGCTGGTCGACGGCGAATGGCAGGTCAAGAAAGCCATCATGAGCCGCAGTGCGCGGGTGTTGATGGAAGGGTGGGTTCGCGTGCCGGGCGACAGTTTCTGACGCTTGACTTCGTCTTTTGTAGGAGCGCGCTTGCCCGCGAAAGCATTCTGCCTGTTACGAATGCTTAACTGACCCAACGCATTCGCGCGCAAGCACGCTCCTACCGTTTGAAAACGGCTATTTAAACCGTCGTTCGACGCCTTTTTCCACCAACACTTTCGCCGAGATTTCTTCGACCGAAAAATGCGTGGAATTGATGTTCGGAATGTTCTCGCGGCGGAAAAGGTTTTCCACTTCGCGCACTTCGAACTCGCACTGGGCGAAACTTGAATAACGGCTGTTGGGCTTGCGTTCGTGGCGAATGGCGGTCAGGCGATCAGGGTCGATGGTCAGGCCGAACAGTTTCGAGCGGTGTTGCTTCAGCGCGGGCGGCAGTTGCAGGCGCTCCATGTCGTCTTCGGTCAACGGATAGTTGGCTGCGCGGATACCGAATTGCATGGCCATGTATAGACAGGTAGGCGTCTTCCCACAGCGAGAGACACCCACCAGAATGATGTCGGCCTTGTCGTAATAATGGGTTCTGGCGCCGTCATCGTTGTCCAGCGCGAAGTTCACCGCCTCGATCCGCTCCATGTAATTGGAGTTGTGACCGATGGAGTGTGATTTGCCCACCGAGTAGGAGGAGTGTGAACTAAGCTCCTGCTCAAGAGGCGCCAGGAAGGTCGAGAAAATATCGATCATGAAGCCGTCGGACGTCGCCAGAATCTCGCGGATGTCCTGATTGACAATGGTGTCGAAGATGATGGGGCGCGCCTCGTCTTTTTCGGCAGCCTTGTTGATTTGCTGGACCATCGCCCGGGCCTTCTCGACGCTGTCGATATAGGGCCTGGTGAACTTGTTGAAGGTTATGTTTTCAAATTGCGCCAACAGGCTCTGACCAAGCGTTTCGGCTGTGATGCCGGTGCCGTCGGAGATAAAGAAAGCGGATCGTTTCATTTGCGCCTTGGGCCTTAAGCTGGTGACGATTCTTGGATATCATAGGCGGGCTTGCGAGCCATGACTGGCCGCATTCTACCTTTTTTCAAGGTTCTGATTTTCAGGATGAAGATTTTCGGGTCCGGGCCATTCGCGTAAGGGTCACTTTCTTCCTGTGATGACAGCACCAATGCTTTTCCCAACAACAATTCGGTTAGTGGAGAGATCACCTTGGTAGAGTACGTAGTTTCCCTCGATAAGCTCGGCAAACATGATGTTGAGCATGTGGGGGGCAAGAACGCATCCCTCGGCGAGATGATCAGCAACCTGGCGGGCGCAGGCGTTTCCGTCCCCGGTGGCTTCGCCACTACCGCTCAGGCCTATCGTGATTTTCTTGAGCAAAGTGGTCTGAACGATCAGATTCACGCGGCACTCGATGCCCTGGACGTCGACGACGTCAACGCCCTGGCGAAAACCGGTGCGCAGATTCGTCAGTGGATCATGGAGGCCGAATTCCCCGAGAAGCTCAACGCTGAAATCCGCACTGCCTTCGCCGCGCTCTCGGCGGGCAATCCGGACATCGCCGTTGCCGTGCGCTCTTCCGCCACCGCAGAAGACCTGCCTGACGCGTCCTTCGCCGGTCAGCAGGAAACTTTCCTTAATATCCGTGGCGTCGACAACGTCATCCGCGCGGCGAAAGAAGTCTTTGCCTCGCTGTTCAACGACCGCGCCATTTCCTACCGCGTGCACCAGGGCTTCGACCACAAGCTGGTCGCACTGTCCGCGGGCGTGCAGCGCATGGTCCGCTCTGAAACCGGCACGGCGGGCGTGATGTTCACGCTGGACACCGAATCCGGTTTCCGTGACGTGGTGTTCATTACCGGCGCCTACGGCCTGGGCGAAACAGTCGTACAAGGCGCGGTCAACCCGGACGAGTTCTACGTTCACAAGAACACCCTTGAAGCCGGTCGTCCTGCGATCCTGCGCCGTAACCTGGGCAGCAAGGCGATCAAGATGATTTACGGTGACGAAGCCAAAGCCGGTAAATCGGTCAAGGTGATCGACGTGGAAGCCGCCGATCGCGCACGTTTCTGTCTCTCCGACGAAGAAGTCAGCAACCTGGCCCGTCAGGCGATGATCATCGAGAAGCACTACCAGTGCCCGATGGACATCGAATGGGCGAAAGATGGTGACGACGGCAAGCTCTACATCGTTCAGGCGCGTCCTGAAACCGTGAAGAGCCGCAGCTCGGGCAACGTCATGGAACGCTACCTGCTCAAAGAGAAGGGCACCGTTCTGGCGGAAGGCCGTGCGATTGGTCAGCGCATCGGCGCGGGCAAGGTGCGGATCATCAAGGACGTGTCCGAGATGGACAAGGTTCAGGCCGGCGACGTGCTGGTCTCCGACATGACCGACCCGGATTGGGAACCGGTGATGAAGCGTGCCAGCGCTATCGTCACCAACCGTGGCGGCCGTACCTGCCACGCCGCGATCATTGCGCGTGAACTGGGCATTCCCGCCGTTGTGGGCTGCGGCAACGCGACCGAACTGTTGAAAGACGGTCAGGGCGTGACGGTTTCCTGTGCGGAAGGCGACACCGGTTACATCTTCGAAGGCGAGTTGGGCTTCGACATCAAGCAGAACTCGGTCGATGCCATGCCGGAGCTGCCGTTCAAGATCATGATGAACGTCGGTAACCCGGATCGTGCGTTCGATTTCGCCCAGTTGCCAAACGCAGGTATCGGTCTGGCGCGTCTGGAGTTCATCATCAACCGCATGATCGGCGTGCACCCCAAAGCGCTGCTGAACTATCCGAACCTGCCGCTGGACATCAAGGAAAGCGTCGACAAGCGCATCGCCGGTTACAGCGATCCGGTCGGTTTCTACGTCGAGAAGCTGGTCGAAGGGATCAGTACCCTGGCCGCTGCGTTCTCGCCGAAGAAGGTCATCGTGCGTCTGTCGGACTTCAAGTCCAACGAATACGCCAACCTGATCGGTGGCAAGCTGTACGAGCCGGAAGAAGAGAACCCGATGCTGGGCTTCCGCGGTGCGTCGCGTTACATCAGCGAAAACTTCCGCGACTGCTTCGAACTCGAGTGCCGCGCCCTCAAGCGCGTGCGCAACGAGATGGGCCTGACCAACGTGGAAATCATGGTACCGTTCGTGCGCACTCTGGGTGAAGCGAGCCAGGTGGTCGACCTGCTGGCCGAAAACGGTCTGGCGCGCGGCGACAACGGTCTGCGCGTGATCATGATGTGCGAACTGCCGTCCAACGCCCTGATGGCCGAAGAATTCCTCGAGTTCTTCGACGGCTTCTCCATCGGTTCCAATGACCTGACCCAGCTGACTCTGGGCCTGGACCGCGACTCCGGCATCATCGCGCACCTGTTCGACGAGCGTAATCCTGCGGTCAAGAAGCTGCTGTCCAGCGCCATTCAGGCCTGTAACAAGGCCGGCAAGTACATCGGCATCTGCGGTCAGGGCCCGTCCGACCACCCGGATCTGGCGCGCTGGCTGATGGAGCAGGGCATCGAAAGCGTTTCGCTGAACCCCGACTCGGTACTGGAAACCTGGTTCTTCCTCTCTGAAGAGGATGCGCCAACCTGATACCCCACAGGTAGAGCAATCGAGTAAGATGCTGGCCCGTTTCGACGGGCCGGCTTTCTGAAGAAGGGCGGCCCAACGGTTCCGCCCTTTTTCATGCGAATTTTTCAGGTGAAGGGTTCAGCCCCGGGACAGCCTCTACGTGCTATTCCGGCGGTGTGCCTTTTCAGAACCAAGCAAGAGCACTATGCAAAGCAGCAGCCATCTTTTTCCAGTGGCCTTGATCAGCGCCGAACGACGCGGCGACCTGGTCGAGGACGTCTACCGTCTGAAACCCGGCAACAGCATGGACTTCACGGTCGAGCTGGCCGTGACCCGACTCGGGCGGGTCACCGCTCCCGATGTCCGTGGCGTGCCAGTGATCCTGCTGCATGGCAGCTTCTCCAATCGACGTTTTTGGTACTCGCCCAAAGGCATCGGGCTGGGCGCCTTTCTGGCACGTGCAGGGTTCGACGTGTGGATTCCGGAAATGCGTGGGCACGGGTTGTCTGCGCGTAATGAAGCCTACCGGCACAACCGTGTCGCCGATTATGCGCGCTACGACCTGCCGGCCATCGCGGCGTTCGTCTGTGAGCAGACCGGGCAAATTCCGCACTGGATCGGCCATTCTCTCGGCGGCACAACGCTCGCCGCGGCATTGGGCGGTCACTACCTGGACGCTGGGCAGGTGGCTTCGGCGGCGTTGTTCGGCAGTCAGGTCTCGCGCACGTACTGGCCGCTCAAGGTGCCGCCACTGCAGTGGGGTTCGAGGTTGCTGCTCAAGCGCTTCGAACACGTGTCCGGACCGCGTTTCAAGCGAGGCCCTGAAGACGAGCCGATGGGCATATTGCTTGAAAGCATGCGCTGGCACGGCCTGTTCGGTCGCTTCGGTGACAAGAAAGACGACTGGTGGTCCGGCTTGCGTCATGTGCAGGTGCCGCTGCTGTGTGTGGCGGGAGCTGGCGATCATCAGGACCCTGAATGGGCGTGTCGCGAGTTGTTCGAGCAAGTCGGTTCAGAGCAGAAAGAATTCTGGTGCCTGGGGCGCCAGGAAGGCTTCAGCGAAGCGTTCGGTCATGTCCAGATGCTGGTCAGCAAGTCCGCGCAGGCGCAGGTGTGGCCCAAGGTGGCGGATTGGCTCAGCCGGCAGGTCACGCCGTCAAATGCTGAATCAACGCTGAATAGGGTGGCAACTTCCTGACTTGCGCGTCCATAAGCGTTCCTATGGGCGTCGTGTGGCGCTAAGCTACACCCGTTCGAGTGGCCAAGGTGTGCGGCAGGTGAGCAAGACTCGTCGGTCAGTATTTTGTTCTATATAAGGAAGCATTGTGGCGTTTGTCATGGTCTGACATGCGTGCCACGCGAACCTGCCAGCCGCAGGTTCATCCTTGAAACGAATCACTGACAGGAGTTACCCATGCACTACATC
The DNA here is from genome assembly GCF_039697315.1 of Pseudomonas abietaniphila. Classification (NCBI taxonomy): domain Bacteria; kingdom Pseudomonadati; phylum Pseudomonadota; class Gammaproteobacteria; order Pseudomonadales; family Pseudomonadaceae; genus Pseudomonas; species Pseudomonas abietaniphila. Next base: position 409,354 of record NZ_CP155619.1, on the reverse strand, counting down.
ACTCCGGATTTGTGCGACGCCTACCCTGAGCTGGTTCAGGTGGTCGAGCCGATGTTCAGCAATTTTGGCGGTCGCGATTCGTTCGGTGGCGAAATCGTCACCCTCAAGTGTTTCGAAGACAACTCGCTGGTGCGTGAGCAAGCCGAGCAGAACGGCAAAGGCAAAGTACTGGTGGTCGATGGTGGCGGCTCGCTGCGGCGGGCATTGCTGGGTGACATGCTGGCGGAGAAGGCAGCCAAAAATGGCTGGGAAGGCATGGTCATCTATGGCTGCGTGCGTGATGTCGATGTCCTGGCGCAGACCGATCTCGGTGTGCAGGCGTTGGCCAGTCACCCGCTCAAGACCGATAAACGCGGACTGGGCGATCTGAACGTGGTGGTGACATTTGGCGGCGTGACTTTCCGCCCCGGTGAATACGTGTACGCCGACAATAACGGCATCATCGTTTCGCCTAGCCCCCTGAAAATGCCGGACTGACCGGCTTCGCCCTTCAGAAAACCGCAAGGACACCAAGGACAGTGAATGTTCGATGAGACAAACGCGCAGTGGGGGCTGGTTCATGCCTTCGTGCTGGACGGTAAAGGCGGGGCGCGTTCAATAGCTCGAACCGAACTGGATGGCCTGCAGCTGGAGCCCCACGAAAGCGTGTGGCTTCACTGGGACCGCAGTCACCCGCAGACACAGACGTGGCTGCGCACGGCGAGCGGCCTCAGTGAGTTCGTTTGCGACCTGATGCTTGAAGAAAACACCCGGCCTCGCTTGCTGTCGCTGCCGGACAATGAACTGCTGTTGTTTTTGCGCGGGGTGAATCTCAACCCCGGTGCCGAACCTGAAGACATGGTGTCGGTGAGAATTTTCGCGGCGGCTCAGCGTGTGATTTCCCTGCGTCTTCGCTCATTGCGTGCGACGGATGAATTGATTGACTTGCTCAACGAGGGCAAGGGACCGAAAACCGCATCCGAATTGCTGGTTTACCTGGCGCAATTGCTCACCGACAAGGTCCAGGCGGTGGTCAGCGAGCTGACCGAACTGGTCGACGACATGGAAGAACGCATAGATGCCGACGAACGGTACATGCCTGAGCACGGCAACATGGTTCACATCCGCCGCAGGGCGGCGGGCATGCGTCGGTTTCTGCACCCTCAGCGTGAAATCTACGCGCAGCTGACGCGCAGCAAGATGCCATGGTTTCTGGACGACGATGCTGACTACTGGAATGAATTGAACAACAGCCTGACGCGTTATCTGGAAGAACTGGAATTGACCCGGGAGCGCGTTGGGCTGGTGCTTGAGGCTGAAGACAGACGCCTCAACGAACGCATGAACCGCACCATGTACCGCTTCGGGATCATCACCGGGATCTTCCTGCCCATGAGCTTCCTGACCGGTTTGCTGGGTATCAACGTCGGCGGCATTCCAGGCTCGGATAATCCGTATGGTTTTGTGTTTGCCTGCACGCTGATGGTCGTGGTTGCGGTGGGGCAGATGTGGTTGTTGAAGCGTCTGCGGTGGGTCTGATGGAAAAAAACGACGTCGTTTACCGTGTGATGTGTGACTCAGGCAAAATTGGCTGCGTCTTTCAGTGACATCACGTGAGGTGCCTATGCACGACCCGTTTGAAGAATCACTGCGAGACATGCTTAACTCCTCGTCCTCCAGCCGGGATGATGATGCGGCACTGGGGCGCGTGCTGAAGACGGCCAACCGCCAGGTCGGTGCAGGCGATCTGTTCAGCCTGTTCGGCCGCTGCACACAAGCATTGATGATGGCCGTGAACAACGGCTCGGCTCACGTTTCACCTGTTTCCCGTCGCAAGGCGACGATTGCCGGCACTGCGTTTACCGCTGCCAAAGACAAGGCTGATTGAATATGGAATTGGATCTCTGGACACAGAGCCTGGTCACCGCAATGACTGCGTTGTGGACCAAAGTTGCGAACTTCATCCCGAATCTGTTCGGCGCTCTGGTGGTTGTTCTGTTGGGTTTCGTGGTGGCCAAGCTGCTCGACACCCTGTTATCCAAGCTGTTGGCAAAACTGGGTCTGGATCGCTTGATGGGCGGCACCGGCCTGACGAAACTGATCAGTCGCGCAGGGATTCAGGTTCCGATTTCGACGCTGATCGGCAAGATCGTCTACTGGTTCGTGCTGTTGATTTTCCTGGTGTCGGCGGCAGAGTCCCTGGGCCTTGAGCGTGTATCGGCCACCCTGGACATGCTCGCGCTGTACCTGCCGAAGGTGTTTGGCGCGGCACTGGTACTGTTGGTAGGCGTATTGTTGGCGCAGCTGGTCAACGGTATCGTTCGCGGCGCGGCAGAAGGCGTCGGACTGGATTACGCGGCGGGCCTGGGGCGTGTCGCTCAGTGGCTGGTGATCATCATCAGTATTTCGGTGGCGATCAGCCAGTTGGAGGTCAAAACCGACCTGCTGAACCACGTCATCGTTATCGGATTGATTACCGTTGGTCTGGCAGTTGCGCTGGCCATGGGGCTGGGCAGCCGCGAAATCGCGAGCCAGATCCTGGCAGGAATTTATGTGCGGGAGTTGTATCAGGTAGGGCAACAAGTGCGTATTGGAGAGGTCGAAGGACAGATCGAAGAGATTGGCACGGTGAAGACCACGTTGCTGACCGATGAAGGGGAACTGGTGTCGTTGTCGAACCGAATCCTTCTCGAGCAGCGAGTGAGCAGCCGCTGAACCGGCAAATCTGCTAATGTATGCCGCCGCAAAATCCCGGAGGTCCCGGGACCAGGCGGACATTTATCTGACTGTCGGCACGACCTGTTTTGAATAAACCCCAATCGCTCTCACTGCGTTACGACCCCCGCGAGCTCTCTGATGAGGAGTTGGTTGCGCGCTCGCACGCCGAGTTGTTTCACGTGACTCGGGCCTACGAAGAGCTGATGCGACGTTACCAGCGGACACTTTTTAACGTCTGCGCGCGCTATTTAGGGAACGATCGCGATGCGGACGATGTCTGTCAGGAAGTGATGCTTAAGGTGTTGTATGGGTTGAAGAATTTCGAAGGGAAATCGAAGTTCAAAACCTGGCTCTACAGCATCACCTACAACGAATGCATCACGCAGTACAGGAAGGAGCGACGAAAGCGTCGGTTGATGGACGCTTTGAGTCTGGACCCCCTCGAGGAAGCGTCTGAAGACAAGACGCCGAAACCGGAAGAGAAGGGCGGCCTCGATCGCTGGCTCGTGCATGTGAACCCGATTGACAGGGAGATTCTGGTGCTTCGATTTGTCGCAGAACTGGAATTTCAGGAGATCGCAGACATAATGCACATGGGCCTGAGTGCCACGAAAATGCGGTACAAAAGGGCACTCGATAAATTACGTGAGAAATTTGCAGGCGTTACCGAAACTTAACTCGGAGCAAATATCTCTAACGGGCAGGCAAGTTCTGATAGACTTGCCGACGAGTTGTCCCCCGGTTAGGGGGACCGCTTTACAATCACCAGATGGGGATTTAACGGATGAAACTGAAAAACACCTTGGGCTTGGCCATTGGTACTATTGTTGCCGCAACTTCGTTCGGCGCTCTGGCACAAGGCCAAGGCGCAGTCGAAATCGAAGGCTTTGCCAAGAAAGAACAGTTCGACAGCGCTCGTAATTTCAAAAACGACGGCAACCTGTTCGGCGGTTCGGTTGGCTACTTCCTGACTGATGACGTTGAATTGCGTCTGGGCTACGACGAAGTTCACAACGTCCGTAGCGATGATGGTAAGAACATCAAGGGCGCGAACACCGCTCTGGACGCTCTGTACCACTTCAACAACCCGGGCGACATGCTGCGTCCGTACGTCTCGGCTGGTTTCTCCGATCAGAGCATCGGTCAGAACGGCAGCGGCGGTCGTAACCGCTCCACCTTCGCCAACATCGGCGGCGGTGCCAAGCTTTACTTCACCGACAACTTCTACGCCCGTGCTGGCGTTGAAGCTCAGTACAACATCGACCAGGGCGACACCGAGTGGGCGCCTAGCGTCGGTATCGGTGTGAACTTCGGTGGTGGCTCCAAGAAAGTTGAAGCCGCACCTGCTCCAGTTGCTGAAGTGTGCTCCGACAGCGACAACGACGGCGTTTGCGATAACGTCGACAAGTGCCCGGACACCCCGGCTAACGTGACTGTTGATGCCAACGGTTGCCCGGCTGTTGCTGAAGTCGTACGTGTTGAGCTGGACGTGAAATTCGACTTCAACAAGTCGGTCGTCAAGCCAAACAGCTACGGCGACATCAAGAACCTGGCTGACTTCATGAAGCAGTACCCACAAACCACCACCACTGTTGAAGGTCACACTGACTCCGTCGGTCCTGACGCTTACAACCAGAAACTGTCCGAGCGTCGTGCAAACGCCGTTAAACAAGTTCTGGTTAACCAGTACGGTGTTGGCGCTAACCGCGTGAACTCGGTTGGCTACGGCGAAACCCGTCCAGTTGCTGACAACGCAACTGAAGCTGGCCGCGCTGTAAACCGTCGCGTAGAAGCGAAAGTAGAAGCTCAAGCTAAGTAATTAGCCCCCGCTTCACGAAAAACCCGGCCTCGGCCGGGTTTTTCTTTTTCTGGCGGGTGAGAAAAAGAAACTGCTTTGCGATGCGTTCTTCTTTAGAAGTATTCGCGGATGGCGCGATAAGCGGAATTGCTTCATGCCCGCTGTTGGCAGCGTCAGTGTTTGATTAGCGCTATCCACAACAACAGGTTCAACACCAGCGACAGCAGTGCCACGGTTTGCCAGACCTTGAGCGGTTCGCGTTCCAGTAAAGGTTTGGGCCGGGTGTTCAAGGTCGCAAGTTCGCCGTGCTGGAGCTGCAGCAGCCATTGTTCGGCCGTTTCGAAGCGTTTCGCCGGATCGGCTTGCAGTGCCTGATCCAGATGATGCTCGATCCATTCGGGTACGTCCGGGCGGTAGCGGCTGACGGGGATGGGGCTGCCGAAGCGTCGGTGTTGAAAGGCCTCGATTTCTCCGTACGGATAGTGCCCGGTCAGCAGGAAATACAGCGTGACGCTCGCGGCATACAGGTCGAGTGCTGGCGCGGGTTCGGCCCCTTCAAACGCTTCGGGGGCGATAAAGCTCGGCGTGCCAGGAACATCGCCCTGGACGTCAGCAGACAGACCGGGGCAGAAGGCGAGGCCGAAATCCAGCACGCGCAGCTCGCCGTTGGCATCGATCAGCACGTTTTCCGGCTTGATGTCGCGATGAACGATATTGCGTCGGTGCAGTAAGCCAACAGCCCCTATCAGGTCCCGCGCGAGGGTTGACCATCGCGCCAGCTCCATAGGTCCCTGTTGCCGGAAGGTGTGCGCCAAGGTCTGGCCCGGGTACTCACGCATGACGTAGTACAGATGCTGGCGATCAGGCAGGAGATGCACTTGTGGGAAAAAGCGTCCGGCAACCCGGCGCAGAAACCACTCTTCCAGCAGCAATGCCTGGCCGGCCCCGGGCTCATCGTCACGCGCGTCGGGGAGGGTTTTGAGTAACCAGGGTTGTCGCTCGGCGTCGAGAACCCGATACAGCAAGGATTGCCGTGAGTCACCCAGCCGCTGCTCGATCTGCCAGCCCTCGAAGGACTGGCCAGGCTTGAGTGACGGCGGCAACGGCCACTGCTGTAACTGAATCAGCGTATCGGCCAGCGTATCGGTGCCCAACTGATCGATCTGGATCAGCACGGCGCTGGCGTTGTCCTGGCTTCCAGACAAGTGCGCGGCGTCGACCAACGTCCGCACGGCGGCGTCCAGATCATGCTGTTCGCTGAGAATCGTACGAATACGCCCATCGTTCAGCGTCGACCAGACGCCGTCGCTGATCAGCAGCAGACGTTCGCCCTGACGCAGTTCACCGTCCAGATAATCCATGACCACGTATTGATCCAGGCCCAGCGCGCGTTTGAGCACGTGCTGCATGTCCGGTTGCTCCCAGACGTGATCCTCGCTGATGCGCTGCAACACCCCTTCATGCCAGCGATAAACCCGGGAGTCACCGACATGGGCGAGGGTAAAGCGACGGCCGCGCAGGACCAGTGCGCTGAGCGTGGTCAAAAGACCGTTCGCCAGCAACCAGCGATTCTGTGCGAGCAGCAGGCGGTCCAGTGCCTGGGCGATGCCCCAGGTTTCCGGCGTGGCGTAGTAATCCATTGCCAGGGCCTGAAGGGTCGAGCGGGACGCCAGGCCGCCATCGGCACAGTGACTGACACCGTCCGCCAGCCCGAACAGGTATCCCTTGCTGGCGGCGAGCGCTGGCGCGGGGGTGACCAGGCGCGTGGCGTCCTGGTTCTCAGCCCGTGGTCCGCTGGCGCTGTACTCGGCAAAGCGCACCTGCAAGCCGACTGCCTTGGCCGGGGTCAACGTCAACGGTTGATTCATCGCCAACCTCCGTCAGGCTCAGACGCGAGCAGCGGTGACGGCGGCGGAACCCCAAGTGGTTCTCCAGCGGCGCTTGACGTTCATCAGGCCGAACCATGCCAGCACACCGAGCAGAGCGAACAGCCACAGACCCAGCTGATAGTCGCCGGTATTTTGCTTGATCGCACCCAAACCGGCGGCGAGGAGAAATCCGCCGATGCCGCCCGCCATGCCGATCAGGCCGGTCATCACGCCAATTTCTTTACGAAAGCGTTGTGGCACCAGTTGGAACACCGCGCCGTTACCTGCGCCCAGGCCCAGCATGGCGGCGACGAACAGCGCCAGCGCGGCCCATGAGCTCGGCAGGTTGAAACCGACAGCAGCGATGCAGATCGCGGCAACCGCGTACATGCCGGACAAGGTGCGAATGCCGCCGAAGCGGTCTGCCAGCGCGCCACCAAGAGGGCGCATCAGGCTGCCGCCGAACACGCAGGCTGCGGTGTAGTAGCCCGCCGTCACCGGGCTCAGGCCATACTGATCGTTGAAGTAGCCGGGGAGGGCACTGGCCAGACCGATGAAGCCTCCGAACGTAACGCTGTAGAAGAACATGAACCACCAGCTGTCGCGGTCGCCCAAGGCTTTGAAGTAGTCGCCCATCGACTTGGCTTTCGGGCGCTCCGGCGCATTGCGCGCCATCAGCGAGAAGGCAATCAGGGTCAGGACCAGGGGTACGACCGCGAAGCCGAACACATTGCTCCAGCCAAAGCTGGCAGCCAAGACCGGTGCGATCAGGGCGGCGAACACCGTGCCGGAGTTACCTGCACCTGCGATACCCATCGCCTTGCCCTGGTGCTGCGGCGGGTACCATTGCGACGCCAGCGGCAGGGCCACGGCAAACGAGGCACCGGCCATGCCCAGGAACACGCCCAGCAACAACGCTTGCTCATAGCTGTGAATGCCCAGTTGCCAGGCGCAAAGCAGAGCAGCGATGACGATGATCTGGCCGATGATGCCGGCCGTCTTGGGTGACAGCTGATCGGCGAGCATGCCCATCAAAAACCGCAGGAATGCGCCCGCCAGGATCGGGGTGGCGACCATCAGGCCGCGTTGTTGCGTGGTGAGGTGAAGGTCTGTGGCGATCTGCACGGCCAGCGGGCCGAGCAGGTACCAGACCATGAAGCTCAAGTCGAAGTAGAGGAAGGCTGCGAACAGCGTGGGTTTATGGCCGGCTTTCCAGAAGCTTGTATTCATCTAACACCTCATCTGCAGGAAATCGTTGCTGGAGCGGCTGTCGCTCGCACCGTCACGGGTCAGGTCTTGCAGGTGAAGCACCAACCCGGCGCTCCACCCGGCCCGTTTTCTGGGGGCCAAAACGAAAAAACGTCGCAACCCTGTTCGCGCTGTGCGAAAGGGTGTGCGACGTCTTTGTCGAAAGTGGGGCAACCGCCGTTGGCTACCTGTGCAAACTACGTAGCAAAACGTGGGCCATCCGTTAACCCAGCAGCTCACTCATGGCGATAATCTGCTCCGCCACTTGCACCAGCTTCTGCTGCCGGCTCATGGCCTGACGGCGCATGAGCGTGTAGGCCTCGTCCTCGGTGCAACTCTTCATCTTCATCAGCAGGCCTTTGGCGGTTTCGATGCGCTTGCGCTCGGCCAACTGCTGGTCACGCGCCTGAAGCTGCGCGCGCAGGTCCTGATCGCTCTCGAAGCGTGCCATGGCCACGTCGAGAATGGGCTGCAGGCGCTGTGCGTGAATGCCTTCGACAATGTAGGCGCTGACCCCGGACTTGATGGCCTGGCGCATGACGCCGGGGTCGTGCTCATCGGTGAACATCACGATCGGGCGGGGCAGGTCGCGGGTAATCAGCACGACTTGCTCCAGTACGTCCCGTCCCGGCGACTCGGTGTCGATCAGAATCACGTCCGGACGCACCGCCTGCACGCGCTCCGGCAGATCGATGATCAGCCCGGACTCGTCGATCACCTCGAAGCCGGCCTCGCTGAGCGCGGCCTTCAAGCGTCCGACTTTCTTGGGGGTGTCGTTGATCAACAGGATTCGCAGCATGATTGCGTCTCCCTTCAGTGATCGATGGAGGCAGGCACGGTATCGGCCAGCGCGTGCAGTTTGAAACCATGGGCATAACCCACCGGGTCGCTGCCGTCCCAGACCTTGCCGTCGATGAGCTGGCTGCTGCGCATCGCCTGGGCGGGCACGGGGATGTTCAGTGCCTCGGCTGCCTGGCGATAGAGCGCAAGCTGCTGTACCTGCCGGGCGACGTTGAGGTAATCCGGATCCTCGCGCAGCAGGCCCCAGCGGCGGAACTGGGTCATGAACCACATGCCGTCGGAAAGGTAAGGCATGTTCACCTCGCCGTTACGGTGGAAGCTCGCGGCATGGTGATCCTGCCAATCGTTGCCAAGGCCGTCGCTGTACTGGCCCAGCAAACGCCCTTCGATGTCCTCGACGGCGGCGTTCACATAATCGCTGCCGCTGAGCATATGCGCGGTACTGCGTCGATTTTCCGGGCTTTCTTCGATGAATCGGCTGGCCTCCAGCACGGCCATGACCAGGGCGCGCGAGGTATTGGGGTATCGCTGCACGAACTCCAGGCTGCAGCCGAGCACCTTTTCAGGGTGATCCGGCCAGATGGCCTGGGTGGTCGCCAGGGTGAAGCCCAGATTCTGGCTGACGGCGCTGGCGCCCCACGGCTCACCGACACAAAAGCCGTCGATGCGTTGCGCCTTGAGGTGTTCGACCATCTGTGGCGGCGGGACGACCACGCTGTCGACGTCCTGCAAGGGGTGAATCCCCTGACTGGCGAGCCAGTAATACAACCACATGGCGTGATTGCCGGTCGGAAACGTCTGCGCAAAGGTGAGTTTTGTTCCGCTTTGGTGCGTACGACGGTCCAGCGCTTCAGGAGTGGTCACGCTTTGTTCTTGCAGCGCCCGGGAGAGATTGATGCTTTGGCCGTTTTGATTCAGACCCATCAAAACCGCCATGTCCTTCGCGGGCCCGCCAATCCCCAGCTGTGCGGCATACACCAGACCGTAAAGGCTGTGTGCGGCGTGCAGTTCGCCACTGACCAGTTTGTCGCGCAGGCTCGCCCAGGACGGTTGCCGGTGCAAGTTGATGTTCAGACCATACGGTTGAGCAAAGCCCTGCGTCGCGGCGATGATCAGCGAAGCGGCGTCGGTGAGCGCCATGAAGCCCACGTCGATGGTGGTCAGTTCCGGGGCGTCGCTGCCATTGACCCAGGCCAGTGGTGTATCAAGGGTGTCGTTCATGGTTTTCGGTTCCGCCTGAAGACCGACGTGCGCGCAGAGGCTGGCGGTCTTCCATAAAAAACGTCGCCTCATCCTGGCCATAACCGGGACGAAAACGACGCCATTGTCCGATCACTCTCTCCGCCGTTGGAGCGAGTTCGATAACCGACTCAAGCAAGCCATATGCCAGTGAGTCGCCGAGCGTTGAGCAAAGTGCTCGACATGCCTCGCGCTTCACCCCTGCGCGCGTCTATAATCCGCCGCTGACTTCAGCCTCAACGAGCCGCGCCCGCCCATGTATAACCTGGCCCGCCAGTTACTGTTCAAACTTTCCCCGGAAACGTCCCACGATCTGTCCATCGACCTGATCGGCGCGGGCGGTCGTCTGGGGCTCAATGGCCTGCTCACCAAGGCGCCTGTGCGGTTGCCGGTGACGGTCATGGGCTTGCAGTTTCCAAACCCGGTCGGGCTTGCCGCCGGGCTGGACAAGAACGGTGCGGCCATCGACGGGTTCGCTCAGTTGGGTTTCGGTTTCGTTGAAATCGGCACTGTGACGCCGCGTCCGCAGCCGGGCAATCCCAAGCCACGGATTTTCCGTCTGCCCCATGCCGAGGCCATCATCAACCGCATGGGTTTCAACAACCTGGGCGTCGACAACCTGATCAGTCGCGTGCAGGCCGCCCAATACAACGGCGTGCTGGGCATCAATATCGGCAAGAACTTCGACACCCCGGTCGAGCGCGCAGTCGACGACTACCTGATCTGTCTCGACAAGGTTTACACCCACGCCAGCTATATCACCGTCAACGTCAGTTCGCCGAACACCCCAGGCCTGCGTAGCCTGCAATTCGGTGATTCGCTCAAACAGTTGCTCGAAGCGCTGCGTGTGCGCCAGGAAGCCTTGACGCTGGCGCATGGCAAGCGCGTGCCGCTGGCCATCAAGATCGCCCCGGACATGAGCGACGAAGAAACGGTATTGGTCGCCAGCGCGCTGCTGGAGTCGGGCATGGACGCGGTGATTGCCACCAACACCACATTGAGCCGCGTAGGCGTCGAAGGACTGCCACACGGTGACGAGGCGGGCGGTCTGTCGGGTGCGCCCGTGCGGGAGAAAAGCACGCACATCGTCAAGGTGCTGGCCAGTGAGCTGGGCGGCAAGTTGCCGATCATCGCGGCGGGCGGCATTACCGAGGGCAAGCACGCAGCGGAAAAAATCGCAGCGGGGGCAAGTCTGGTGCAGATTTATTCAGGGTTTATCTACAAAGGCCCGGCGCTGATCCGCGAGTCGGTGGACGCCATCGCTGCGATGCCGAAATAGCTTGTGCTGACACGCTTGAATGCCGAAACAAAAAGAGGGGTTCCGACTGGAACCCCTCTTGGGCTTTAGCCCGCCGTCCGGATGGGACGTGCATGGTTAAGGTGAAGCGAATCTAGTTGTCGAATTCCTGAAGAAACCTTAAAAAAGTCGGAATGTCCCTTTGGTAGTTAAGTGTCAGCCGACCGCGTGAAGTTCGTTGAGCCTGTGTATACCCGCAGTGCCGGTCATACCGTCCCAGTTGTCGCCTCGTCCTTCTCGCCAGCCGTTGATCCAGGCTTGACGTACCGACGGTAGAGTAAATGGGCAAAGCTCACGGGATTTACCAGTTACGCCGTATTGATATCCGCGCGAAAAAGCTCTTTCCAACGGATCACGCTTAAGTCTTCTCATAGGGTGTTGCCCTCGTTTGTTGACTGTTATGTCCTTGGAGACCTCGAGTCGAGGTCAGGCAGAAATCTTCTGCCTTTGCAGGCCCGCTGCCGGCGTCGCGGGCCAGATGCTGTCGTCGTTGCGACGACAACCTGAGTTGATTTCTAACCAATGCATGGGACGCTGTGAATGATCGTTTTGTCATAAGAACGTAACCGTTGAGGCATTAAGACCATAAGCAACGAGCAGCTCCAAGGGTGTTTTTTTCGCCAGACGCCCTGATTCGGGGGTCTTCATGAAATTCGCGAGTGGTTCTCATGTACGTCTGATGGCTGATTGACGTCAGATTTAAAACGACGAAGGGTCAGTGATGTGACTTTTTATTACTGGCGTCGTCGGGCTGAATAGTGGTTTTTTAATATCAGAATGTCGGCCCGCCATGCGGGCGGGCATAGCTGCCTCACTGCTGCCTCACTCGAAATGTATCGGTGTGGTGGATCGGCACAATGTGTGTGCCACGCAGGCGTTCTCCATGAAAGGCGCCTGTTTGAATCGGGCTGGACAATGCGTTGTCCAGCCACTCATAGCCAAGGCTCTGGAATACTCATGTCGGACCGTTACGAACTTTTCCTCACCTGTCCCAAAGGCCTCGAAGGCCTGCTCGCTGAGGAAGCCACTGCACTTGGCCTCCAGGAAACCCGCGAACACACATCGACCATCCGCGGCAGCGCCGACATGGAAACCGCCTACCGGCTGTGTTTGTGGTCGCGGCTGGCCAACCGTGTGTTGCTGGTGCTCAAGCGCTTCCCGATGAAGGACGCCGAAGACCTCTATCACGGGGTTCATGACATCGAGTGGGCCGACCATCTGGAGCCCGACGGCACGCTGGCCGTGGAATTCAGTGGCCACGGCTCGGGCATCGACAACACCCATTTCGGCGCCTTGAAGGTCAAAGACGCCATCGTCGACCGTCTGCGCACCTCGGACGGTTTGCGCCCGTCCATCGACAAGCTCAATCCCGACCTGCGCGTTCACCTGCGCCTGGACCGTGGCGAAGCCATCCTTTCCCTGGACCTGTCCGGCCACAGCCTGCACCAGCGTGGTTATCGCTTGCAGCAGGGTGCGGCGCCGTTGAAGGAAAACCTCGCGGCCGCCATCCTCATCCGTTCCGGCTGGCCACGTATCGCGGCCGAAGGCGGTGCACTGGCTGACCCGATGTGCGGCGCAGGCACGTTCCTGGTCGAAGCCGCCATGATCGCCGCCGACATCGCCCCGAACCTGAAGCGCGAGCGTTGGGGCTTTTCGGCCTGGCTGGGGCATGTTCCGGCCCTGTGGCGCAAATTGCACGATGAAGCGCTGGCGCGTGCCGAGGCAGGCCTTGCGAAGACGCCGTCCTGGATCCGTGGCTACGAAGCCGATCCACGGCTGATTCAGCCCGGCCGCAACAACGTCGAGCGCGCGGGCCTGTCGGACTGGATCAAGATTTACCAGGGCGAGGTCGCGACCTTCGAGCCACGTCCAGACCAGAACCAGAAAGGCCTGGTCATCTGTAACCCTCCGTACGGCGAGCGTCTGGGTGATGAGGCAAGCCTGTTGTACCTCTACCAGAACCTCGGCGAGCGCCTGCGTCAGGCATGCCTGAACTGGGAGGCTGCCGTGTTTACCGGCGCCCCGGACCTGGGCAAGCGCATGGGCATCCGCAGCCACAAGCAGTATGCGTTCTGGAACGGTGCGTTGCCCTGCAAGCTTTTGCTGATCAAGGTCCAGCCTGACCAGTTCGTCACGGGCGAGCGGCGTACCCCGGAACAGCGTCAGGCTGAGCGCGAGCAGGCCGCCTACGACCAGACACCGGACGAGCCGCAAGAGCGTCAGTTCAACAAGAACGGCAACCCGATCAAGCCGACACCTGCGCCGGCGCCGGTCATCGAGCAGCCACGCTTGAGCGAAGGCGGGCAAATGTTTGCCAACCGCCTGCAGAAGAACCTCAAGGCAATGAGCAAGTGGGTCAAGCGCGAAGGGATCGACTGCTACCGCGTCTACGATGCGGACATGCCTGAATACGCGATGGCCATCGATCTGTACCACGACTGGGTCCACGTTCAGGAGTACGCGGCACCGAAGTCCATCGACCCGGAAAAGGCCTCGATTCGCATGTTCGACGCACTGGCCGCGATTCCGCAGGCACTGAACATCGACAAGAGCCGCGTGGTGGTCAAGCGCCGTGAGCGCCAGAGCGGTACCAGGCAATACGAGCGTCAGAGCGCGCAGGGCAAGTTCAACGAGGTGAACGAAGGCGGCATCAAGCTGCTGGTCAACCTGACCGACTACCTGGACACCGGTCTGTTCCTCGATCACCGACCCATGCGGATGCGCATTCAGCGCGAAGCGGCGGGCAAGCGTTTCCTTAACCTGTTCTGTTACACCGCCACGGCCAGCGTTCATGCAGCCAAAGGCGGTGCACGCAGCACGACCAGTGTCGATCTGTCGAAAACTTATCTGGACTGGGCACGCCGCAACCTGTCGCTCAATGGTTTCTCGGACAAGAACCGTCTGGAGCAAGGCGATGTCATGGCCTGGCTTGAGTCCAGTCGTGACGAGTACGACCTGATCTTCATCGATCCGCCGACGTTCTCCAACTCCAAGCGCATGGAGGGAGTGTTCGATGTGCAGCGCGATCAGGTGCAGTTGATTGACCTGGCGATGGCGCGTCTGGCCAGCGGCGGGGTGCTGTACTTCTCGAACAACTTCCGCAAGTTCCAGCTGGAAGAGAACCTGGCCGAACGTTATGCCGTCGAGGAGATCACCCAGCAAACCATCGACCCGGATTTCGCCCGTAACGGCAAAGTCCACCGCGCCTGGAAGATCACCGCGCGCTGAACCGTTACCGCCGTGCGCCAAGCGCCAGCCCGCACGGGCCGGCGCTTGGACACGTTATAAGGCGGGCGACACACAGCACTATGCAAACTAATGGCGAATAGCTATAAGTGAATTCTGGCCACGTGTCGCGGCAACACTGTGGCGTCATGAGTTCTGCGTATGTCGTCAAACAAGGCAAGCGCCAAAATCCTTGGCCTCATCAACGAAGACAGCTCCTCATGGGTTGTGGGTACGCTCGTGTTTTCTGCGGGCGCCGTGCTGACAGCCTTTTTGGCTTGGGCCAATGTCGAGTCGTATCAGCGTCAGTTGTATCAGCGGTTCGAACTGTTGGCCGCGGAGCGTATCAGCCGAATTGAGGACCGCCTCGAAGGACAGGTTCGACGCGTGGACAGTCTGCGTCGCTTCTTCGTGTATTCCGACGAGGTGTCGGAAGACGAATTCAACGGATTCACTCATCCTCTGCTCGTGTACACCCAGGTTTATGCGTGGGCGCCGAAAGTGGCTGATGCTGATCGACCATCGTATGAACGTCGCGCGCGCGAAGCTGGTCTGACGGATTATTCCGTGCGAGAGCTCGGCGACGATCAAGCGCTCAAGGTGGCCGGCACACGGCCGTATTACTTCCCGGTCCGGTATGCCCGGAGCCTCGGCACCTCGGCCTTGCCATTGGGCTTCGACGTGAACTCCGAAAGCGTACGACGGGCAACGCTTGAGCGCGCGCTGCAGTCTGGTGAAATGGCGGCTTCGCCCCGGATGGACCTGATGGGGCTGGAAACGGAGAATCGCGAGGGTGTGCTGTTGGTTGCGCCCGTGGTGGCCCGTTCTCATGTCACGGGAGCCGAGGCAGAGCCCTTGCAGGGATTCTTGCTGGCGGTGATCAGCCTGCGCCAGATGATGACCGAAGCATTGCCCCCCACTGACCAGGACAATCTGGCGGTTGGCCTGGAAGACCTCACGTCGGCGCAGGCGCCGGCGCTGTTGTATGAATCGGCGACCAAGCCAGCGATCAGTGATCTGAAACTCACCAAAACGCTGGATTTCGCTGGGCGCAGCTATCGCCTGCAAGTCCGGCCGACCACGGTGTTCATCACCGCCAACCCGTCCGGGAATGACAGCGTGGTGGTTCTCGGCGCGCTGCTCAGTTTCATGCTCAGTGCCTTGCTGTACGCCTTGATCAGCCAGCGTCAGCGCGCCTTGCGTCTGGTGGAGCAGCGCACCGGGCAGTTGCGTCAGCGCGAGCAGCAACTGCGCAGCGCCCACGGACAGCTGCGCAATGTGCTGGACGCCGCGACACAAGTGGCGATCATCGCCACCGATCTGGACGGGGTGATCACTACCTTCAATATCGGCGCCGAACGGATGCTGGGGTACAGCAGTGAAGAGGTGTGCGGGCAACTGACGCTGCGTCAGCTGCACCTGTCGTCCGAGCTGGCCGAGCATGTCTGCGAGCTGAGCCAGCGTTATGGACGTTCGATCAAGACCGGGGAAGCCATGCTTGTGGAGTCGGTCGAGGAGCACGGCCATCAGGCGCATGACTGGACATTGGTGCGCCAGGACGCAAGCCATCTGCGGGTCAACATGCAGGTCAGCCCGGTGCTTGATGAGCACGATCAATGGATCGGCTACCTGGCAGTGTGTCTGGACATCACCGAACGCAAGCGTGTGGAGGAAGAGCTGCGGACCATGTCGGTGACCGACGCGTTGACGGGCGTCTACAACCGGCGATATTTCCAGGAGCGTCTGCAGGCTGAATTGCTGCGCGTCGAGCGGCACGGCGGGATTTTCGCGGTCGTGATGCTCGACATCGATCATTTCAAGTGCATCAACGATCAACTGGGGCACGCGGTGGGTGACCATGTGTTACAGGCGATCTGCAGGCGCCTCTGTCACCGTCTGCGTCGCAGCGATGTGTTCTGCCGCCTCGGGGGCGAGGAGTTCATGGTGCTGTGCCCGGACACCGATGGCAACCAGGCGTTTGCGCTCGCCAGTGAGCTATGGGCGGCGTTGCGCGCGGAACCGGTGGACGGCGTGGGCCGGGTGACCGCCAGTTTCGGGATCGCCAGCTGGCGTAAAGGCGAGGGAGGCGATGCCTTGCTGCTGCGCGCCGATTCGGGTGTCTATGCCGCAAAGATGGGAGGGCGGGACCGGATCGAGCCGGAGTTACTGTGAGCGTTTGATCAGTACCGGGTTGGCGCAATATCGTGTGGGCGCGAATGAACTCGCGCCCACACGATGGCCTCATCGTTGATTAGGCACTCATCGTTGGCGGCAGCTCCATCAGTTTGTCGAGGGTGATCGGCAGGTCGCGGATGCGCTTGCCAGTGGCATGTGACACGGCGTTGGCGACGGCCGCGGCAAGGCCGGTAATGCCGATCTCGCCGATGCCGCGTGCGCCGAACTCATTGAGTTCGTAGTCGGGATAATCGAGCAGGATCACGTCGATTTCCGGCTGGTCTGCGTGCACGGGCACCACGTACTCGGCGTAGTTGTTGTTGACCGGCATGCCGTCGCGCTCGTCGAAATCAGTGGCTTCGAACAGCGCCATCCCGACGCCCATGACGATGGCCCCTTCGACCTGATTGAGCGAGGTCTTGTGGTTGATCACTTTGCCGACGTCGATGGCGCTGACCACCCGCGCGACGCGCAGCCGCGAGATGCCCGGATCCCAGCGGACTTCCACGAAATGCACCCCGAACGAGCGGAACGAATGCTTGCTGGTGTCGTTCATCCCGGTTTTCGCTTCACCGAAGGCGCTCGACTGCTTCTGCGCCTTGAGCACGTCGGCGATGGCAAAGGCTTTCTCGCCGCTTTTCAACTGGCCCTGTTCGAAGCTGATCTGATCGGCCTTGGTCCCTGCAAACACGCCTTTGGGTGCTGCGGAGAAGGCTTTCAGTTGCTCGATGGCCTGACGCGTCGCTTCTGCAATCGCAGGCAACACGCTGGCCGTCGCCCAGGACCCGCCTGACACGGGCGCGGGAGGGAACGAGGAGTTGCCGAGTTCGACCTCGATTTTGTCCAGCGGGATGCCGGTGATGCTGCTGACCACTTGCGCCACGATGGTGTAGGTGCCGGTCCCGATGTCCTGCACGCCGCAGATCGCGTACGCCGTGCCGTCTGCACGCAATGAAACTTGCGCCTCGGCAGGGGTGCGATAGGCGTCCCAGTTACAGGCCGCCATGCCATAGCCGATGATTTCAGTGCCTTCCTTCATCGAACCCGGTTTGGGATTACGCTTGCTCCAGCCGAAGCGCTCGGCCGCCTGGTCGATGCATTCCTGCAAATGGTTACTGGACCATGGCAGGTTCTGGCTCTCGTCACGTTCCGAGACGTTGAGCTTGCGAAACTGCAGCGGGTCCATGCCGATTTTATCGGCCATCTCGTCCATCGCCGATTCCAGGGCGAACAGCCCGGGCGCGGCGCCTGGCGCGCGCATCGAGGTCGGTGTGCCGCGATTGACTTCAATGGTCTTGTGCGTCACCAGTACGTTCGCGCAGCTGTACAGGCTTTTGGTCGAGGTGCCGCAGTTTTCCTTGTACGGGTCGGTGAACGACGTGGTGTTGATCGACTCGTGACGGACCGACACCAGCTGGCCCTTGTCGTCGGTGGCCAGGCGCAGCCGCTGCCGGGTTTCAGGCCGATGCCCGGTGGTGGTGAACATCTGTTGCCGAGGTACGACCAACTGTACCGGGCGATCGAGGACCTTGGCTGCGCCACAGGCCGCGACCGAGTGCGGCCAGATCCATAGCTTGCTGCCAAATCCCGAGCCAATGAACGGCGCGCGAACCTCGACCTTTTCCGGTATCAACCCGAAGATCTTCGCCAGCGAGTTGCGATGCGCGACCACACCCTGAGAGGCCTCGTAGACAATCAGTCGGCCGTCTTCCCAACTGGCGACGGTGGCGTGCATTTCCATCGGGTTATGGGTTTCCACCGGCGTCGAATACGTCGCGTCGATGCTGTGGGCGGCGCTGTCAAAGGCCGATGCCGCATCCCCTCGGGTGTGGTTCGGGCTGCCGTCCTGCAGCGTGCCGGCTTTCAGACCCTGCTCAAGGTTGGCGACGGCGTTGGTCTTGCTGTAGCTGACCTTGATCTTGTAAGCCGCTGCGCGGGCGTGCTCGAAGGTATCGGCCACCACCAGGGCGACGAACTGCCCGGCGTAGTACACCGTGTCGTCCTCGAACGGCAGGCGGCTTTCGTCGGACTTGGCCGCCTTGAGGATCTGCGCGAAGGACATCGGCAGCGCCGAGTTGTGGTACAGCGACGGGAAATTGCCGTGGTGGAAAACCTCCAGCACGCCTGGGGATTTGCGTGCCGCGTCGAGGTCCAGCGCGGTGATCTTGCCGCTGGCGACGGTGCTGAAAACGCCGTAGCCGTAAGCCATGTTTTGCAGGTGGTGGTCGGAGGCGTACATGGCCGCGCCGGTCACCTTGCGCCGCCCGTCAATCCGGCGTGGCGCCGAGCCGATCATGGTTGAGTCCGTCATGTTCGTGTCCTCCCGGTCATGCCGTCAGGGTGCTGAGGTTGCGCACGATCGCCTGTTGCCCAAGGGCAATCTTGTAGGCGTTATGGCGATAGGGTTTGGCGCCTTGCATCGCGATCGCGGCCGCCTTCTCCATGTTTTGCGGCGTGAGGGTCGCACCTTTGAGCGCGCGTTCGGCTTCCATCGCCCGCCAGGGTCTGGTGCCTACGCCGCCCATGGCAATCCGTGCCTCGCGCACGGTGTCGCCATCCATCACCAGAATCACCGCGCTGGACGCCAGGGCAAACTGATACGAGGCCCGGTCACGGAGCTTCAGGTAACCCGATCGGCTCCCGGCCAGCGGTGCCTCCAGCACCACGTGAGTGATCAGTTCGTCGTCCTGCAGGGCATGCTCTTTCCAGGGTGTCGAGCCCGGCAGCAGATGGAAGTCGAGGAAGTCGATGCTGCGTTTGCCTTTGGGACCCTGCACGTCGATGGTTGCGCCGATGGCTGCCATCGCCACGCACATGTCCGACGGATGCGTCGCGATGCACTGGTCGCTGGTGCCGAGGACCGCATGCACGCTGCGGTTATGGCCGTCGATGGCGGCGCAGCCCGAGCCGGGTTGACGTTTGTTGCACGGCGAATAGCCGTCCCGGAAATAATTGCAACGCACCCGCTGCATGACATTGCCCGCCGTGGTCGCCTTGTTGCGCAACTGCGTGGTCGCGCCGGACAGCAGCGCCTGAGACAACACCGGGTAGTGTTCGACAATGTAGGCGTGATGCGCCAGATCGCTGTTAGTCACCAGCGCACCGATGCGCACGCGGCCGTCCTTCTGCACCTCGATCTGCTTGAGGGACAGGTGATTGACGTCGATTACCTGATCGGCTGGCATCACGTCGAGTTTCACCAGATCGAGCAGGGTGGTGCCGCCGGCGAGAAAAAACGCTGTATCGCTTTTCGCGTGGGTCGCGACGGCCTGCTCGACGCTGCCGGCGCGGACGTAATCAAAGGCTCTCATCAGGTCACCTCCTGCAGCTTGATTCTTGCGCTCTGAATCGCCGCCAGAATGTTCTTGTAGGCGCCGCAGCGGCAGATGTTGCCGCTCATGGCCTCGCGAACGCTGTGGTCGTCGCTGCCGATGTTCTTGTCCTGAAGCATGGCCACGGCGCTCATGATCTGGCCGCTGGTGCAGTAACCGCATTGGTAGGCGTCGTGCTCCCAGAAGGCTTCCTGCACCGGGTGCAGTTGTCCGTTTTTCGCGAGGCCTTCAACGGTGGTGATCTCGTCGCCTTCGTGCATGGCTGCGAGCGACAGACACGCGTTGATCGCGGTGCCGTTGACATGAACGGTGCAAGCCCCGCACTGGCCGTGGTCGCAGCCTTTCTTGGTGCCCGTCAGTTGCAAACGGTCACGCAGCACATCCAGCAGCGCGGCGTTGGCGGGGAGATTGAGGGTATGGGCCTGGCCATTGACCTTGAGGGTCATGCGCCGCTCATCCCTGGCCGGTGGGTCGGTGTCGTCGGGCACGGCGGCCTGGGCTTCCAGTGCCTGGGTCCAGATCGGCGCCGTCGCGGCGGCGAGGCTGGAAACACCGATGGATTTGAGAAAGTTTCTGCGCGACGGCACGGTGAAGGCCGTGAGGTCGGATTGCGGCTCATTTTTATCAGGCTGATCGGTCATGGACAGGTTCCTCGTCAGCGTTGAGTCAAGCCTGGCCCCGACGGTGGGCGGGCGCCCAGGCATGTACGGCAGTTGATGCGTCAAGCGACCCACCATAATCAATGAACGGTCTGCGCATTCATTTGAATAAGTACATACGCTTTTGAATGGTTCTCTCTAATCCGCTTTGCACACTTGAACAAGGGCCTGGCGGCTGAAGCGGAACAAGGGGTTGCGGGGCTTGCAGAGCAAGGAGCGCAGGATTAGTGACCTGTGCCGACGAGAATGGTTGCGGAAATTTTGCGCAGGAAAAACACAGGAGGTTACGAAAGGGCCGGGCGGGTCGGCGAACGCCGATCAGCCCTGCGCCTTGGAAGCATCAGGCTGCTGACGCTTCTTCTTTAAGGGTGGCCATGTCGATGACGAAACGGTATTTCACGTCACCCTTGACCATGCGCTCGTAGGCTTCGTTGATGTCCTTCATGTGAATCATCTCGATGTCCGAGACGATCCCGTGTCTGGCGCAGAAATCCAGCATTTCCTGGGTTTCCTTGATGCCGCCGATGAGCGAGCCTGCCAGGCTGCGGCGCTTGAAGATCAGGTTGAACACCGTAGGCGATGGATGGGGATGATCCGGCGCACCGACCAGCGTCATCGTGCCGTCGCGCTTGAGCAGGTTCAGGAACGCATCCAGATCGTGAGGCGCGGCGACGGTGTTGAGGATGAAGTCGAGCTTGTTGGCCTGTTTTGCCATCTCATCCGGGTTTTTGGAGACCACGACTTCGTCGGCGCCCAGGCGCAGGCCGTCTTCACGCTTGTTCGGCGAAGTAGTGAACAGGACTACGTGTGCGCCCATGGCATGCGCGATTTTCACGGCCATGTGACCCAGACCACCGAGCCCGACCACCCCGACTTTCTTGCCCGGGCCGACTTTCCAGTGATGCAGCGGGGAATAGGTAGTGATCCCGGCACACAGCAACGGCGCGACAGCGGCGAGGTTGTCGCTGTGAGAAATCTTCAGAACGAACTTTTCCTTCACCACGATCTTGTCGGAATAGCCACCGAAGGTATTTTCGCCGCCGAACACCGGACCGTTGTACGTGCCGGTGAAGCCGTTTTCGCAGTACTGCTCGTCGCCTTCGGCGCAGGAGGCGCAATGCTGGCAGCTGTCGACCATGCAGCCCACGCCTGCCAGATCACCGACTTTGAACTGTTTGACGTTGGCGCCGACGGCCGTGACCTTGCCGACGATCTCGTGGCCCGGCACCGACGGGTACAAGGTGTTGTTCCATTCATTACGCGCGGTGTGCAGGTCGGAGTGGCAGACGCCACAAAAAAGGATGTCGATCTGCACGTCATCGGCGCCCGGATCACGGCGTTCGATTTGAAAGGGCGCCAGTTTGTCAGTGGGTTTTTGCGCGGCGTAGCTGTAAGTCTTGATCATGTTGTGATCATCTCCAGTTGGGCAAAAAGGACTGTGCCTAGGGGTTCTGAGACCGGGGAAGACGGTCAAAGGTCATTCTCAGACAGCGCGATGTCGGGGACGCTTCACCCGACCGGCGTTTCAGGAAAAACTTTCATTTCAATGCCAGCCTGCCGATAAATACGTCAGAGTCACGTGAAATGTCGTGAAATGCCCATTTTCCGTCGTTTATAGGCAGCAAAAACGAATATGGCGCTTGCAACCATCTGTCAGACCCCATGAAGATAGCCCAGTCCCAGGCTGGCAATGGAGCGCCAATGAATTCCCGTGTCTCGAACCCTACCCAGCGCTCGCCATTAGCCGACGAACAGGCGTCGCGACCGCGCGACGACGGGCTGGAAGATGTGTCTTCGATGATCGACGAAACCACCCTTGAATCGTTATTGCGCGCAGCCAGGCTGGCCGCTCCTGAACTGAGCTGGGCGGCCTACCGCGCTGGACAGCACATGCATCTGATGGGGCAGGGCGATGCGTGGACCGAATGGCCCCGGTTGATTCCCCGGGAAGGCTTCGACGCGTTCTGTCGCGATCACGGGCTGCAGCGCTGGGTAACGGGGCATGGCGAATCGGCGCTGGGCTGGTTGCTGACGCCTGAGCGTGAGTCCGGGAATCCGTTTCTGGTGGCGTTGGCGAGCAAGCTGGGTGCGCGCTTGCAGACCGACGCGCTGGCGCGCGCCCAGGCCACTCAGCGGGTGCTGTACGAAATCACCTACCTGGCGAGTTCGACCCGAGACCGTTCGGCGTTTCTTCAGGGCGTTCATGAACAGCTGTCGACGCTGATCGACGCCGAGAACTTCTATCTGGCGCTGTACGAGAGCCACAGCGGCAAGGTCACGTATCCCTATTACATTGACATCACTGACGTGGACGCACTGGAGGCCGAAACCCAGGAATTTCTCGACCCGGAGCGGCTGTCCATGACCGGGTATGTCCTGACCACCGAGCAACCGCTGTTCGTTGACGCCGCCGGCATCGAGCGGGCCCAGGCGCTGGAGCATTTTCACTGCGTCGGGCATCGTCCCGAGTTCTGGATGGGGGCGCCGCTGAAGAACGCCTCCGACGATGTGTTCGGCATGCTTGCCATGCAGGTCTACGACGTTTCGCGGGTTTACAGCGTTGAGGATCAGGAGCTGTTTCTGGTTGTCGCCCGTCACGTGGCCATGGCGCTGGACCGCATCCTGCACCGCGCTCAGCTTGAAGAAACCGTGGCCCGTCGAACCCTCGAGCTCTCCCGCCTCAACGACGCCTTGCGCAGCGAAGTCGCTGACCGCGAGCGCGCGGAACACTTGCAGAGCGCGCTGTTCCAGATCACCGAGCTGTCCAGTCAGCCGGGCGATATGGCCGACCTGTTCAAAAGCCTGCACGGCATCGTCGGTGAACTGCTGTTTGCCCTGAACTTCTACATCGCGCTGTTCGACGACGCGACGGGCGAGGTGACCTTCCCGTACTACGTCGATGAGCGCCTGACCCGACGTCCCGACCCTCGACGGGGGGAGCGTGGATTCACCGAGTACGTCATCCGCCAGCGCCGTCCGTGCCTGATCGACAGTGCCGAGGCGCGGCGCCTGGAAAACTCGGGTGAGATCACCATCCAGAATGACATCAACCGTTCCTGCTCCTGGCTCGGGATCCCGTTGTTCGAAGGCGGTGTCGTGCGTGGGGTGCTGGCGGTGCAGAGTTATTCGCCACAGGTCAGCTATTCGCTTCGCGATCAGGATTTGCTGACCTTCGTTTCCCGGCACATCGACACCGCGCTGTCACGACGCAGCGCTGCCGAGGCGATTCATACCGCCAATCTGCGGCTTGAAGCCCGAGTGCAAGACCGCACCCGTGAACTGGATTACGCCAACGCCAAGCTGCAGCATGAGAATGCCCACGACTCACTGACCGGCCTGCCCAACCGCAGCCATTTGCAACAGCGTTTGCAGGTGGCGTGGGACAATTTCTGCGACAAGGGGCAGGAACTGGTGGTCATGTTCATCGACCTCGACCGCTTCAAGATGGTCAATGACAGCCTGGGGCACCATTCGGGTGACCTGCTGCTGATTCAGGCCGCCGACCGTCTGCGCAGTTGCATGCGTGACAGCGACCTGTTGGCGCGGCTGGGTGGCGACGAGTTCGCGGTGCTGGCCTATGCGGCGCCGCCCGACATCACGGTCGCGATTGCCGAGCGCATTCTGCTGGCGTTCGACGTGCCGTTTTACATCGATGGGCATGCGGTGTTTTCCTCCTGCAGCATCGGTGTGGTGGGGGCCGATTTACAGTTTCATAAAGAGCCGGCCGATCTGTTGCGCGACGCCGACACGGCGATGTACCGCGTCAAGAACGCCGGGCGCGACAGTTATGCAGTGTTCAACCAGGAAGTGCGCCGCGAGGTGTCCGACCAGATGGAGCAGGAAGGGGCGCTGCGCAATGCGCTCAAGCGCACCGACGAACTGCTGCCGTATTTTCAGCCGATCATCGACGTCGCCACGGGCAAGATTCTCGCGCTGGAAGCGCTCATTCGCTGGCGCCAGTCGGATGGCCGGGTGATTGCACCCGGGCAATTCCTGCCCGCGCTGGAAGGTTTGCGCCTGATCGGCAGACTGGACTTCTACATGCTGCAGCAGGTCGTGGCGATGCTCGCCAAGCCCGCGCATGCGCATTGGCCGACGGTGCACGTGAACTGCTCAAGCTACAGCATCAGCCGGCCTGAGTTCGCCAGTGAGGTGCTGGGTCTGCTCAGTCAGCACGGGGTCGCGCCGTCGCGCATTTGCCTTGAACTGACCGAAGGCGCGCTGGTGGCCGAGCCCGAGTTGGCCCGTCAGGCCATGAAGCATCTGGCCGACAACGGTGTTTCCGTGGTGCTCGACGATTTCGGCGCGGGTTTCTCCTCGCTCAGTTACGTGCATCAGTACCATTTCAGCGGTTTGAAGATCGACAAGTCGTTCACCCTGGAGCTGACCACCAGTTCACGCAGCCGCGCCATCGTCCGCGCCATTGTGCGCATGGCCGAGTCTTTGGGGCTGACCGTGGTCGCCGAAGGGGTCGAGGATGCAGCGACCCTGGAACTGTTGAGGGAGATGGGGGCAGGGCAGGCGCAGGGCTATTATTTCTCGATGCCGGTGCCGCAGGACAAGCTGGACCTCAGTACGCTGCAATAAACCCATCGCCCGGAATTTGCGCGATCAGCGGCCAGCGGTCGTGGATGGCTGAGAACTGCGGTGGCGAAGGTGACGTCACAACATACACGCGTCGGTCTCCCGGCTCGCCGGTCACCACGCATTCCAGCGCCTGCCCATCTTCCACGTCGAACCAGTGCGACACGCGTTCGGCGTCTTTCTCCATGTAGCGGCTGATCAGCCCGAACGCGCGCTGAGGCCGGTACTTCGCCCACGTGCCATTTTCAAGGCTCTCACGTCTTGCCCAGCCGCCTTGCGGTCCGCTGCCGAGTTGTTCCTTACGGCGCCCCCAGGGCAACCATCCCAGATCGGTGCCGTCTTCCAGCATGACCGGGAACGCCGCTTTGGGATTCGGGAAATAGACCCGCACAGGCTCATACGCCCGGTTTTTGTCTTTCGCTTCGATTCCGCCGCACATGAGCCGTCACCTTGTCGGAATGAGGTTCGGCGCCGTTGACCCTGCACGCCATGTTGCGTTAACTGTATATACGTACAGTTTATCAGGCAACCCCACCATGCAATTTGTCATCACCCCTCGACGCAGCAAAGGTGTCGCACTTCAGTCGGTGCCTGCAAAACGCACTGCCGCGATCCTCGGCGATCTGACCATCGCCCACCGCGTGTGCGACGCGCTGAACCGGCACTCCAACGTGGCAAGCCTGCGGCCGGTCTACGGCGCAGGCGCGTTGTTATTGCCAGAACTCTACGACGCCACAGTCTCGGCGATGGCCAGAGAGGGCTTCACACTGAGCGGGATCGAGTTCGACGGTGAGCGCTGGTACGCGCAATCGTGGTGGTGCCGTTCGGCCCAGTGAAACGTACGTCGTTCCATCGTGGGGTTAGAATCTACGCTTCACGACGACGCAGGGCCTGTCTCGGTTCGGGCTTGACGAAACACGCCGTCGTTTACATCCGACCACCGCCAACAGTTTTCAGGACAGATCAGCCCGTGCCGACGGTGGCCTTCTGAGAGGAGGGTCCGTTATGGACGAGGCAAAACTTCACGCGTTCATGGGCTCGCTGGTGTCCGACATGGGCGCCGCCGCGATGCTCGCCAATGTGATGCTGGGCGATGAACTGGGGCTGTATAAGGCGATGGCGGATAGCAAACCGGTGACCCCGCAAGCCCTTGCCGAGAAGACAGGCTGCAATGCCCGGCTGATCCGCGAGTGGCTGAGCGCGCATGTCGCATCCGGCTATATGGAACACTGCGGCGGTGAGTTCGTGTTACCCGAAGAACAGGCGCTGGCGCTGGCCATCGAGGATTCGCCGGTCTACGTGGCAGGCGGCATCATGGTGGTGGCGTCGATGTTCCACGACAAGGACAAGTTGGTCGCCGCCATGCGGGGAGATGGCGGGCTTCCCTGGGGCGATCACCATCCGTGTATGTTCAGCGGCACCGAGCGTTTTTTCAGACCGGGTTACAAGACGTACTTGGTGAGTCAGTGGCTACCGGCGTTGGACGGTGTCGTCGACAAGCTGAAAAAAGGTGCCAGGGTTGCCGACATTGGCTGCGGGCATGGCGCCTCGACGATCGTCATGGCACAGGCCTTTCCGGCATCTCGGTTTGTAGGTTTCGACTATCACGCGCCGTCTGTTTCCACGGCAACTCAGCGCGCAAAGGAGGGCGGCGTCAGTGATCGCGTCAGCTTTGCGCAGGGTGCGGCCAAGGATTTTCCCGGCGAAGCATATGATCTGGTGTGTTACTTCGACTGCCTGCACGACATGGGAGACCCGGTCGGTGCCGCGCGTCATGCGTTCCAGGCCTTGAAGCCGGACGGGACCGTTCTGTTGGTCGAGCCTTATGCGAACGACACGCTGGAGCAGAACATCTCACCGGTAGGTCGCTTGTTTTATGCGGCCTCGACGTTTATCTGCACGCCGAATTCACTGTCGCAAGAGGTGGGGCTCGGCTTGGGTGCGCAGGCGGGAGAGGGGCGCTTGCGCGATGTGTTTGTCGAAGCGGGGTTCAAGTATTTCCGTCGCGCCGCCGAGACACCCTTCAACCTCATACTGGAGGCCCGTAAATAGGAAGGGCGCCTGTGGATTGCCCCCTGGACTGGACGCTTTCCAGTCCAGTACGCCCTTGCTAGACTCCCGCCCATGTCAGACATTCCTGCTAAGAAAACAGAGTTCACGGCCATGCCGACCTACGCCTTCTGCCCGGTGATCACCGCGCTTGAGGTGATCGGGGAGCGGTGGGTCATCCTTATCCTGCGTGATCTGCTGCGCAATCCCACGCGGCGTTTTCAGGACCTGCAGGACTCGCTCAAGGGGTGCGCGCCCAGCACGCTGTCGACGCGGCTCAAAGCGCTTGAAGCTCACGGTTTGATCGAGCGCCGCCTGTATGAACAGCACCCGCCGCGGCTGGAATACCTGCTGACCGCCAAGGGGCGGGAAGTCGGGCCGGTGGTCGCGTCACTGCGTGATTGGGGCTTGCAGCTGCAGGCTGAAAATCCCGATTCACCCTCACGGTCATAACTTCCGAAACAGCAGTTCATCCCTTCTTTCATCCTCCGCGATACAACCGTCTACGCTGATTTTGCAGCACGACGGCATGGTCTGTGACGTACATGGTTTTCCTCGGCCGCATTATTGAAGTCTGATCTTCTTGGGGGAAGGCCATGAATCTGTTTCGAATGACGGGCCAAGCGCTCTGTGCGCTGCTGGCGGCGACGAGTGCCTGTGTGTCCATCGCGTCTGAACAACAACTGGCGAGCATTGGCTCACTGACAATGGTTGGTGGCAAGGTCAAGCAATGCTCGATCGGCTATCGCACCTACGGCACGCTGGCCGCCGACCAGAGCAACGTGGTGCTAGTGCCGACCTGGCTTACCGGGCGGACGGCGGACCAGGTCGACATGATCGGTCCCGGCAAGCTCATCGACACCGACCGCTGGTACGTCATCGCGCTGGATGCAGTGGGGAATGGTGTGTCGTGCTCGCCCTCCAACAGCAAGACCAACCCGCGCCTTAAATTCCCTGAGTTCGGGATTCGTGACATGGTCAAGGCGCAGCATCGGCTATTGGCATTGACCCTGGGCATCGATCACGCACATGCCATCGTCGGGATTTCGATGGGTGGCATGCAGGCGTTGCAATGGGCCGTGATGTACCCTGATTACGCCAGCAACATCGTGACCATCGTCGGCACGCCGCAACCGACCGCCAGCGATCTGCAGATCTGGAAAGCCGAATTGAGTGCCATCGAGCGCAATCCTGGGTGGAACGGCGGCAACTATCTACCGGGCACGCCCTTCAAAAACCTTGCCGCCCTGCACACCGAGTCGCTGTGGACGCCGGAGCATGCTGCCGCAAAAACCGTCGCGGCCAAGCGACCGACCGAAGACCGTCTGCACGGCACGCAAACCAGCCAGAGTTTCAGCGCGGTGGACTGGTATCGACAATTGCAGGCCATGACCACGTTTGAACTGCTGCGGGACGGCGACATGGCAACCTTGTCCCGCAAAATCAAGGCCCGCCTGCTCATCATCACCTCCGAGCAGGATCGGTTGGTCGACCCGGCGCCCTCCAAAGCGCTGGCGGCGCAGAAACGCACCACGAAGCTGTTGGTGCTGGACAACGATTGCGGTCACATGGCGCCGGTCTGTGAGATGAAAAAGGTCGATCAGACGGTGAAGGCCTTTCTCGAATGAGCGAGGTGCGCATGAGCCCTGCGGCGAGTGTCTGCCGCCGACGGCAAATCGGGGCCGGTATTGCCGCTCCGGTTGCCGGGTAAACATGACCGGAATCCAGGCAAGACGGGGCTTGCGTCAGGTGTGAAGGCATATGGCACCGGTTTTGCTGTGACCTGTGATACATCGATAACCTGGATAAGGAGGTGAAAGATGATCATTGGTAACAGTGCCATCCAGCACTTTGCGTCGAAAGCCGTGGCCCACACGCACTTCGACCCAACGGAGAAGGATGCGTACACCGTCAGCGCGATGGCGGGTGCGTCTGCGCCTGTCGCGGCGATTGCCGGCAGTAACGACAGTTCGACCGGGAGCAGCACCGACCAGGGCTACAACGAGTCTTTCGCCAAAATGATGGTGAACCTCAAGGCGGCCATGGCCAACACCACGTCCTCGGTGTCGGATGACGACAAGGCGGCCGCTGCGGCTGCGTTTTCGTCCAGCGCTGACAAGCAAGTTGCCGCGACGGACAGCGTGACAAAAACCGTCGACAGCGAGCTCGCTGCCGTTGAGGGCAGCGATTCGGATGCGTCGGTGACGTCGTCGGCCAAAGACCAGTTTCTGGCGTACATGAACCAGAGCGATGCCGAGAAGGTGCGTCAGCAGCTGACCGGCGTGAGCAAGGAAGAGTACGACAACATGTCGCCGGAACAGCAGGCGGCGGTTGACAAGAAAGTGGCCGATTTGCAGAAGCAAAAGCAAGAGCAGCAGATCGCTGAGCAAGAGGTCAAGACCAAGATCGCGATGGCCAAGGCTGAAATGGCTTGAGGGATTGGCTGGAAAGGTCGGGTGGGTGATTCATGAAAAGGGCAGCGGTGTGAACCGGCTGCCCTTTTTTCTTTGCCATTGAGCCGAATGGCTCAGGGTCTGGTTGACCCTTATTCGAAAGTGGCGCCCCGCGTGTTGACGAACAGCGAGTAGATCGAATGACTGCTGGCCATGAACAACCGGTTGCCTTCACGTCCGCCAAAGCACAGGTTCGGGCAGCGTTCAGGAAGAGAAATATGCCCGATCGCCTTGCCTTGCGGGTTGAACACGCGCACACCGTCCAGCTTCTCCAGATCGGCTTTCGGGTCGCCGTTGCCACCCCAGCCACACCACAAGTTGCCGGCTTCGTCGCATTTCATGCCGTCGATGGCGGCATAATCCAGCCCTTCGATGTGCTTGCGGCGTGCGCCCAAAGAACCGTCATCGTTCACGGTAATGGCCCAGATCAGACGATTGGGCGTCGCACGGCCTTCTACCACATACAGGGTCTTTTCGTCCGGCGAAAAACACAGGCCGTTCGGGCCTTTCATGTCGTCGATGACCCGGGAGACCTTGCCGCTCTGACCATCGATCCGGTACACAGCGTGAGGTTGCGTCGGTGTGATCTTGTGCCCTTCGTAGTTGTTGCCGGTCTGGAAAGGCGGATCGGTGAACCAGATCGAGTCATCTCGCTTGCAGACGATGTCGTTCGGCGAGTTGAAAGGCTTACCGTCAAAGCTGTCCGCGAGCACGGTGATCTTGCCGTTGGGCTCTGTGCGGGTGATCCGACGACCTTCGCTGGTGGTGGTCGACCCCTCACACACGAGCAAACGCCCTTGGCGATCACGGCACATGCCGTTGGAAAAGTTTGAATTCTGGCGATACACCGTGAAGGTATCGGTGATCTCGTCCCAGCGCATGATGCGGTTGTTGGGGATGTCGCTGACCAGCAGGTAGCGTCCGTCTCCGACCCACACCGGGCCTTCCGCCCAGCGCATGCCGGTGGCGAGCTTTTCCACGCTGGCGTTGAACACGCGCAGGTCGAGGAAGCTGTCGTCGAGGATGTGAATCAGAGGGTCCGGGTAACGCTGGCTAAGCGGTTCCACTGCGCTGGCGATGCGGGGCAGGGTGATGCTGCCAGCGGCGGCGAGGGTGGCCGAAACAGCCAGGGACTTCTTCAGGAAACTTCTGCGACCGTCGTTGCCGGACAGGTCAGAAAGCGTTGAGGCCATGTAGCGTTCTCCGTTGATTGTTTTTCTTACGGGCGCGCTAGTAATACCTCGTGATAAGACATCGTACAAGTGTGAGTCTGCTCAGTGATCGACACCCTGTAGGAGCGCGGCTTGTCCCGCGATCTGCCGGGGACCGGCAGCAAACCCAGCGCCTCGGTCATTTCTGAGACATTGCAATTGCCGGGGTTAGTGTCGCTACGCGCCAGATCGCGGGGCAAGGTGGAGCGCCACCCCGGCAACTCGCGTGCCATCCGGGCGGAAGCAGAAGCGCACTCATTTTTTCGTGAATAAAAATGCCCGGCCTCATCTCTGCAGCCGGGCATTTCATGTCGCCAGCAACGCTTGGACAGCGGCGGCGCGATTACTTCGCCCGCAACGCCTCACGCACATCTTTCACGCTGGCACTGGACACCGCCGGTGCCGCGTTACCCCAGGTATTGCGGACGTAGGTCAGCACGTCAGCGACGTTCTCGTCCGACAGGTTCCAGCCGAACGCCGGCATGGCCGGAGCCGTGGGCGCTGCGTCGGTGGCGCCTGCGCGACTGCCCGCCAGGACCACACGGATCAGCGACGACGGATCGTTGCTGTTGATCAGCGGGGCCATCGCCAGTTTCGGGAACAGGTTAGGTGCGCCTTCTCCGTTCGGCGTATGGCACGCCGAGCAGCGGTCGGCGTAGATCGCCTTGCCCGTCACCATTGAGGCATCGGTTGCCGCCAACGGTTTGGCCGCTTCCACCGGCTTCGCGCCGTCCTTCAAATAAACCGCCACGGCCATCAGGTCCTGATCGGTCCAGTGTTGCGATGAGTGCTCGACTTCTTCGGCCATCGGCCCGGAGGCGATATCGAAGCGGTTGGCACCCGTCTTCAGGTACTTGACGATGTCGTCCTCGCTCCACGCGCCAAGACCGTCGTGGCCAGTGGACGTGATATTCGGTGCAACCCAGTTCTGCAGGTTGGCACCGGTCAGGAACTGGTCATTCTTGTCCCCACCTATCAGGTTTTTCGGCGTGTGGCAGGTGCCGCAGTGGCCCAGGCCTTCGACCAGATACGCGCCACGGTTCCACTGTTCGGACTTCTGGGGATTGGCCTTGAACTCGCCTTCCTTGAAGTTGATCAGGTTCCAGCCGATCAGGCTGGTGCGCACGTTGAACGGGAAGGGCAGCTGATTGGTCTCGACCTTGTTGTCCACCGGATCGACGGTTTTCAGATACGCGAAGATCGCCAGATTATCCTCACGCAGGACCTTGGTGTACGCGGTGTACGGCATGGCGCCATACAGGCGTTTGCCGTCCAGCCCGTGGCCCTTGGACATGGCGTTCTGGAAGTCTTCGAAGCTCCAGCGGCCGATGCCGTTAACCGGGTCCGGTGTGATGTTGGCGCCCGCCAGTTTGCCGAACGGCGTGTCGAGGATCACGCCGCCGGAAAACAGCGGTTTGCCCGGCATGGTGTGACACGCTGTGCAGTCGCCGACCGTGGTCAGGTAGCGGCCCTTTTCCACGATGTTGTAGGAATCGGCACCGGTTGCGGCGTGAGCGATTGAAATGGACAGTCCGATGACGCCCGCACAAACAGTCAGTAGGGTTTTCATAGCGTGATCATCTCCCCTGGACGCTTGAGGTAGCGGGTGCGGATGGCGTCCGCCGCTTTGAAGGCCAGCGCCGCAACGGTACCGGTCGGGTTGTAGCCAGGGTTCTGCGGGAAAGCCGAGGAACCGACCACGAACAGGTTCGGCACGCCCCAGACTTGCAGGTACTTGTTGACCGAGCTGTTCTTCGGATCGGCACCCATGATGAAGCCGCCGACGATGTGCGAAGACTGATAGGGCGAACTGTTCCAGTGGCCGGTTTGTGCGCTCGGTACCATCTGGCGCGGGTTCATGCTCTTGGCGATTTCGGCGACCTTGCCCGTGACGTACGCCGCCATCTTGCGGTCGTTTTCCGGGAAGTCGAAGGTGATGCGCAGCAGCGGACGGCCCAGCGGATCCTTGTAGGTCGGGTCCAGCGACAGGTAGTTGGTGCGCGTGGCGTAACTGCTGGCTTCACAGCCGATGGACATGGTACTGGCGTAGTTCTTGACCGTGGCCTTCTTCCATTCCGAACCCCAGGCAGGCGTGCCCGGCGGCGTAGGACGAGAGTCGATCGGCGCAGCGCCAATCGGGGTCACCCGGGTGCTGCCGCCGCCGACGAAACCCAGACCGGAGTGGTCGAAGTTGTCGTTGTTGAACTCGTCGATGCCCATGCCAATGGCGCCGCCACCGATAAATGGGTTGAAGTTCTTGTCATCGAAGAACATGCGCACGCTGTTGGCGGTCTGGTACGCGTAGTTGCGGCCGGTGGTGCCGGTGTTGGTGACCGGGTCGTACGGCTGGCCAACGCCCGACAGCAGCATCAGGCGTACGTTTTCGAAAATGAACGCGCTGATCACCACCAGTTCCGCTGGCTGTTCCCACTCTTCGCCGTTAGCGTCCATGTAGACAATGCCGGTGGCGCGTTTGCCGCTGCTGTCCATGGTCACCCGCAGGACTTCGCAGTTGGTCATCGCGGTGAAGTTAGGTTTGCGGATCAGTACCGGCAGCACGGTGGTGATGGCGCTGGCCTTGGAGTAGTTGGCGCAGCCGTAGTTGGTGCAGAAACCGCAATAGGTGCAAGGGCCCATCGCCACGCCCAACGAGTTGACGTAAGGCTGGGACACCAGCGCCGACGGTACCGGAAACGGTTTGTAGCCCAGGTTTTTAGCGGCTTCGGCAAACAGTATCGGGGCGTAGGTCTGTTTGGTCGGCGGGTTGGGGTATTCCTCGGAGCGCGCGCCTTCGAAGGTGTTGCCGCCTTCCTGAATCACGCCCTTGATGTTGCCGGCCTTGCCCGAGACGCCTGCCAGACGGTCGAACTTGGTGTAGAACGGTTCCATTTCTTCCCAGTCGGTGCCCCAGTCCTGCAAGGTCAGTTCCGGCGACAGTTCCTTGCCATAACGTTCCCTGAGGTGCGTGGCCAGATGGAATTCATGAGGCTGGAAGCGGAAGGTGATGCCCGCCCAGTGGTTGCCTGCGCCGCCGGTACCGTTGCCGGGGTGGAACGAGCCCCAACTGCGCATGGGTAGCGCTGTCTCGTTGACGCTGTTGCGAATCGTCGTGGTGTTTTGCCGCGTCCTCAGCATCAGGTCCTGACGGCGGTTGTAACGCAATTCATCGGCGGCGGAGGCGAGGTTGAAATCAGCCGCGGTGTCGCGCCATGGTCCACGTTCGAAGCCGATGATTTTCAGGTCTTCGTCAGCCAGTTCATTGGCAATGATGGATCCGGCCCAGCCGAGCCCGACAACCACGACGTCCGTGGAAGGTAGTTTTTTGGCCATGTCGAATTAACCTTTCTTGGTCCAGGCGGAGCTGCCGATGATGGAGAGCGGCACGAGGTCGAGCTTCTGGTTGTGCAGGCCGATGTACTCGCGGTAGTCGTAGCGGGCACCGGGGAAGCCGATCATTTTCCACGACACCATGTCGCGGTTGCCGCCGTAGACCGGGTCGGCGAAGAAGCCTTCCATGGTATTGCCCAGTACCTGCTGGAAGAACAGCTTGGCGTCGATGCCGTCCAGCGCGATCTCGCCTTTTTCCAGGCCGACAAGCACTTTGTCCTGTTCTTCCGGGGCGAGGGCGGCGAAGCCCTTCTGGAACTGCTTCTGACAGTAAGTATCCAGCCCGGCCAGGCCCAGACGGTAGCGGTCGCGGGGCACGAGCGGCGACTGATCGCCCTGCATCGGCGTGCCTTTTTCGAACGGACCCTGCATGTACAGACGGCTGAAGGTGCCGTATTCACCGGCCAGCTGGCGGTCGATGAACACCGCGCAACCGGCGTCTTTGCCGCTCACGCTCAGTTCATCGGCCGGAATCAGGCGCGCGACGATAGCCTCGACGGCCGTGGCCTCGGCAGCACTGAAGAACTGCCAGCCCGGCGTGTCGTAGTGCATCGGGCCGTTGTGGTCGAAAGGCACCCATTGGGGAACGCCGACGACGGTGGCGGCCTTGGCCGTAGCGGCAGCACCCACGGCCAGCGACGCTGCTGAAGATTTCAGCAACTGCCGGCGGGTGAAACCTTTGGATTTCTCTGTCATTCAGGGCTCCTTGCGAACGCACCTGTCCAAGGGCCATGACGGGCAGGGTCCAAAGGCGGGCGGCGTTAAAGTGTATTTCACGGTTTGCACGACAGCACGAGGTGTCGTGCGGGCGTCTCTGCGGTGGGTGTGACATTAGGTCTCTGGCATGCCCGCGAGCGAAAGGCGCACGCTAGGCGGGGAGCTACCATTACCGATGGCCATCTTTTCCACGCGAACTGCAATCATAGATGTGTTACCGGCTGTTGCATGCCGTGGAATTGGTAAATCACTGTTACGTATTTGGTAATAGTCGGATTTTTTGTCTGACTGTGCGCTGATCCGGGTCAAGTTACAGCACAGATATTCAAGATCGCTGTGAGGCGGGTTGTAGTGGAGTTTCTTGTGCTGATTGAGCCGGCGTGAAGGACATGATCAATCTGATCCGTCTGTTGGGCAGCTCTCTGTATGGTTCGCCAAACGGGAATTGCATTGAATTGCAGTAATAATTCTTCGAGGGCAGTGACCGCTTGGCGTGACGTCAGCGGTGCCGGACATTGGCCGTTTCTCCCCAACATGACAGGATGTTCATGAAGTTCGGTCCATGAAAGAAGGCGCTTCTTGGTATCGTGCACGCCATTTGCGTCCAGACAATCTTCAGCGGACGCTGTCTGTGCCGTTCACATTTTCACCGAGTAGCTGTAGAAATGCCTGATCCCATACCCCTCAAGGACCATGAGAAAGAGACGCGGCTGGTCAACAAACGCTTGATCGCCTGCGCCTTGTTCGTGGCCATCCTCAGCGTTGCACTGGTTTGCCGGATGTACTTCCTGCAGGTCACTGAATACGCCTATCACTCGACCATTTCAGAAAACAACCGCGTGCATGTGCTGCCCATTCCGCCGGAACGTGGGCTGATCTACGACCGAAACGGCGTGATCCTCGCCGATAACCGCCCCAGCTTCAACCTGACCATGACTCGTGAACGGGCAGGGGACTGGCACGCGGTCATCGACACACTGATGCAGATCCTCAACCTGCCGGACGAAGACCGCATCATCTTCGACAAGGCGATGAAGAACTCGCCGCACCGGTTCGTGCCGGTCACGCTGTTGTATGAACTCACCGAAGAGCAGATCGCGCTGCTGGCGGTGAACCAGTTCCGGCTGCCGGGACTGGACGTCGAGGCGCAATTCGTTCGGCATTACCCGCTGGCCGAGCATTTTGCGCACTCCATCGGCTATGTCGGGCGTATCAACGAAAAAGAAGCCACCCAGCTGGATCAGGTCGAATACCGCGGCACCCAGTCAATCGGCAAGACCGGCATCGAGCGGTTCTATGAGAACGAACTCCATGGTCACGTCGGCTATGAAGAGGTGGAGACCAATGCGCAAGGCCGTGTCCTGCGCGTCCTCAAGCACACGGATCCGGTAGCCGGCAAAAGCATCATGCTGAGCCTGGACATCAAGTTGCAGGAAGCGGCAGAGGAAGCGCTGGGTGATCGTCGCGGTTCAGTGGTCGCCATCGATCCGGCTACCGGCGAGGTGCTGGCGATGGTCAGCAAACCCAGTTTCGACCCTAACCTCTTCGTGACCGGTATCAGTTTCAAGGAGTACTCGGCGCTGCGTGATTCGGTCGACCGTCCGCTGTTCAACCGCGTGCTGCGCGGGCTGTATGCGCCGGGTTCGACGATCAAACCGGAGGTGGCGATCGCCGGGCTGGACAGCGGCATCATCACGCCGTCGACGCGGGTGTTCGATCCCGGCTACTTCCAGTTGCCGGACTTCGATCACAAATACCGCAACTGGAACCACAGCGGTGACGGCTGGGTGGACCTGAACGCTGCGATCATGCGTTCCAATGACACTTATTTCTATGACTTGGCGCACAAGCTGGGCATCGATCGTCTCCACGATTACCTGACCATGTTCGGCATCGGCCAGAAGGTCTCGCTGGACATGTTCGAAGAGTCCGCCGGCTTGATGCCGTCCAAGGAATGGAAGCGCATCACCCGACGTCAGGCGTGGTTCCCGGGCGAGACCGTCATTCTCGGCATTGGTCAGGGCTACATGCAGGTCACGCCGTTGCAACTGGCGCAGGCCACCACGTTGATTGCCAACAAAGGCGTCTGGAACCGGCCGCACTTGGCCAAGGAAATCGGCGGGGTCGCACCGGTCGACGAGCACCCGATGCCAAACATCGTCCTGCGCGATCCTCGTGAGTGGGATCAGGTGAACAACGGCATGCAAGCGGTGATGCACGACCCGCGCGGCATCGCCCGTGCCGCCGCGCAAGGCGCGCAATACCGCATCGCCGGTAAAAGTGGTACCGCTCAGGTGGTGGCGATCAAGCAGGGCGAGCGCTACAACCGCGACAAGACGCTGGAGCGCCATCGTGACAATGCCTTGTTCGTCGGCTTCGCACCCGCTGCCAACCCGAAGATCGCCGTCGCGGTCATGATCGAAAACGGCGAGGCGGGCGGTCGCGTGGCCGGTCCCGTCGTGCGGCAGATCCTCGACGCCTGGCTGCTGGACCAGGACGGCCACCTCAAGCAGCAATACGCGACGCCTGCTGCCACACCTGTGAACCCGAAAGTCCAGATCGCCGCGCCGAGCAAGGCCGTGGCGCAGCCTCCGGTGTGAGAAATACGTGAACGAACCCCTGTGGGAGCGAATTCATTCGCGAAAGATGGGGAAGGCGATG
This sequence comes from Pseudomonas abietaniphila, assembly GCF_039697315.1. NCBI lineage: Bacteria > Pseudomonadati > Pseudomonadota > Gammaproteobacteria > Pseudomonadales > Pseudomonadaceae > Pseudomonas > Pseudomonas abietaniphila. The sequence continues at coordinate 371,953 of NZ_CP155619.1, read as the reverse complement.
GAGATGTCTCGTCTGTACCGGCCAATCGCGAATGAATTCGCTCACACAGGGGGCGTGTGTGGCGCGTGAGATGTTGTGCAGAGCGCGAGAATGGTGCTCTGGCTTCGCCGCTGCCCTTACGCGGCCCCCGTTCCCACAGGTCCAGTGCAGTTCATTGCGTATCCGGCTGTCCACAAGGCGCACATCCTGACAAGCACTGAACTGTGACCGGTGCTACAGGTCGATTTGAAACGGCGCGCGATGTCGGCACTGGCATCGTGCGTACCTTTGACTCGACAAGGAACCTGCCCCATGTCCAGCAGAACCATCGCCGACTACCTCGCGCAAACCCTCGCCGCTGCAGGCGTCTCGAAAATCTGGGGCGTCAGTGGCGACAGCCTGAACGGCCTGACTGACAGCCTGGAGCGTTTGGGCAAGATCAAGTGGATGCACACCCGCCACGAGGAGGTCGCTGCGTTTGCGGCCGGCGCCGAGGCGGCGTCCACCGGCAAGCTGGCGGTGTGTGCCGGGAGCTGTGGTCCGGGCAATCTGCACTTGATCAACGGCCTTTATGACTGCCATCGCAGCCGCGTCCCGGTGCTGGCCATTGCCGCGCAGATCCCGTCGTCGGAGATCGGGCTGAACTACTTTCAGGAAACCCATCCGACGGATGTGTTCAAGGAGTGCAGCCATTTCGTCGAAGCCGTCAGCAGCGCCGAGCAGTTTCCCCGTGTGCTGGAACGCGCGATGCGGGCGGCGATCAGCCAGCGTGGCGTTGCGGTGATCGTGATTCCGGGCGACGTCGCCCTGAGCGCGGCGCCGGACGCCAAACCGGCATGGGTCGATCACACTCCGCCGCATGTCATCCCGACCGAGCACGACCTGCAACGCTTGGTGGACCTCCTCGATCAATCAAAAGCCGTGACCATTCTCGCCGGTGCCGGGTGCGCCAATGCTCACGATCAGGTCGTGGCGCTGGCGGAAAAACTGTCGGCCCCTGTCGTCCATGCGTTGCGAGGCAAGCAGTACATCGAGTACGCCAACCCCTTCGATGTCGGCATGACCGGTCTGATCGGCTTCAGCTCTGGCTACCACGCGATGATGTCCTGCGACACGCTGGTCGTCCTGGGCAGCAGCTTTCCGTACCGCAATTTCTACCCGGAAAAAGCCAACATCATTCAGATCGACATTGATCCCGCAGCGCTGGGACGACGCGTGCCGCTGACGCTGGGGTTGGCGGGCGGCATTGCCGAAACCATCGTTGCGCTGCTGCCACGGCTCAAGACGCACACGGACCGCAAGTTCCTGGACAAGGCGCTGGATCATTACGCCAAGGCCCGGGAGGAACTGGACGAGCTGGCCACGCCGTCGGGCCACGGTGAGCCCATTCATCCGCAGTACCTGACGCGCATGGTTGATGCCTACGCCGACCCGGATGCGATCTTCACCGTCGATGTCGGCACACCGACGCTGTGGGCAGCGCGCTACCTGACCATGAACGGCCAGCGTTCATTGTTGGGTTCGTTCAACCACGGCTCGATGGCCAACGCCATGCCGCAGGCGCTGGGCGCGAAAGCCGCGCACCCGCAGCGCCAGGTGGTGGCGTTGTGCGGTGATGGCGGCCTGTCGATGCTGATGGGGGACTTGCTGAGCATTCGTCAGCTCAACCTGCCGATCAAGATGGTGGTGTTCAACAACAGCTCGCTGGGTTTCGTCGCCATGGAGATGCAGGCCAGCGGTTACGTGCCGCACGACACCGATCTGCACAGCACCAGTTTCGCCAACATCGCCATCGGCTCGGGCATTCTGGGGATTCGTGTCGAAGACTCGGCGGATCTCCCCAACGCCCTGAAAAAAGCCTTCGAGCATCCGGGGCCCGTGCTGGTGGATGTGGTTACGGCCAAGCAGGAATTGGGTCTGCCGCCGAAGATCAAGCTGGCCCAGGCCAAGGGCTTCAGCCTGTTCATGCTCAAGGCCGTCATGAATGGCAAGGCGGATCAGGTGTTGGAACTGGTCAAGACCAATTTCCGGTAAGCGCCATTCTCCTGTAGGAGCGTGGCTCGTCCCGCGATCGGCCGGGAACCGGCCGTGGCTTCGGTAAACGCGGCGTTCGAGATACGAGTGCGTGTGAGGGTTTACGACGACTCCGTCGCCGATCGCGGGACAAGCCACGCTCCTACAGGAGAGCGTTCCAGGGATGTTTTTTGCCCATAAAAAGCGCATTTAGCGTCCCGCCCGCACCACCCTGAAACACAAAAAATCCCTTCCGAAATCTCCTGAAAAAAATCATTGTGCCACCTCGAAAACCGATGTTATGTTGATAACATCTTGTCGAAAAATGACTTCCTGATAACATTTTTCGGCTGTTCTCAATGCCGGTTTCAAGCAGGATGTTCATGGCCAAGAGTCCTTTCCTCGAGACGTTGGAGCAGCGGTTCAGCGACCTGACGCCGACCGGCAAACGTATCGCCGGGTACCTGTTGGCCAACCCCCAGAAGCTGCCGTTCGAGACCGCCGACAGCATCGCCCAGCAAACGGGCACCACCGGGATTTCGGTGGGCCGGTTCCTGCGCTCACTGGGTTTTCGCAATATTGACGACGTCAAACAGAGCCTGCGCGGCGACAGCGCCAGCACGTGGGTGATCACTGACCGTCTGGGGGCCTTTCGCGAAGAAAGCACTCACGGTGATGCCCTGGAGCGCTCGATGAACCGGGAGCTGGAAGCCATTCAGCGCGTCTATGCCCTGGCCCGCAGCGACACTTTTGCGCGCATCGTCGAGCGGCTGTACAGCGCCGATGCGGTGTTCATTGTCGGTATTCAGACCACACGCGGGATTCTCAATGCCTTTTTTTCGCACCTCGAATACATCCGGCCCAAGGTCTATTACGTCGACGGTTTGTCCGGCACTTACGCGGAGTCGTTGAACTCGCAGTTCGAAAATCCTTACGCAGTGATCGCTGACTTTCGCACCTACTCGGCGGTCGCCCGAACCTTCTGCGAGGTCGCGCACCAGCAGGGTTTGGCGCTGGCATTCATCACGGATTTCCATTGCCCATGGGCGCGGGATTACCCGACCGATCTGCTGCAACTGAACTCCGATGTCGGCCAGTTCTGGGACTCGCTGGCGCCGCTGACCTGCCTGTTCAACCTGATGGTGTCGGCGGTGGCCGAGAAGTACGGCGACCGGCTCGATCAGCGCCTGGCGAAGAACCGGGAACTGCAACAACTGTTCGGGCAGTTCGAATAGCCCGACTGCGTGATTGAAAAAAGCGCCGTGGGCGTGATGAACCGTATGAGCTGATCTGGAGAGTGTTTACGTGAATAGCCCCCTCGTCGAAGTCGATGCCCAGGCGCTGCAGGTCGAAGTCGACCTGATCTATGCCGGCGTCGACAACCTGGCCGGCAAGCAGATTTATCAGGATCCGCGCTGCCTGTTGCATCGCGACGCCGAAGCCTGCCTGCGCAAGGCCAGCCGACTGGCGCGCCAAGCCGGGCTGACCCTGCGCATCTTCGATGCCTATCGTCCGCCGTACGCGCAATACCTGCTCTGGGAAGCGCTGCCCAACCCCGAATACGTGCGTGATCCGAGCCTCGGTTCGCATCATTCCCGGGGCGTGGCGGTCGATTTGACGCTGATCGATGCCACGGGGAAGCCGCTGGACATGGGCACCGGCTTCGATGACATGCGCGAGCACTCCCACCAGTTCTTCTCCGATCTGCCCGCCGACGTGCAGCGTAATCGCCTGTTGCTGCTGGGGATCATGCTGGCGGCCGGATTCACCTACATCGACAGCGAGTGGTGGCACTACGAGCTGCCGGGCGCTGACGATTATCCGCTGATCGACGACGGATCGATTCGCCCGACCCACTGACCGAGACACCTGTGACACCTGACCGGGACGACCATGAATCCCGGCTGAATCTGGCACCGACCTGACTTGAAAAGAGCAGGGCGCGCCATGTCGTAGCCCGCAAGGCTTCGAGCTTTAACTGCCCGGTATAGCTCCAACAACAAACCTGACGAACTTCCACACATCGAACGATCAAGGAACCGGCATGAAATCAATCGTTACCTCACTCGCCCTCCCACGCACGCTGGCGATGGCAGTCCTCTGCACCGCCATGGGCCTGGGTGCCTGGCAATCGGCCAGCGCAGCCGTGCCCCAGGACACCCTGATGATCGGCAAACCGTCCGATCCGCAGACCCTCGACCCGGCCGTGACCATCGACAACAATGACTGGACCGTGACCTACCCGGCGTATCAGCGGCTGGTGACGTATAAGGTCGAGAATGGCAAAGGCAGCACCGAAGTCATGGGTGAGCTGGCCAGCAGCTGGTCGACCTCGGCGGACAACCTGACCTGGGAATTCAAGCTAAAGCCCGGCAACAAGTTCGATGACGGCGCTGAAGTGAATGCCGAGGCGGTGAAGTTTTCGTTTGATCGGGTGATGAAGCTCAAGCAAGGGCCGTCCGGTGCATTTCCGGACGACATGACGGTGACGGTGGTCGATCCGCTCACGGTGAAATTCACGCTGAAAGCGCCGTATGCGCCGTTTCTCTCGACGTTGGCGCACAACGGCGCGGCGATCATCAACCCGGATGTTGCCAAGAAAAGCGAAGGCGCCGAGGCTTACCTGTCGAACCACACCGCCGGTTCCGGTGCGTTCAAGCTGGTCAACTGGCAGAAGGGCCAGACCCTCACCATGGAGCAGAACAGCTATTACGCCGGCCCCAAGCCGACCCTGAAAAAGGTCGTGGTCAAAATCATCGGTGAAGCGTCGGTGCGTCGTCTGCAACTGGAGCACGGTGATCTGGACATCATTGAGGACATGCCAGAAGACCAGCTCGAAGCCCTGGCGAAGAAGTCCGGCATCGTGGTCGGCGATTACCCTTCGCTGCGTGTCACCTTGCTCTACCTGAACACCCAGAAAGCGCCGATGAACAACCCTGATGCACGTCGCGCCATCGTCGAGTCGCTCGATTATGACGGCATCATCAACGGCATTCTCAAAGGCAAGGCCAAGCCACTGAACGGTCCGATCCCTCAGGGCATGTGGGCGTACGACGAGAAGCAGCCTGCGTTCAAACAGGACATGACCAAGGCGAAAGAAGACCTGGCCAAAGTCTCGCCGAAGATCAGCAACCTGACCTTCATGTACTCCGACAAGGACCCGAACTGGGAGCCTATCGGCCTGACGTTGCAAGCCGGTCTGCAGTCGCTGGGCGTGAACCTGAAAATGGAGAAGCTGGCCAACGCGAGCATGCGTGAGCGTCTGGGCACAGGGGACTTCGATGTCGCCATCGGCTCCTGGAGCCCGGACTTCGCCGACCCCTACATGTTCATGAACTTCTTCTTCGATTCGAAGCTGAAAGGGCTGGCGGGTAACCGTTCGTTCTACGACAACCCGGCGGTGGACAAGCTGATCCGCGAGTCGGCGACCACCAACGACATGGCCAAGCGCACCGAGCTGTACCAGCAGGCGCAGAAGATCGTGCTCAACGACAGCGTTTACGCCTATCTGTACCAGAAGGCCTACACCTTGCCGATGAGCGAGAAGGTCAAGGGCTACGTGTTCAACCCGATGCTGGAACAAGTGTTCAACATCGGCACGATCACCAAGTAAGCCGTTGTCGTCATTCATGGCCTTGCACAAGGCCATGGATTGAGAGTGATCGGTCTGTGTCACACGCAACGCTTCACTGTGGGAGCGAATTCATTCGCGAGGGCCAGTACATCCGCCGCAGACGTGTCGGCGGATGGATCGCATCGCGAATGAATTCGCTCCCACGGGGAAGGGCGTGACGGGGCTGTGTCCGCGATCTGTTTCGCGTTGTCGATTGAATGCGTGACCGAGGTGCCTGATGGCCTTCCTGAATATTTTGCGTAAACGTCTGGGCGGCCTGTTGCTGGTGGTGTTCGGCGTTTCCCTGATTACTTTTTCCATCTCCCATCTGATTCCGGGTGATCCCGCACGGCTGATCGCGGGAGACCGCGCCACCGACGCGATTGTCGAGAACATTCGCCATCAACTGGGGCTGGACCTGCCGCTGTATCACCAATACGGCCGCTACATGCTCGACCTGTTGCATGGCGACCTGGGCACGTCGATTCGCACCCACCGTCCGGTGCTGGAAGACTTGCAAGCGTTCTTCCCGGCGACCCTCGAGCTGGCGCTGGCGGCGCTGACTCTGTCGATTCTGGTGGGAGTACCGCTGGGCGTATTGTCGGCGGTCTACCACAACCGGTTTATCGATCAGGTGGCGCGAACCCTGGCGGTCACCGGGATTTCCACTCCGGCGTTCTGGCTCGGACTGGGGCTGATCGTGCTGTTCTACGGACATTTGAACTGGCTGCCGGGCAGCGGACGGATTGATGAAGGCCTTGATCCGCCGCCGACGGTGACCGGGTTTTACCTGATCGACACCTTGCTGGGGGGGGATAGCGGTCTGTTTTTCAACGCCGTCCAGCACCTGATCCTGCCTGCGATCACGTTGGGCTTCGTCAACCTGGGGGTGGTCGCGCGACAGATTCGCTCGGCGATGCTCGATCAACTGGGTGAGGACTACATCCGTACAGCGCGGGCCTATGGGTTGTCGAAGTGGGCGGTGATCCTGCGCCATGCGCTGCCCAACGCCTTAATTCCATCGGTGACCGTGCTGGGCCTGACCCTGGGCGATCTGCTCTATGGCGCGGTCCTCACCGAAACCGTGTTCGCCTGGCCCGGCATGGGCGCTTACGTGGTCAAGTCGATCCAGTCGCTTGATTTCCCGGCGGTCATGGGCTTCGCGATTCTGGTGTCCTTCATTTATGTACTGCTGAACATGGCGATCGATCTGGTGTACCGCCTGATCGACCCACGCATCGGCGAGGTCAATTGACATGTCCACTCCACTCACTGCGCCGGTCGTGGCGCCGCTGCCGAAGGCTTCGCGCTGGCAGGACAAATTCGCGTATCTGGCCCATCAGGTGCGACGCAGCCCGCTGACCATGGCCGGGTTGCTGATCACCCTGATGGTGCTGCTGTGCATGGCCTTCGCGCCTTGGCTGGCGTCCCATGATCCCAATGCGCTCAACCTGACCCAGCGTCTGGCGGCGCCTTCTGCCGCGCACTGGTTCGGCACCGATGAAGTGGGCCGCGATCTGTTCAGTCGAGTCCTGTATGGCAGCCGTCAGTCCGTGGGCGTCGGGCTGTTTGTCGCCTTCGCGTCATGCTTCGCGGGTGGCCTGCTGGGTTGCATGTCCGGAATCATCGGCGGGCGCTTCGACAGCCTGATTATGCGACTGATGGACATCATGCTGTCGGTGCCGTCGCTGGTGCTGATCATGGCGCTGGCCGCGGCCCTGGGCCCGAGCCTGTTCAACGCGATGCTGGCGATCACCCTGGTGCGAATTCCCTTTTACGTGCGATTGGCCCGGGGACAGGCCCTGAGCATTCGTCAGATGGGCTACGTCAAAGCCGCTGAAACCTTCGGCGCAGGGCGCTGGCACATGGTGCTCTGGCACGTGGCGCGCAACGCCATGCCGCCGTTGCTGGTGCAGCTCAGTCTGGACATCGGCAGCGCCATTCTCATGGCCTCGGCGCTGGGCTTCATCGGCCTCGGTGCGCAACAGCCCACTGCCGAATGGGGTGCGATGGTCGCAACGGGTCGCAATTACATCCTCGATCAGTGGTGGTATTCGACCTTTCCCGGCGTGGCGATTCTGATCACCGCCACCGGATTCAACCTTCTGGGCGACGGCGTACGCGATCTGCTCGACCCACGCCAGCAGGGGAAATGATCATGCACGCACAAGCCTCTAAACCCGTTGTCGACACCGCGCCGGTATTGACCATCGACAACCTGAGCATCGAGTTCCCGGCCTACAAGAGCACGGTCAAGGCGCTCAATGGCGTGTCGTTGCACGTCAATCCCGGTGAGATCGTCGGGGTGATCGGTGAGTCCGGGTCCGGCAAGTCAGTCACCGCCATGCTCAGCCTGCGCCTGTTGCCTGAACGCGCTTATCAAGTGAAGAGCGGCAGCCTGAGCATCCTCGGCCGCGACATGCTCACCGCCAAGGAAAAAGACCTGCTGAAGGTCCGTGGCCGCGACGCGGCGATGATCTTTCAGGAACCCATGACCGCGCTGAATCCAACACGACGCATCGGCCGGCAGATGCTGGATGTGATCATCCATCACCAGCAACTGAGCAAGGCCGACGCCCGCGCCAAAGCCATCGCGCTGCTTCGCGACATGCACATCGCCGATCCCGCACAGGTGATGAACAGCTACCCGTTCGAGCTTTCCGGTGGCATGCGTCAGCGGGTGATGATCGCCTTGGCGTTCTCCTGCGATCCACAGTTGTTGATTGCCGACGAGCCGACCACCGCGCTGGACGTGACCGTGCAACGGCAGGTGTTGCTGCTGCTGCGCGAGAAAGCCCGCGAGCGAGGCACGGCGATTTTGCTGATCACCCACGACATGGCGCTGGTCTCGCAGTTTTGCGACCGGGTTTACGTGATGTACACCGGTGCAGTGGTGGAGCAGGGCGTGACCTCGCAGGTCATGGCCGATCCCCGTCATCCCTACACTCAGGGGCTGCTCAGCGGCTTGCCGGAGCAGGTTGAACTGGGTCAGGACCTGATGACCATTCCCGGTCAGGTGCCGAATCTGTCGGCCTTGCCTGAGGGGTGCACCTTCCGCGACCGCTGCGCCCATGCCATGCCCAAATGCCTGCAACGCCCGCCCATGCAGGTTATCAATGCCGTTGCCGATCGCAAGAGCGCTTGCTGGTTGAGCGAGCCATCATCCTCATCAGCCCAGGAGATGCATTCATGACCCGTGCAGCGTTCAAATCACTGCCCGACGAACACCCGGTCATTCTGGGACTTGAAGACGTACGCGTGCATTACCCCATGGGCAAGGACTGGCTGGGTCGTCCCAAAGCCCTGGCCCACGCCTTGAACGGCATCGACCTGCAGGTGCGTGCCGGAGAAACCCTGGGCGTGGTGGGAGAGTCGGGATGCGGCAAAAGCACCCTTGCGCAGTTGCTGATGGGCCTGATCAAGCCGACGTCGGGCAAACTCGAGTGGATCTACAACAACGCCAAGGAACGCAGCAGCAACGTGCAGATCGTGTTTCAGGACCCGCAATCGTCCCTCGATCCGCGATTGCCGGTGTGGAAGGTGATCACCGAGCCGCTGTTCGTCCAGCGTTCGGCACCGCGTCGGGACATGCGCGACATCGCTGCGAAGGTCGCCTCTCAGGTCGGGATTCGTACCGAGTACATGGACCGTTTTCCTCATCAGTTTTCAGGCGGTCAACGGCAGCGCATCGCCATCGCCAGGGCGCTGTCATCGAACCCGGACATTATCGTGCTCGACGAGCCGACCTCGGCGCTGGATATCTCGGTGCAGGCGCAGATCCTCAATCTGTTGGCCGAGCTGCAACGCAGTCGTGACCTGACGTACATCCTGATTTCGCACAACGTCTCGGTGGTGCGGCACATGGCCGATCGGGTCGCGGTGATGTACCTGGGGCAGATCGTCGAACTGGGCAGTGCCGCCGAGGTGCTGGAACGCCCACGTCATCCCTACACCCAGTTGCTGCTGGAAGCCGTGCCGCGACTGGGCGTGGCCGTGGACGACGCCCAAGTGTCCGCGCCGACCGAATTGCCGGGCAACCGCAACCTGCCGACCGGGTGTTTCTTTCGGGATCGCTGCCCTAAAGCGACCGCCGGATGCGACAAGCCGCAACAGCTATTGCCTGCCAAAGCGGCAGCGGGCGGGGAGAGGGTGAGGTGTCATTTGCAGTCGGTTTGAGCCAGGCACTCCCGAAACAACCGCTGCAGCGGGAGTTGCCGATTCGCATGGCGCATCACCAACGCCAGCTCGCGGTAAAAGGTCAGCGCGCCGAGTTCGACGATCCGGATGTGGGCGGCGCGTTCCAGCCATAAACCTGCTCGGGGCACGAGGGACACACCGAGTCCGGCCTCGACCATGCGCACGATGGCGTCCACTTCGTCCAGCTCAAGTCCAGGCTGCGTTTCAATTTCCTGCTCGCGCAGAAACCGCGTCACCTGCCGCCCGCCGAACGAGTGTCGGTCGTATCGCACGAATCGGTGATCGCGAAGCAGCTGAAGGGGGTCATCACCCTCCATATGTACAGGCGCGATCAGGACGAACGGCTCGCGTTCGATGACTTCCAGCGAGAGTTCCTTGGGCAGCGCGAAGGGCGGCCGGATCAGGATCGCCAAGTCGATCTCCCCGGCATCCACGCTGTTGAGCAATGTCTGCGAAACCCCCGGCACCACTTTGGCCTCGACCGTGGGCGCCTGGGTGTTGAGTTGCACCAGTGCGGCGAGGAGCAGGCCGGTTTGCACCGTGGCGATGGCGCCGATCACCAGCTCGCCAAAATAGCCGCTGTCGGCGGATGGCGTGGCCATCCGTTCATACAGCTCAACGATTTCCCGTGCCATCGGCAATGCCCGTTGACCGGCCGCGTTGAGGGTGGCACTGCGTCCGCTGCGATCGAACAGGGGGGTGCCGAGCGCTTTTTCCAGGGTTCGGATTTGCGCGCTGACCGCTGATTGCGTCAGGCCGATCTGGTTGCCCGCCGCCACAAAGGTGCCGAGGCGTTCGACGGTGAGTAACGTTTTCAACTCGCGGATCATGGTGGCTCACTGATCAAAATAATTGTGGCTCGACGCGAAAATTATGATCTTTCAATCAATGATTCAATGGGCAAAGATGAGCGCATCCCAAAAAGAGGAAGTTGACCGTGACCGCCACCCCTCAGAAACTCTCGCCGTTCCATCTTGCTATTCCTGTTTATGACCTCGCCGCCGCACGGCATTTCTACGCCAACGTGTTTAATTTGCCGGAAGGTCGCTCCAGCGATCATTGGGCGGATTTTGATTTCTTCGGCCATCAGCTGGTGATCCACGAACACCCGAAAACCGATTCCCAGGCCCACGCGGGCACCAACGCCGTGGACGGCCATGACGTGCCGGTGCCGCATTTCGGCGTGGTGTTGGGCTGGGAAGAATGGGAGGCGCTTGCGGATCGGTTGCAGGGCCAAGGCGTGAAGTTTGTGATCGAGCCTTACGTGCGCTTCAAGGGGCAGGTTGGGGAGCAGGCGACCATGTTCCTGTTCGACCCCTGCGGCAATGCGCTGGAGTTCAAAGCGTTCAAGGACATCGGGCAGCTGTTTGCAAAATAACAGCGTGCGTGTTGGGCCCTGACACGCTGCACATTAGTTGTAGGCGCTTGCTTGCCCGCGATTGCGGAGTGTCAGTTAATAAATTCTTCTCAGACAAACCGCAGTCGCGGGCAAGCAAGCGCCTTCACGTTATCGATGTAATGCACATTATTGGATCCAGCTTTAAACACACTTAGACGGATGTTTAAACAAAAACCAAGTATCGCCCGTAATAAGTGCTGACCGATTAGTGTCCTCGACGACCGGCATTAAACTCTGCCATCCAGCGGCCGAAGTATATTTCAGGCCGCGTCTTCCCTTTCTTCGCATAAGCCCGTAAAAAGCGCGGCGCGCGCCTGATCGGCTACGCATTCACGTCGCTGTCATTCCTGGTTATGGACACAATCGTATGATCAATCGTCTGGGTTTCAGCAGAAAGATCCTGCTGGCCGCTGCACTGGTAGTTGTTGTTGCTTTCTCGTGTTTCATACTGGTGAACGATTTTCGCCAGCGGGAAACATTGAAGAACAACGTGGACGCAGAACTGCAACAACTGGGCAGTCTGACCACGCAGAACATTCAGACCTGGCTGGACAGTCGTACTCAGCTTTTGTATTCCATGGCTCAGCAGATCGCCGCCGACGGCCCGGCGCCGAGCAGCTTGCAGCGTATCGTCGGCCTGCCGGTGTACCCGGACAACTTCCAGCTCAGTTACTTCGGCGGCAAGGACGGGCTGATGTTCTCGGTGCCGGCCGGTAACCGCGCCGCCGACTACGATCCCCGAGCTCGCGGGTGGTACAAGGCCGCCGATGCCGCGCAGGGCACCATTGTCACCGAGCCGTACGTTGCGGCCTCGTCCGGCAAGCTGGTGGTGACACTGGCCACGCCGGTTCGTCAGCAGGGCCAGATGATCGGCGTCGCCGGCGCAGACATTTCGCTGGACGTCATCAGCAAGACCATCAACTCGCTGAATTTCGGCGGGCACGGTTACGCCTATATCGTCAGTGCCGATGGCAAGATCCTGATCCACCCCGACAGCAAGCTGATCCTCAAGAACGTCAGTGAGGCTTACCCGAACGGGGCGCCGAAGATCGCGCCAGGCGTGGCCGAAATCGAATCCGGCGGCAAGGCGCAGTTCATTTCGTTCACCAAGGTGGACGGCTTGTCCTCGGCCAACTGGTACGTCGCGCTGGTGCTGGACCGTGACGCGGCCTACTCGATGCTCAGCGAATTCCGCTCTTCGGCGATCACCGCGATGGTCATTGCCGTGGCAATCATCATGCTGCTGCTTGGCCTGCTGATCCGCGTGCTCATGCAGCCGCTGCACCAGATGGGCCGGGCCATGCAGGACATCGCAGACGGTGAGGGCGACCTGACCAAACGTCTGTCGATTGTCTCGCAGGACGAATTCGGCGCGATGGCGCAGTCTTTCAACCGCTTCGTCGAGCGTATTCATGGTTCGATGCGTGAGGTGGCGTCCACCGCCGGTCAACTGGGTGAAGTGGCAGCACGCGTCGTGTGCGCTTCCAACTCATCGATGGGCAACTCCGACCAACAAGCCAGCCGCACCAGCAGCGTGGCCGCCGCGATCAATCAGCTCGGTGCCGCCGCCCAGGAAATCGCTCAGAACGCCGCCATGGCGTCGCAGCATTCCAGCGAAGCCACGCAACTGGCCAGCGAAGGTCAGGGCGTTGTCACGCAGACGATCAAGGCCATGGATCAACTGTCGGAAAAGATCAGCGAGTCGTGCCTGAACATCGAAACGCTCAACAACAAGACCGCCAACATCGGTCAGATTCTCGAGGTGATCACCGGCATCTCGCAACAAACCAACTTGCTGGCGCTCAACGCAGCCATTGAGGCGGCGCGAGCGGGTGAGGCCGGTCGTGGCTTTGCTGTGGTCGCGGACGAAGTGCGTAATCTGGCGCACCGGACGCAGGATTCGGCGCAGCAGGTGCAGGGCATGATCGAAGAATTGCAGGTCGGTGCTCGCGACGCCGTGGCGAACATGACCGAAAGCCAGCGCCAGAGCGAAAGCAGCGTTACCATCGCCAACCAGGCCGGCGAACGCCTGAACAGCGTGACCCGCCGCATCGGTGAAATCGACGGCATGAACCAGTCGGTGGCCACCGCGACCGAAGAACAGACCGCCGTGGTCGAATCGATCAACGTCGACATCACCGAGATCAACACACTGAACCAGGAAGGCGTCGACAACCTGAAGTCAACGCTGGAGGCCTGTACCCACCTGGAACATCAGGCAGCGCGCTTGCAGCATCTGGTGGGGACGTTCCGCATCTGACAACCCCGACTGCGGCGCAAAGCACGCCGTTGTGGGAGCGAATTCATTCGCGAAAGCCGGTGCATCCGCCGCGGATGCATCGGCTGATGGATTGCATCGCGAATGAATTCGCTCCCACAGGTCGTGTGGTGAGCACGAGTCATCGCTCAAAACGTCAAGGCCGCTCGGGCAATCCGGCAGCCCGGCGCAAGCCAAGGTGCAACGCCGTGCTGAACATCTGCCCGTGGTTACGTCCGTTGAACTGTTCATAGCTGGCCTCGGCGCCGGGCAGGATCGCCAGATGTTCCGCCAGCAGGCGATTGGCGTCGCTGGGCACTGCCTGCATCGCCTTCCTTCTTTCCGGCGAGCCACCATCGAATTGTGCGATGGGCGGTTTGCCTTCTCTTTCACCCCTGATCAGGCGCACCGTGCGCGTGGTCCCTTCGGGGAATTTTCTGAGTGCCATGCCATTGTCGAAGGTCATTGGCTGATACCACAGTGATGCGCTGGCGGCGATCCAGGTCTGGAAAGCGTCAGGGCGCTCCAGCAGCGCAGAGAGCACGAACAGCCCGCCGAAAGAATGCCCCCACAGCGTTTGTCGGTTGAGGTCGATGGCGTAGTGCGCCTGGACCTCGGGTTTGATCTTCGTTTCAATCAGATCGAGAAACGCCCTGGACGTCGTACCGGTGTAATCCCGGGTGCGCTGCTCACCGTCATAGGTGCCCTCGATGTCGTAGCCGATCATCACCAGCAGCGGCGGAGTGCCTGCGTCGAGTTCGCCCAGCCAACTGTCCTGCAACTCGGCCAGCGCGTTATTGCCATCCAGCAGGTACATCACCGGGTAGTCGGTCGCTGGCGCAGTTCCGTCGGGAATCGCGATGTCGAGACGGTAATGACGTTCGCCGTCAGGCGAGTCGATGTTCAGACGTTCGAAGCGGTAGTGGGCAGAGCCGGTTGCGGCCAAAGTGGGCTTCTCCTGATTGTCGGCGCTGGCCATGAAGGGCAGGGCGCTGAGCAGTACGACGGTGAGGGTTTGTTTCCAGTTCATTGATAGGTGCTCAGGTGCTGAATGTGTAGGAGCGTGGCTTGTCCCGTGATCGGCCGGGAACCGGTCGTAATGCCTGCTAAGCGTTTTACCTGACCCACTTCATTTTTTTCACGACTTCTGCGCAGTCGATCGCGGGACACGCCACGTTCCTTGCGTTCGACTTGTCTAGCCAACACCCCGTCAAGGCCGCTGTTTTCGGCAAACATGTCGACAAAAGCCGCAAATTCCCCGGCATCAAATGGTCAACGAACTGTTATCTCGCGTTCATGGACGGTTCATCGAACTGCCACACGCTCTCTCTAATGTCACTCGCACCGAACGCGGCCAGGGACAGGCTGAACGGTAGAACCTTCACCTCGGCAGGACGCCGCAATCAAAGACAAGAGAAGCCCATGAACGCAGCCATCCATGTCGACCGCTTGAACAAGACATTTGCTCGCAAAACCGCTTTGGTTGATCTCGCATTGTCTATACAACCCGGAGAAATGGTCGCGCTGATCGGCGCTTCGGGTTCGGGGAAATCCACGCTGTTGCGCCATCTCGCAGGCCTTGCCTGCTGTGATCGCAGCAATGGCGGCAGTGTCCGTGTGCTGGGCCGTGAAGTGCAGGCCTCGGGCCGACTCAATGGCAAGGTGCGCCGATTGCGCGCCGACATTGGTTACATCTTCCAGCAGTTCAACCTGGTCAACCGCCTCAGCGTGCTGGACAACGTCCTGCTCGGTTGCCTGGGCCGCATGCCGCGCTGGCGCGGCAGCCTGGGGATGTTCAATGCCGAGGAAAAAGCCCGTGCGATGGCTAATCTGGGACGCGTCGGCCTGGCCGATCTGGCTCGCCAGCGTGCTTCAACCTTGTCGGGTGGTCAGCAGCAGCGCGTGGCGATCGCCCGGGCCCTGACGCAACAAGCCGAAGTGATTCTGGCGGACGAGCCCATCGCGTCGCTGGACCCGGAGTCCGCCCGCAAGGTCATGGAAATTCTCGCCGACATCAACCGCCAGGACGGCAAGACCGTCGTGGTCACCTTGCATCAGGTGGATTATGCCGTGCGCTATTGCCCGCGTGCCGTGGCGCTCAAAGGCGGCCGCATCCACTTCGACGGCAGCGGCGCCGACCTCAATGGTCAGTTCCTCAATGACCTGTACGGCGCCGACGCCGACGCCAGCCTGATGTTCGCAGACAAAGGGCGTAATCCAGGCCGACCGCCGCAATTGGCGCTGGCCCAAGCCTGACGATTGCGTCGCTTCAACAACCCCAAAAAACACCATAACCACGTTCCAGGAGCTCTCCATGTTGAACCGTTTCGGTCGCGTGTTCGCGTCTGCCGCTGTGCTCGCCGGTTGCCTGATGGGCACCGCGCAGGCTGACGACAGCGCTATCAACTTCGGCATCATGTCCACCGAATCCTCGCAGAACCTGAAAAGTGTCTGGCAGCCGTTTCTCGACGACATGTCGAAAAAAACCGGCCTGAAAGTCAACGCCACCTTCGCTTCTGACTACGCTGGCCTGATCCAGGGCATGCGCTTCAACAAGGTCGACGTGGCCTGGCTGGGCAACAAGGCGGCGATGGAAGCCGTGGACCGTTCGGGCGGTGAAATCTTCGCCCAGACCGCAGCCGCCAACGGCGCGCCGGGTTACTGGAGCGTGATCATTGCGCGCAAGGATAGCCCGATCAATTCGGTCGAGGACATGCTCAAGCACGCCAAGGAACTGACCTTCGGCAACGGTGACCCGAACTCCACCTCGGGCTACCTGATTCCGGGCTACTACGTGTTCGCCAAGAACCACGTGGATGCAGCCACCGCCTTCAAACGCACGCTGAACTCCAGCCACGAAGTCAACGCCTTGAGCGTTGCCAAGGGTCAGCTGGATGTCGCGACCTTCAACACCGAAAGCTGGGACCGTCTGGAAGTGACCCAGCCGGAGAGCGCGGCGAAGCTCAAGGTGATCTGGAAGTCGCCGATCATCCCGGCCGACCCGATGGTCCTGCGTAAATCCCTGTCCGACGCGGACAAGAACAAGATCCGCGAGTTCTTCGCCAACTATGGCGACACCGACGAAGAAAAAGCGGTGTTGAAGAACATGCAGATGGGCAAGTTCCTCAAGTCTTCGGATGACCAGTTGCTGACCATTCGCCAGCTCGAGCTGTTCAAGCAAAAGACCGAGACCACTGCCAGCACCACGCTCAGCGCCGACGAAAAGGCGAGCCGCCTGAAAGAGATCGACGCTGGCCTGACCAAGCTGCAGGACCGCATCTCGGAACTGGAAAAACAGAACACCGCCAAGGCGGGTTGATGCACCGGACGTGGCACTCGGCTTGATGCCTCACGGTCAAGCAGGGCGCCGCGTCAGTCACCGCAGTTCATGCATTAGCAATCGGGAAATTTTATGACCACTCACGCTGCTTACGTTGAAATCGCCGGCAAGCGCAGTTGGCCGCAATACCTGGGCTGGGGCCTTTTCCTCGCCATCATGGCCTGGGCCTGGCACGGCGCCGAAATGAACCCGCTGGCGCTGTACCGCGACTCCGGCAACATGGCAACTTTTGCCGCAGACTTCTTCCCGCCTGACTTCCACGAATGGCGCGCCTACCTCAAGGAAATGGTCGTCACCGTGCACATCGCCCTCTGGGGCACGTTGCTCGCGATCGTCTGTTCGGTGCCGTTGGGCGTGCTGTGCGCCGACAACATCACCCCGTGGTGGATTCACCAACCGTTGCGCCGGGTCATGGATGCCTTCCGCTCCATCAATGAAATGGTCTTCGCGATGTTGTTCGTCGTGGCCGTGGGCCTGGGCCCGTTTGCCGGTGTCCTGGCGCTGTGGATCAGCACCACCGGGGTGCTCGCCAAACTGTTCGCCGAAGCCGTCGAGGCCATTGACCCGGGCCCCGTGGAAGGTGTTCGCGCCACCGGTGCGAGTGCACTGCAGGAAGTGATTTTCGGGGTGATCCCGCAGGTCATGCCGCTGTGGATTTCCTACGCCTTGTACCGCTTCGAATCCAATGTGCGCTCGGCCACGGTCGTGGGCATGGTCGGCGCGGGCGGGATCGGTGTGATCCTCTGGGAAAACATACGCGCCTTCCAGTTCACCCAGACCTGCTCGGTGCTGTTGGTCATCATCGTGGTGGTCAGTGTGATCGACATCTTCTCCCAGCGCCTGCGCAAGCAGTTCATCTAATGCCAACGACAGGAGAGGGTGCGAACCCTTTTTTTAGCCATGCAGTTGTCTAGACAAGCCGAAGCCCTGCACCGTGAAACCCCGCAGCGGGAGCCTGTGTACCGCGAACTGGCGGACACCTTGCGCAGCGAATTGAACCGTTATATCGCAGGCGAGTTCCTGCCCGCCGAGACGCAACTGGCGGCGCGCTTCGACGTCAACCGCCACACGGTACGTCGGGCAATCGATGAACTGGTGCGCGAGGGCAGCCTGCTGCGCCGCCAGGGCAAGGGCACTCAGGTGCTGGGCCGTCCGCTGGTGTACCCGGTGGCGGCGGAAAGCGCGTACAGCCAGTCGCTGTCGGCACAGGGTCATGGCGTCGAAGCCATCCTGCTGCAACGCCGCCAGTGCGTCGCGACGCGTGAAGAAGCCGAGCACCTGGGCCTCGAAGAGCAGGCGCCGCTGATCGAGCTGCAAACCCTGCGTCGACTCGACGGCCAGCCGGTGAGCCTGATTCGCCATCGTTACTGCGCCAGCCGCAGCGATTTGCTCGCCGACTACAAAAGCGGCTCGGTGCGCCAGTTTCTCGCAGGGCACGGCCTGCCGTTGACCCGCACGTTCAGCCTCATCGGCGCACGCCTGCCCAGCCGTGAAGAGGCCAGCGTGTTGCTGATGCCGCGCCATCTGCCGGCGCTGACCGTGCTCACCCTATCCCGCGACGCGGACGGACACCCGGTGGAGATTGCCCATTCCACCAGCCGTTCCGACCGCTTCCAGTATCAGATCGTCACTTGATGGAGATGCCCTCGATGACTGCCACATCTGCTCCTGCTACAGCGCCTGAGCACGCTGCCCGCCAGCACTGGATCGGCGTGCTCTCGCGTACCCGGCGCGCCGAGTTGCTGCCCCATGAAAACGCATTGCGCGACGCCGAATACCAGCTGATTCGCGCCCCGGAAATCGGCATGACCCTGGTTCGTGGCCGCATGGGCGGCAGCGGGGCACCGTTCAACGTCGGTGAGATGAGCGTGACGCGCTGCGTCGTGCGCCTGGCCGATGGCCGCACCGGTTACAGCTATCTGGCGGGCCGCGACAAGGCCCATGCCGAACTGGCGGCGTTGGCCGACGCGCATTTGCAAGGTGCACAACAGGCTCACTGGATGCGTGAGCTGATTGAACCGCTGGCCCAGGCGCAAGCCGCGCGCCGGTCCCGACAACAAGCCGAAACCGCAGCGACCAAAGTGGAGTTCTTCACGCTGGTCAGAGGAGAAAACTGATGAGTGCGACTCTTTTACAGCCTGCCTTCGCCGACCCCGTGCTGGATGCCCAGCGCAGCTTCCGTGCGGCCCTCAAGGCCCTTGCCGGTCCTGGCGTGACGCAAAGCCTGCTGTCAGCGCAGACCCCGCCGCACCTTGAAGGCCTGGCATCCGCCAGTCACGCGTTGTGCCTCGCGCTGCTGGATATCGACACACCGCTGTGGCTGGCGCCGAAATTCGACACCCAGGCAATTCGCGCCAACCTGACCTTTCATTGCGGCTGCCCGATCGTCAGCGACCGGCAGAACGCGCGCTTTGCCCTGCTGGACGACAGTCAGTTGCACGACCTCAGTGGCTTCGATCTGGGCAACGACCGATATCCCGACCAGTCTTGCACGCTGCTGATTCAACTGCCGAGCCTCCAAGGTGGGCGCCAGGTCGCCCTGCGCGGTCCCGGCATCGAAACCCAGAACCATGTGAGCCTGCCGTTGCAGGAAGCCTTCTGGGAAGCGCGTGAAGCGCACAACGATTTCCCCCGTGGCATCGACGTGTTTTTCCTCGCCGGCAGCGAACTGATGGGCCTGCCGCGCAGCACTCAGGTCGCGTTCAAGAAAGGAGGTGCCTGATGTACGTTGCCGTCAAAGGTGGTGAACAGGCCATCGATAATGCGCACAAGCTGCTGGCGAAGAAACGTCGTGGCGACACTTCGGTGGCCGAACTGGGCGTCGAGCAAATCCGTCAGCAACTGCCGCTGGCCGTGGCCCGGGTCATGACCGAAGGCTCGCTGTACGACGAGGAACTGGCCGCACTGGCGATCAAACAGGCGGCCGGCGATCTGGTCGAGGCGATCTTTTTGCTGCGCGCTTATCGCACCACGCTGCCGCGTTTCAGCGCGAGCCTGCCGATCAACACCTCGTCGATGCAGCTCAACCGTCGTTTGTCCGCGACCT
Organism: Pseudomonas abietaniphila; assembly: GCF_039697315.1. Lineage (NCBI taxonomy): Bacteria > Pseudomonadati > Pseudomonadota > Gammaproteobacteria > Pseudomonadales > Pseudomonadaceae > Pseudomonas > Pseudomonas abietaniphila. The sequence continues at coordinate 352,109 of NZ_CP155619.1, read as the reverse complement.
TCAAGGACGTCCCGGGCGGACAGTTGTTGGGGCCGACCTTCGACTACACCCATCGTCTGCTGGATTTCACGCTGCTGGCCGAAGGTGAATACCCGGGGCCGCAAGGCAAGCCAGACGCCACGGTAGAGGCCTGTCCGCGGGTGCTGGGCTTGTTGGCCAAAGAAGGTCTGATCAAGGAAGAGGCCGACACCGGCGCGCCGGTCGCCGACATCACCCGCGAACCGCTGGAATACCCGGCCAGCCGTGCAGAGCGTTTGCAGGCCCTGGCCCGGGGCGACGAAGGTTTCCTGCTGGCGCTGGGTTATTCGACGCAGCGTGGCTACGGCCGTAACCACCCGTTTGCGGGCGAGATACGGGTCGGAGACGTCGAGGTCTGGATCGAGCCTGAAGAGTTGGGCTTCCCGATCTCCATCGGCGCCATCGAAGTCACCGAGTGCGAAATGGTCAACCAGTTCGTCGGTTCGGCCACCGAGCTGCCGCAATTCACGCGCGGCTATGGTCTGGCGTTCGGGCATGCCGAGCGCAAGGCGATGGGCATGGCGCTGGTGGACCGTTCGCTGCGCGCCGGTGAATACGCCGAGGAAATCGTCTCGCCGGCGCAGCAGGAAGAATTCGTGCTCGCGCACTGCGACAACGTCGAAGCTTCCGGCTTCGTGTCGCACCTAAAACTGCCGCATTACGTCGACTTCCAGGCCGAACTGGAACTGATCCGCAAACTGCGCAAGCCCTCCAAGGAGCAGGCCCAATGAACGCCGCTACGCAACCTCGGCCGCCACGCGACGAGGCCTACAACTTCGCTTATCTGGATGAGCAGACCAAACGCATGATCCGTCGCGGCCTGCTCAAAGCCGTGGCGATTCCGGGTTATCAGGTGCCGTTCGGTGGGCGTGAAATGCCGCTGCCGTACGGTTGGGGAACCGGCGGCATGCAACTGACTGCCGCGATCCTGGGCGCCGAAGACGTGCTCAAGGTCATCGATCAGGGCGCTGACGACACCACCAACGCGGTGTCGATCCGCCGGTTCTTCGCCCGCACCGCAGGCGTCGAGACCACCGAGCGCACGCCGGAGGCGACGATCATCCAGACCCGTCACCGCATCCCGGAAACGCCGCTGCATGCCGACCAGATCATGGTCTATCAGGTGCCGATCCCCGAGCCACTGCGGTTCATCGAACCGTCGGAAACCGAGACCCGCACCATGCACGCGCTGAACGACTACGGCGTGATGCACGTAAAACTGTACGAAGACATCGCCACGTTTGGCCACATCGCGACGGCCTATGCCTACCCGGTGACGGTGGACGAGCGTTACGTGATGGACCCGTCGCCGATCCCGAAATTCGACAACCCGAAGCTCGACATGAGCCCGGCGTTGATGCTGTTCGGTGCAGGCCGCGAGAAGCGTCTGTATGCCGTGCCGCCGTTCACCCGCGTCACCAGCCTGGACTTCGAGGATCACCCGTTCGAGGTGCAGAAGTGGGAGCACAACTGTGCCATCTGCGGCAGCCATGACTCGTTCCTCGATGAGCTGATTCTCGACGATCAGGGCACCCAGAGCTTCGTCTGCTCGGACACCGACTACTGCGCGCAGCGGGTCAATGAGGGGAGGGACGGCCAATGAATGCCGCTCAGAATGTTTCTCAGGTGACGGTCGCTGATCGCACCCAACCGCTGCTCAAGGTCAATGGCCTGACCAAACTGTATGGCGCTGAGAAGGGCTGTCAGGACGTCAGCTTCGAGCTGTACCCAGGCGAGGTGCTGGGCATTGTCGGTGAGTCCGGCTCAGGCAAATCCACGCTGCTTTCGCTGCTCAGCGGTCGCTGCCCGCCGGACCGTGGCGTCATCGATTACCGCACCACACAAGGCACTTGGTTGGACCTGTACAGCGCCAGTGAAGCCGAACGTCGCACCTTGTTACGCACCGAATGGGGCTTCGTCGAGCAGAACCCCCGTGACGGTCTGCGCATGGCGGTGTCGGCGGGCGCCAACATCGGCGAGCGCCTGATGGCTCAAGGCGTGCGCAATTATCAGCAACTGCGTGCGGCGGGCCTTGACTGGCTCAGTCAGGTGGAAATCGATCCTGCCCGTATCGACGACCTGCCCCGGACCTTTTCCGGAGGCATGCAACAGCGCCTGCAGATTGCCCGCAACCTGGTTTCCGGACCACGTCTGGTGTTCATGGACGAGCCGACGGGCGGCCTCGATGTGTCAGTGCAGGCGCGGCTGCTCGATCTGATGCGCGGCCTGGTGCGTGAGCTGGACCTGGCGGTGGTGATCGTGACGCACGACCTGGCCGTGGCCCGTCTGCTGGCCGACCGCTTGATGGTGATGCGCCGTTCTCACGTGGTGGAAACCGGTCTCACGGACCAGATCCTCGACGACCCGCAGCACCCGTATTCGCAACTGTTGGTGTCCTCGGTGCTGCAGCCCTGATTTGAATTCAGCCTTTGACTGTAAGGTGTCCCAATGAACACGCTGATCGAGGTCCGCGACCTCTCGAAAACCTTCACCCTGCATCAGCAGAACGGGGTGGTGTTGAACGTGTTACGCGGTTTGAGCTTCTCTGTACAAGGCGGTGAGTGCCTGGTGTTGCACGGCCATTCCGGCGCCGGTAAAAGCACGCTGCTGCGCACGTTGTACGGCAACTATCTGCCTGCAGGCGGTAGCATCCGCGTGCAGCATCAGGGCCAATGGCTGGAGCTGGTGGACGCCGAGCCACGTGATGTACTGGCGGTGCGGCAACTGACGCTGGGTTATGTCAGCCAGTTTCTGCGGGTGATCCCCCGTGTCGCGACGCTGGATGTGGTGATGGAGCCAGCGTTGGCCCGCGGCTGGAGCCGCGCAGAGGCCCAGGCCCGCGCCGAACACCTGTTGAGTCGTCTGAACATCCCGCAACGCCTGTGGCAACTGGCGCCGGGAACCTTTTCCGGGGGCGAGCAGCAACGGGTCAACATCGCGCGGGGCTTCATGGTGCCGTGGCCCGTCATGCTGTTGGACGAACCCACGGCGTCGCTGGACGACAGCAATCGCCAAGTGGTGCTGGAGCTGATCAACGAAGCGAAAACCGACGGTGCCGCCGTGATCGGCATCTTTCACGACCGTCTGGCTCGCGAGGCGGTGTCCGACCGCCATCTGGACATGACACCGCTGGACTTGACCGCGAAGGAGTTACTGCAATGCTGAACGAACAGATCCTGACCAATGCCCACATCGTCACTGCCGATCTGGTGTTCACCGGCACCGTGGTCCTTCGCGACGGCCTGATCAGCGACGTTCAGACCGGCGTCAGCCATTTGCCACAGGCACAGAACCTGGGCGGCGATTACCTGCTGCCGGGGCTGGTCGAACTGCACACCGATAACCTGGAAAAACACCTGAGTCCACGTCCGGGTGTGGACTGGCCGTCAGCTTCGGCGGTGATGAGCCATGACGCGCAGATCATCGCTGCGGGCATCACCACGGTGTTCGACGCGCTGTCCATCGGCGACGTCAACCCCAAGGGCAAGCGCATGCAGCAACTGCCCGGGATGGTCGAAGCCATCGCCCAGGCGAATGCAGCCGACATGACCCGTGCCGAACACCGTTTGCACCTGCGTTGCGAGGTCTGCCACCCGGACACCTTGAGCGTGTTCCGCGATCTGGTGGAGCAGCCGCTGGTGCAACTGGTCTCGACCATGGACCATTCGCCGGGTCAGCGTCAGTTTGCCCTTGAATCCAAGTACCGTGAGTACTACATGGGTAAGTACCACCTGAGCACCGAGCAGATGGACGAATTCATCGTCGAGCAGGTCGCCAACTCGAAGGTCTACAGTGACCGGTACCGCCGCGCGATCGTCGACATTTGCCTGGACCGCGGCTTGTCGGTCGCCAGCCACGACGACGCGACGGTCGAGCACGTCGAGGAATCGGCGGGGTATGGGATGACCATCGCCGAGTTCCCGACCACGCTGGAAGCGGCGCAAGCGTGCCGGCGCCTGGGCATGAGCGTGCTGATGGGCGCGCCGAACATCGTCCGAGGCGGTTCGCACTCGGGCAATATTGCGGCGGCCACCCTTGCTAAAGAAGGGCTACTGGATATTCTCTCCAGCGATTACTATCCGGCCAGTCTGCTGCAAGCGGCCTTTGCGCTCGGTGCGCAACTGGACGAAGCCCGGCAGACGTCGGGGGCAGGGCTGGCCCAGGCCGTGACCACGGTAAGCCTGGCCCCGGCGCGTTCGGCCGGTCTGCACGATCGCGGCGAAATCCGTGTCGGGCTGCGCGCCGACCTGATCCATGCCCGCGCCGTGGGCACACTGCCGGTGATCCAGCAGGTCTGGCGACAAGCGAAGAGGGTTTTTTAATGGCTGGCAGGTTGATCTATCTCATCGGACCGTCCGGTTCGGGCAAGGACAGCCTGCTGGATGCCGCGCGCGAACCGATGGCCGCTCGTGGCTGCCGGATCGTGCGCCGGGTCATCACCCGCTCGGCGGAAGCCAAGGGCGAAGCGGCGCAGGCGGTCAGCGTCGAGCAGTTCAACCACATGCAGGCTGAAGGCGCGTTTGCCCTTGACTGGTTTGCCAACGGCCTGCACTACGGGATTCCGAAAGAGATCGATCAATGGCTGGCTGATGGTCATGACGTGTTGATCAACGGATCGCGCGGGCATCTGCCTCAGGCCCGTGAGCGCTATCCGGATCTGCTGGTGGTGCTGCTGTCGGTCGATCAGGCGGTCCTTCGTCAACGCTTGCTGGCGCGAGGTCGGGAGTCGGCGAACGAGATCGAAGAGCGATTGACGCGCAATGCGCAATTCGCCGATGACTTGCTCGCGGATAGTCCGTCAGTGATTCTGCTGGACAATTCCGGAGCCCTGGACCAAACCGTCGTCCGCTTGCTGCAACGGATCGACCGGGAGCACGCATGCGTCTGACCTTGCTCGGCACCGGAGATGCGCGGCAGGTGCCGGTCTACGGGTGTCAGTGCCCGGCCTGTCAGGCGGCCCATGCCGATTCGCGTTGGCGTCGACGACCGTGCTCGGCGCTGGTCGAGCTCGGCGATCAGCGCTGGTTGATCGACAGCGGCTTGCCAGACCTCACCGAGCGGTTCCCGCCGCGCAGCTTCAGCGGCATCCTCCAGACCCATTACCACGCCGACCACGCCCAGGGCTTGCTGCATTTACGCTGGGGGCAGGGGCTGGTGATTCCCGTGCATGGCCCGGCCGATCCTGAAGGGCTGTCGGACCTGTATAAACACCCGGGGATTCTGGATTTCAGTCAGCCGTTCGCGGCGTTCGAGACCCGCCAGTTTGGCGAGCTGAGTGTCACGGCCTTACCCTTGCTGCACTCGAAACCGACCCTGGGCTATCTGCTGGAAGGCGGTGGCCGGCGAATGGCCTACCTGACCGACACAGTGGGGTTGCCCGCTGACACCACGGCGTATTTACAGCGTCAGCTGCTGGACGTACTGGTCCTGGACTGCTCGATGCCGCCGCAGCCGCAAACGCCGCGTAATCACAATGATTTGACTCTGGCGTTGCAGATCATCGAGGCATTGAAGCCCGAGCGGGCGGTGCTGACCCACGTCGGGCACACGCTGGATGCGTGGCTGATCCAGCATGCCGGGGAGCTTCCGGACGGCGTGCACGTGGCTCGAGACGGTATGGAGATCTAGCGTCCATCGCGGCCGCATCTGTCCGCAAGCAAATCCCTGTGGGAGCGAATTCATTCGCGAGAGGCCAGAACAGCCGACACATCAGTTGGCGCCTGCACCCGCATCGCGAATGAATTCGCTCCCACAGGTCATCGGCACCAGGCTTGAAACAAGCACATACCTTCAAGCTACATTCACAATCCCGGACTACGCTCTCTCTTCCCTACACAGTTCCCGAGGATTGCGTCCAATGTCTATCTTGACCCTGAAAGACGGCACCGAGTTTTTTTACAAGGACTGGGGCACCGGCCAGCCAATCGTGTTCTCCCATGGCTGGCCACTGGACGGCGACGCCTGGGACGCACAGATGCTGTTCCTCGGTCAAAACGGTTACCGGGTCATTGCCCATGACCGTCGCGGCCATGGACGTTCGGGGCAGACCTGGGACGGCAACGACATGGACACCTACGCTGATGACCTGGCGCAGCTGTTCGAAGCGCTGGACCTGAAAGACGCAATCATGATCGGCCACTCCACCGGTGGCGGCGAAGTCGCGCGTTACATCGGTCGCCACGGCACCTCGCGTGTGGCCAAAGCCGTCCTGATCGGCGCCGTTCCACCGATCATGCTGAAAACCGCGGCGAACCCTGAAGGCCTGCCGATGGACGTGTTCGACGGCATCCGCGCCGGCTTCACCGCCGACCGCTCGCAATTCTTCAAAGACCTTGCTGTGCCGTTCTTCGGCTTCAACCGCGACGGCGCGAAAACCTCACAAGGCGCGATCGATTCGTTCTGGTCGATCGGCATGCTCGGCAGCGTCAAAGGCGAGTTCGACTGCATCAAGGCGTTCTCCGAGACCGACTTCACCGAAGACCTGAAAAAGATCGACGTCCCGACACTGATTCTGCACGGCGACGACGACCAGATCGTGCCGATCGTTGCGTCAGGCTACAAGAGCCACGAACTCGTGAAGGGCTCGACCCTGCACGTGGTGAAAGGCGGTTCTCACGGCATGTGCAACGTCCAACCGGAAGAGATCAACACGATCCTGCTGGGGTTCATCAAGGGTTGACGTCTTTGCGTCCTTAACCGGCAGCGCAGTCTTTGCTGCCGGGGTGGCGCTGCACCTTGTCGGCGATCGGCTGCGCAGCAGTCGTAAACTCTGCTACTTCAATCTGCCTGACACACCGGGTTGTCAGGGTTTACTGCCGCTTCGCGCCAGATCGTCGGCAAGCCAGACTCCCACGCCTTCGGCAGACGCAGTGCAGTGTCGGGCGCAACGCTTTTGATTCTGCCCGGAGGGCGTGGGAGGCTGCCGGGGTGGCGCTGCACCTTGTCGGCGATCGGCTGCTTCGGGCGACACATCAGGAAAATATCCTCCGCTCCCATGAGGGTCAATGCCTCCTAACCTTTGCCAGGACATTTACGGGCAAAGGCAAAGGAATGCTGAAATCAGCACCTCATTCACGACAACTGCGCACGGGCCGGTATTCGGGCGGTCATCACCTCTACCTGCTTACCACCGTGGTCCATAACCGTTCACGAATCCTCGCCGACTGGCGCCTGGGAAGACTCGTGGTCGATGAGTTCAGACTCGCCGAGGAGGAGGGAGCGGCACGCTCTCTGGCCTGGGTCGTCATGCCTGACCATTTTCACTGGCTCATTGAACTGCACGACAGCACGTTATCGACCTTGATGCGGCGCGCAAAATCACGCAGTGCTCACAGCATCAACCGTGCCTTGGGCCGGCAGTGTCAGGTCTGGCAGAAGGGATTCCATGACCGGGCGTTGCGTTCGGAAGAAGATATCAAAGCCGTCGCACGCTATATCGTCGCCAACCCGCTGAGAGCCGGGTTGGTGAGAAGGATAGGCGATTACCCATTGTGGGATGCCATCTGGTTACCTTGAACATTCCGGATGCGCATTCAATTTGCCTGTCGCATCGGGTTTTCAGGGTACTGCGGCTTCGCGCCAGATCCCCGGCAAGGTGGAGCGCCACCCCGGCGGACTCCCACGCCTTCGGCAGAAGCATATAGTGTCGGGCATGCCGCTTTTGATTCTGCCCGGAGGGCGTGGGAGCCCGACTTGTCGGCGATCGGCTGCGCAGCAGTCGTAATTTCTGCAGCTTCGATCTGACTGTCACACCGCGTTTGAAGGGTTTGCTGCCGGTGTGGCGCGGCGTTCGGTGTTTTGCGTCGGGCTGCTGCGGGCCGCTACACTGGCGGGATCGTGATGGGAGTGAACACATGACTACCGAGCCTTACGTGCCCGAAACCCTGATCCGAGCGGACGTGGATGCGCTGAGCGGCGTCAGCGTTATTGAGTTCGGCACCAACTGGTGCGGTCACTGCAATGCAGCGCAGCCCTTGATAGAAGAAGTGATCGCCGAGTACCCGCACGTGCGGCGCCTCAAAATCGAGGACGGCAGCGGACGCCGGCTGGGGCGTTCTTTCAGGGTGAAGTTATGGCCGACGCTGGTGTTCATGCGCGACGGCGAAGAGGTCGCCCGGTTGGTGCGACCGACCAAGGTCAGTTATATCGAAGAGGCGTTCGAGGTATTGGTGCAGCAGGGGTAATGTCCTGACCGGTTTCAGTCCGGTTGAGAACCTTGTGGGAGCGAATTCATTCGCGAGAGGCTCGCACAACCGACAGAAAGGTGTCTGCCGGCCCGCCGAATCGCGAATGAATTCGCTCCCTCAGGAAACAGTCTCACCACTGGCATTGACATGATCGGCTACCTGCGCAAATACGCCGCAAAATCGATATCGCCCGCACTCAGGATCGCCTGCACCCGGTTATGCACGTTGAGTTTGCGCAAGATCGCCGAGACGTGCGCCTTCACCGTGGTTTCCGCAATGGTCAGGCTGTAGGCGATTTGTTTGTTGGAGTCGCCTTTGGTCATGCGCTCCAGTACCAGCAATTGCTTGCGGGTAAGCGCCTGGAGCAGTTCGGGCGGGAAGTGGGGCGCTTCATTGCCGCTGCGCCGTGTCGTGCTTTTCTGGCTGCGGATGATGTCTGACGGCAGGTACACGTTGCCATTGAGAATCTGCTCGATGGCCTCGGTCATCTGCTTGCGTGGTGAAGACTTGGTGATAAAACCCACCGCGCCGTAGGTGATTGCCTGCAGCACAACCTGTTTGTCCTGTTCGGCAGACACGATCACCACTGGAATGGTTGGTGCTTCGTTGCGCAGGTTGATGAGGCCATTGAGGCCGTGCATGCCCGGCATGTTCAGGTCCAGCAGAATCAAATCCAGATCGTCATGCGCCCGGGTCAGGGCCAGCGCGCTGTCCAGGTCTTCGGTTTCCATGACGTCACTGCCAGGAAAACCATCGCTGATGACGTTGTGAATAGCCTCCCGAAACAGCGGGTGATCGTCGGCAATCAGGATCTTGTACATGATTCTTTACCTTTTTTATTGTCGATGCCGTTTAGCGTAAAGGCTCGGGTTGTGCCGGTTCCACGGGCAGTCCGGCAGCCTGCCAGGCGTCCAGGCCGTCGCGATACCAATACAGATGACTGTAGCCCAGGGCGCTGGCGCGTTTTATCGCGTTCCAGCTCAGCCAGCAATCGGCGCGGCAGTAGAACACCAAGGGCGTGTCCTGATGACCATCGGTCAGCGCGCGCAGGTTGAGGGTCAGGTATTCCATCCAGCGCGGGGTCAGTTCGCCGTCGCCGGTGTTGGCCAGCCAGTGACTGCCGGGGAGGTTGACGTGGGGTTCGTCCTCGATGAAGCGCCCTTGCAGCCATTGCCTGCGGTAAACGTCGATCAGGACAGGTTGGGGACGTTGGTTGAGCAACGCCTGCAGTTGTTCGGTGCTGACGATCTGCGCGCCGGCTATCCGCTCGGGCGTGGGGCTGCGGTACAGCGTGATGCGGTAACCGTCGGCGTTGAACAGCGGCGCACCCGGCTCAGCGGTCGCCGCCTGAATCATCGGGGTTGAACCCAGGATCAGGGCGAACAGGCTGGCGAATGACAAGGCACGGGGCATGGCGAGAATTCCTTTCTTCTTATGGACTGCATTACAAGCCACTCCCGCTGCTTTGTGAATGCGACCATAGACAGGAAAACCAGTACCAAAGTCGTAATTTCGTCGTTCAGCCCGGTTTGCGCACCGCCGCATGCTGCGGGTTGAAGGTCAGCACGGCGAGCCAGGCAAACAGCACTGTCAGTACCAGGCAGACCGCGAGTGCCAGCGGGTTCAGCCGTTCGTAGAGGGCATAACGCACCAGTTCCACCGCATGGCTGAACGGGTTGACCGCGCACAGCCAATACAGCCATTCGCTGGCCTCGCGCATCTTCCACAACGGGTACAGCGCCGACGACATGAAAAACAGCGGGAAGATCACGAAGTTCATCACGCCGGCGAAGTTCTCCAGTTGGCGAATGGCGTTGGACAGCAGCAAGCCCAGGGCGCTGAGCATCAACGCGACCAACAGCAAGGCCGGCAATGCGACGAGCAGCCCGGACGCGGGCGGCTGCACGCCATACACCCACGCCACGGCCAGAAACGTATACACCTGCAACAGCGAGATCAGCGAGGTCGCCAGCAGTTTGCTTACCAGCAGGAACGTGCGGGGCAGGGGACTGGTCAGCAGGACGCGCATGCTGCCCATCTCACGGTCGTAGACCATCGACAGTGAGCCCTGCATGCCGTTGAACAGCAGAATCATGCACGCCAGGCCGGGGATGATGTAGACCTCATACGGAATGTAGGTGTCATAAGGTTCGATGATCGCGATGCCCAGCGCCGCACGGAAACCGGCGGCGAACACCAGCAGCCACAGCAACGGCCGCACCAGTGCGCTGAGGAAGCGCGTGCGTTGCAGCACGAACCGCAGCCATTCGCGCAAGACGATCCCGCTGAAACAGTGCCAATAAGCGCTCATCGTGGGGACGCTCCGCAGGAGGTGGTCAAGCGATTGAAGGCGGTGTCCAGACCGCCCCCGTGCTCGGCGCTAACGTCACGGGCCTGGCCGCTGGCAACCAGACGGCCCTGATGCAGAATCAGCAGGTCGTCGTCGCTGTGGACTTCATCGAGTAAATGGGTGGTCCAGAGCACGCTGATACCCTGTTCGCGGCACAGGCTGCGCACATGCTGGTTCAGGGCCAGACGACTTCCCGGATCAAGGCCTGCGCTGGCTTCGTCCAGCAGCAGAAGCCGCGGTTGATGCAGCAACGCTCGCGCGATTTCTACGCGGCGACGGTGCCCGCCATTCAGTTCGCGGACGCGCTCGCGACGACGCTCGCTCAACCCCTGACGGGCCAGTTCCTGCTCAATCCGCTGGTTGACCTCGCGGCGGGCCAGACCATGCAGCGCGGCGTGATACCGCAGGTTCTGCTCAACGCTCAGGTCCAGATCCAGCGTGCTTTGCTGAAATACCACACCCAGTTGCTTCAGGGCTGGGCGAGGTGACTGACGCAGCGAACATTCGCCCATGCGGATCTCGCCTTTCTGTATGTCGTAGAGACGGGTCAACAGCGCGATCAAGGTGGATTTTCCCGCGCCGTTCGGGCCCAGCAAGGCTGCGAAGCGACCGGGCGCCAGGCTGAACGACACCTGCCGCAATGCTTCACGTGGGCCATAGGAGAAACTCAGTTGGTCGACGTGCAACGCACTCATGGCGCTACCACCACGCCCCATGGATAACGCCCGACCTTGACCGACTTGAGCACCTTGAGGCTGGCCACGTCGATCACCGAGACGTCACCGCTGACGCCATTGGTTGCCAACAGCTGTTTCTGATCCGGGGTGAAGGACAGCTGCCAGACCCGGCGGCCCACCAGCAGGTAGTCGACGATGTCCAGGGTTTTGGCGTCGATCACCGCGACATGATTGGCCGGCCCCAAGGCGACAAATGCGTATTTGCCGTCATCGCTGATCTTGATGCCCACCGGCTGCACCTTGTCCGGGTGCACGCCCTTGATCTCGAATTTCAGGGTTCTGAGGATCTTGCGGCTGGCGACGTCGATCACGCTCACCGTGCCGCCGATCTCTGCCGACGACCACAGCTGCGAGCCGTCCTTGGTGAACTCGACGAAGCGCGGGCGTTGATCGACCAGCGTGTTATCGGCGAGCGTCTGGGTCGAGGTGTCGATCCAGTGCAGCATGTTGGTGGTTTCACTGGTATTGACCGCCCACTTGCCATCAGGGCTCACCGCCATGCCTTCGGGCTCGACGCCGACGTCCACCTGCGCGAGCACCTTCGAGGTCTCGGTGTCGATGACCGTCACCAGCGAGTCGTCTTCGTTGGAGACGTACAACCAACGGTTATTGGGGTGCAGGGCGAATTGCTCGGGGTCCTTGCCGGAGGGCAGTTCCTTGATGATCTTGCGCGTGGCGACGTCCATCACCTGCACGCGGTCCGAGTCGCTCGCGCAGATGTAGAGCAATGTGTTGTCGTGAGACAGCAGCAGGCCGCGCGGCCGCATCCCGACGGGCAAGGTCTGGGTCACCTGCAACGTCTCCATGTCGATCAGGCTGAGGTTGTTGTCCTTCTCGTTGGAGACGAACGCAGTGGCGGCCAGGCTTTGGCCCGCAGCGATCAACAGGGCAGTGGCTATCAGGGTGCGGCGCATGGTGCGGTCCTTGTTGTTGGAATTGTCCGGAGTGCAACGGTGTTTCAACGCGTCAGGCGTTCAAAAGGTGCAGGTCACCTCGGGCTTGTCATAGCCGAGGCTGTCGAGTTCGGTACCGGGGTGCAGAAAACCGTCCTGCGGGGAAGTAGTGACCAGCGCGCGGGGCTGGACGACCGGAATCGGTTGCCGGAGCTGGCCGTTCCACGACCGGTAGCTGAGCTTGCTGCCCTTGAAGCCGTCCAGCGGCAGGTTGTCGCCCAGTTCGAGTTCCCGAATCTGCATCGCATCGGTGGCCCGTAGCCGGGTGACGGCGCTGGCGATGCTGCGCACGGCCATCCAGGCGGCAAAATCCCGGTCGTTCATCCAGCGCCCGGCCGCGGCTTCAAAGCGTTTCTGCAGTTGCGCGGCACCGTAGGTTTCCACGGTCTTGTGCCAACCGGTCGGGGTCAGGCCCTGTGTGCCCGCCACCGGGCGCGGGTACCAGGTTTGGTAGGGCACGTACTCGCCGAAGTCCCCGCGCTCGTCCGCCACCAGCACCACGTCGTACTCGGCGGTCTGGGTGAACAGCGGCATGTCGGCCTGAGCGCTGCGTCGTTGATCGTTATCGAAGGTAAAAGCTTTCTCCGCGACGATGATGTGACCGAAGCGTTTTGCCGCGCGGCGCAAGGCATTGGCGTAGGCCTGGTCGTCGGGCGTCTGGCCGACGATCAACAGCCAGCGGGTCAAGCGCCGAACGGTGAGAAACTGCGCGAGTGCATCGGCCAGCATCGCGCGGCTGGGCAATGTGTGCAGCACGTTGTGCAGGCAGGCAGTGCTGCGCAGGCTGTCGTCGGGACTGCCCGCGTTGAACAACAGGCTGTCCGGCATCGCGGCACTGAGCTGGCGCAAGGTGTCAGCCGGTGCATTGACCACAAACAGGCGCAAACCCTGTTCGTGCTGCGCCCTGGCTTGCTCAAGCAATGCGTCCGAGTTGTCCGTACTGGCACTCGTGAGGCTGTAGCTGTGTTTGAGAAAACGCCCGGTGCTGTTGCTATCGACGATGGCCAGCTCTGCGCCGCGAAGCCCGGCGTCTCGGGGTTCGGGAATGACGTTGGACAAGACCGGGCCGGGGTCCGGGATATACGCCAGATAGCCGATGCGCACCTGCAAAGGATCTTCGGCCGCCATCGTCAGCAACGGCCATGCGGCGAGGGCGAGGCAAAGCAATGGGTGAAACACCATCTGGCGCATAGAGCACTCCCTACAGACAGAGCCAGCATAGAAATGCCCGGCCGGTGGGGAAATATGCAGATGGTACGGGTCTGCCAGTACCAAGGTAGTAAGGCGCGGCCACCAAAGCAGCATTCGGGCGCGCAGAAGCCGTTCTTAAGATGGCGACATGCTTTTGCATGCACTTCTGAGGACAAAATAATGACAACAAAAAACCTGACCCCGCCTGAGACCGAAATCCGAAGCCAGAAACGAAGCTTGCTGTTGGGCGCACTGATGCTCGGTGGTCTGCTCGTCAGCAACCTGGCTCAGGCTCACGGTGATGTGGTGCCCCATGCCGTCGCCACCGATGGCCTTGAACAACTGGGGCCTGAGTGGCGGGCCGAAAACCCCTATCGCGAGTCCAGGGATCACGACAAGGCTCTGGAAATCGGCAAGTCGGCCTACACCCAGAACTGCGCCGCCTGCCATGGGCTCGAAGCCATTTCCGGCGGCATCGCGCCGGACCTGCGGCACCTGGACGTCGGCAGTGCGGGCGATGAGTGGTTTGTTGAGCGGGTTCGCAATGGCGCGGTGCGCGACGGTCGTGTGTACATGCCGAAGATGGCCGACTACTTGAGTCAGGAAGCCCTCTGGGCGGTGCGGACTTATCTGGACAGCGTTCACACCGAGGAATGATCGGTATGCGTGCCTTCGCCGTACTACTGAGCACCTTCTTTTGTTGCCTGGTACTGATGTTCCAGCCTGCCCACGCGCAGATTCGCACCTACGACAGCATCATCGCGGCCGGAGTGATCAAGGTGGCGGTGTACCAGGATTTTCCGCCCTACAGTTTCCAGGTGGACGGGCAGGCCCGCGGCGTTGATGTCGACCTGGCGACGATGCTGGCCAAGGCGTTGGGCGTGCGCCTGGAATTGATGTGGGCGCCGCCCGGCGAAAAGCTCGACGACGACCTGCGCGACCTGATCTGGCGCGGCAGCCAGTTGCGTGGCCAGCAACTGGCAGACCTGATGATGCGCGTGCCCTACGACAAGGATTATTCGCAGAAGCGCAATGACCTCGGCGAGCTGGAAAACGACCACGTCGTGATGTTCGCGCCGTACCAGACTGAGCGCTGGCAGGTCGCCTTCGACCGCACGCGGCTGGACGCCGTGCCCAGTGTCGCAGTGTTTGCCGAACATCCGATCGGCGTCGAGATCGACAGCGTGCCGTCGTTCTACCTGACCTCGATCTTCAACGCACAATTTGCAGGCAGTACTCACCATTTTCCGTCGGTACAAGCGGCGTTCGCGGCCATGCACGACGGCAAAGTGGACGCAGTCATGGCCATGCGGGGCGAGGTGGACTGGCAACTGCATCAGGCCCATGCCCCGCAATGGTCGCTGGCCGAAAACGCTTACCCGAGCATGGGACGGCAGACTTGGGAGATCGGCATGGCGGTGCATGAGAGCAACCGCCAGTTGGCTTACGCCATCGAAGAGGCGCTGGAGACGATGATTCGTGAAGGCGAGGTGCAGCGCATTTACGCCGCGTACGGCATGCGGTACGACGTGCCGGAGATGTACCGGTGAGCCGTGTTCAGGGCAGGGCGGCCGGGTTTGCCTTGCTGCTGTGTCTGGCGGGGGTGGCCTGCGCCGATCCTGGCAAAGACCCGGTCACGTCGGTGATGTGGGACTACTACCAGCAGAAATTCCTGAAGGGTCAGCCCTACGTCTTTGACGATAAGGTGCTTTTACGCGCGCCGCCGTTTGCCGAAGACGCCCGCCAGGTTCCGATCGAGATCGATGCCAGGGCGTATGCGGGTGAGGTGGTGCGGATTCTGGCCTGGGCCGAACTCAATCCCTTGCCGCAGATCGTCGATTTTCAACCGGTCGAGCGGGTGCTGCCGTGGCTGTCGATCCGCATCCGCATTGAGCAGGCCACGCCCTTGCGTGCCGCTGTGTTGACCCGGGATGGCGTCTGGCACATCGGTTCGACCACCATTGACGCAGCGGGCGGAGGGTGCACCGCGCCCAGCGTCGTGCGCAGTCAGCCAGGATGGGAAGAGCACATGGGCGAGGTGATGGGAGGGCGATATCCACGTTCTGGCTTCAGCCGCTTGCGCGTGACGATTGCCCATCCGATGGACAACGGCATGGTCAGCGGCATCCCCGAGTTCTATCTGAATCAGGCGCAACTGAAAGACGCCCACGGCACACTGCTGGCGACGCTGGAGCTGTTTCCGGCCGTGAGTGAGAACCCGACGCTGGGTTTCGATATCGAGGATGACGGCGAAACCCAATTGTCATTGCGCGACATCAGCGGCAACCTGTTCAGCGCGGCCGTGAAATGAGCCGGCGTGCCGCCATGTGCCTCGTTGCGTGTCTGCTGGTCTGCGTCACTGCGCTGGCACACGCGGAACTGGAATATCGCCTGCAACCCCGGCAGATCGCTGAAGACACTTACCTGCTAGAGGGCACGACCGAAAACTTCGACAAACGCAACGGCGGCAACATCGTCAACACCGGTTTTATCGTCACCGACAGCGGCGTGGTGGTCATCGACACCGGCCCGTCACGGCGCTATGGCGAGGCCTTGCGCCTTGCCATCGGTACGGTGACCGACAAGCCGGTGATTCAGGTGTTCCTGACCCATCATCATCCCGACCATGTGCTGGGCAATCAGGCATTCGCCGATGTGCCGATCGGTGCGCTCGCCGGCGCCGCCGACCTGATGCGCAAGCACGGGGATGCCCTGACGGAAAACCTGTACCGGGTGGTCGGCGACTGGATGCGAGGCACCGAAATACGTCTTCCGACGCAGGTCGTGGCGCCGGGCACGCTGGCGTTCGGCGGTCACCGCTTGCGCCTCGTGGCGCTCTCCGGGCATACGGGCGCCGACCTCGCCATCCTCGACGAAAACACGGGCGTGTTGTTCGCGGGCGATATCGTCTTTTACCAACGCGCTTTGACAACCCCGAACAGTCCGGGCGTGCAGGTGTGGCTCAACGACCTGGACACCCTTCAGGGCCTGCCGTGGAAATGGTTGGTACCCGGCCATGGTCCCGTGGCGACAGACGTCCGGCCTTTCGAGCAGATGCGTGATTACCTGGGCTGGCTCGACAGGCTATTGAGGGACGGGGCCGCCCAGGGCGCGGACATGGCAGAGCTCATCGGAAGCCCGATTCCGGAGCGGTTCGCTGCCATCAGCCTGACCCGGTACGAACTGATTCGCAGCGTCAGCCATTTGTATCCGGCGTACGAGCGGGCGCAGATGGTGCGGGTCGATGCGCACTGACGCCCGTTCTCCGAGCGCTGACCCACCTACCAAAGAACTAGAGACCTCCACACTGCGGGCAATTGTTGTGGCGGGCCTCCCCGCCAACAATCGCCTTGATCGGGGAAATGTCCCGAAAGGAAGAAAACAACAATAAACCGTAGAGGCAGCCGTCATGATTCAACCCGCACGTCGCCATTCTTTCGCACTGGGTCTGCTGGTCAGCGCCATGCTGTCGTCCGGCAGCCTCCTGGCCGCTGTGACCGACGAAGAAATCCTCCAGGACCCCAAGAACCCCAATCAGATCGTCACCAACGGCCTGGGCGTGCAGGGCCAGCGCTTCAGCCCGCTGGACATCATCAACACCGACAACGTCAAGGACCTGCGTCCCGTTTGGGCCTTCTCGTTTGGCGGTGAAAAACAGCGTGGGCAGCAGGCGCAACCCATGGTCAAGGACGGGGTGATGTACCTCACCGGCTCTTATTCACGGGTGTTCGCGGTGGACGCGCGCACTGGCAAGAAACTTTGGCAGTACGACGCGCGTCTGCCTGACGACATCCGTCCGTGCTGCGACGTGATCAACCGGGGCGTGGCGCTGTACGGCGATCTGGTGTACTTCGGCACCCTCGACGCCAAGCTGGTCGCGCTCAACAAAGACACGGGCAAAGTGGTCTGGAGCAAGCAGGTCGCTGACCACAAGGCCGGTTACTCCATCAGCGCTGCGCCCATGATCGTCAATGGCAAGCTGATCACAGGCGTTGCGGGCGGCGAGTTTGGCGTGGTCGGCAAGGTCGAAGCCTACGACCCGAAAAACGGCACCTTGCTGTGGTCGCGTCCAACCGTGGAAGGCAACATGGGTTACGTCTACAAAGACGGTCAGGCCATTGAAAACGGCATCTCCGGTGGTGAGGCGAACAAGACCTGGCCGGGCGATCTGTGGAAGACCGGCGGCGCGGCGCCGTGGCTTGGCGGCTATTACGACCCCAGCAATAACCAGATCCTGATTGGCACCGGCAACCCCTCGCCGTGGAATTCGCACATGCGGCCGGGCGATAACCTGTATTCCTCGTCGCGGCTGTCGCTGAACCCCGATGACGGCACCATCAAATGGCACTTCCAGAGCACGCCCCATGATGGCTGGGACTATGACGGCGTGAACGAACTGATCTCCTTCGATTATCAGGAAAACGGCAAGACCGTTCAGGCTGCCGCGACGGCCGACCGCAACGGGTTCTTCTACGTACTCAATCGCAAGGACGGCAAGTTCATTCGCGGTTTCCCGTTCGCCGACAAGATCACCTGGGCCAGCGGCCTGGACAAGGACGGTCGGCCGATCTACATCGACGCCAGCCGTCCCGGTGCACCAGACGGCGAAGCCAAGGGCTCGGCGGCGTTCGTGGCGCCCGCGTTCCTCGGCGCGAAAAACTGGATGCCCATGGCCTACAGCCCTGACACCGGCCTGTTCTACGTGCCGGGCAACGAATGGGGCATGGACATCTGGAACGAAGGCATCGCCTACAAGAAAGGCGCAGCGTTTCTGGGCGCGGGCTTCACCATCAAGCCGCTGAACGAGGATTACATTGGCGTATTGCGCGCCATCGACCCGAAAACCGGCAAGGAAGTCTGGCGTCACAAGAACTACGCGCCGCTGTGGGGCGGGGTGCTCGCGACGAAGGGCAATCTGGTCTTCACCGGCACGCCGGAAGGTTTTTTGCAGGCGTTCAACGCCAAAACCGGCGACAAGGTCTGGGAGTTCCAGACCGGTTCAGGCGTGCTGGGTTCGCCGGTCACCTGGGAGATGGACGGCGAACAGTACGTGTCCGTGCTGTCCGGTTGGGGCGGCGCGGTGCCGCTGTGGGGAGGCGAGGTGGCCAAGCGGGTGAAGGACTTCAACCAGGGCGGCATGCTCTGGACCTTCAAGCTGCCCAAGGAACTGGTGACCAAGCGCTGATACACAAGCGCTGATACTCAAGCCCGCTGGAGCGAACCAGAGTGTTGATCGTCCCCACGCCCCGCGTCGGCTTTCGCGTGGACGCAGAGCATTCGGGGCGGCATCCCCACGCAGAGCGTGGGGACGATCAAATCAGTCCCAAAGTAGTATTCGCCGGGCACCGGCTCCGTGCGCTAATGAAGGTGCCGGACCACCCGGCACTCCCCTGAACGACAAGAGGAAAGGCCCATGTGGAAAACACCAGCGTTCACCGATTTGCGTATCGGATTTGAAGTGACCATGTACTTCGCCAACCGTTGATCGGCATGCCCGGTCAATCAACGTTGACCGGGTCTTCTTTCCTGCACGAAGACCTTCGCCATGAGCCGACACCGTCAGTCGTTGGTCTTATTGCATTACCCCGCAGATGCTCTAGGCTGGCGTTCATTCTCTAATAACAACAAGAATGCGCTTGATATGAGCCAAAGCCTCCACCAGCTGCGTAAATTCGTGTCCCCGGAAATCATCTTCGGTGCGGGCAGTCGTCACAGCGTGGGCAACTACGCCAAAACCTTCGGCGCACGTAAAGTGCTGGTGGTCAGTGACCCTGGCGTCATCGCTGCCGGATGGGTGGCTGACGTCGAAGCCAGCTTGCAGGTCCATGGCCTGGAATACTTCATCTATAGCAACGTGTCGCCCAACCCCCGGGTCGAAGAAGTCATGCTTGGCGCCGAGCTGTATCGCGAGCACCACTGCGATGTGATTGTCGCCGTGGGCGGCGGCAGTCCGATGGATTGCGGCAAAGGCATCGGCATCGCTGTGGCCCATGGACGCAACATCCTCGAGTTCGAAGGCGTCGACACCATCCGCGTGCCGAGCCCACCCCTGATTTTGATCCCGACCACGGCCGGCACCTCGGCTGACGTGTCGCAGTTCGTGATCATCTCCGATCAACAGGAACGCATGAAATTCTCCATCGTCAGCAAGGCGGTCGTTCCCGACGTGTCGCTGATCGACCCGGAAACCACCTTGAGCATGGACCCGTTCCTGTCTGCATGTACCGGCATCGACGCGCTGGTTCATGCGATTGAAGCGTTCGTCTCGACCGGTCATGGCCCGCTGACCGACCCTCATGCCCTGGAAGCCATGCGCCTGATCAACGGCAATCTGGTGCAGATGATCGCCAACCCTGCCGACATCGCCTTGCGCGAAAAAATCATGCTCGGGAGCATGCAGGCCGGTCTGGCGTTCTCCAATGCCATTCTCGGGGCCGTGCACGCCATGTCCCACAGCCTGGGGGGCTTTCTGGACTTGCCACACGGTCTGTGCAATGCGGTGTTAGTCGAGCACGTGGTGGCGTTCAACTACAGCTCGGCGCCGGACCGCTTCAAGGTGATCGCCGAAACCCTGGGTATCGATTGCCGGGGCCTGAATCACGTCGCCATCAGCAAACGTCTGGTGGAGCACCTGATCGCCCTCAAGCATCAGGTCGGATTTCACGAAACCCTCGGTCTGCAAGGCGTGAGCATCGCTGACATCCCGTTTCTGTCTCAGCATGCGATGGGCGATCCGTGCATCCTGACCAATCCGCGCGTGTCCAGTCAGCGGGACGTCGAAGTGGTGTATGGCGAAGCCCTCTGACGTCCAGCAAGGCGCGCTCACAGCGCTGCTCGGGTTGGGCAATCACTCGACCCGAAAAAGCCATTATCCGGAACTGACCCTGCGTCTGGGGGAGCTGGAAACCGAGCGCAACCGCTATAAATGGTTGTTTGAAAACGCCGTGCACGGCATCTTCCAGGCCAGCCTGCACAAGGGCCTTCGCGCCGCTAACCCGGCGTTGGCGCGCATGCTCGGTTATCGCGATGAGCACGAGGTGTTGGTGTTGCTGGATGACCTTGCCAGCACGCTGTTCATCGGGGGGCAGGTGGAAATGAACGCCATCGCTCAGGTGCTGCAGCGCGAGCACAGCCTGCAAGGGTATGAAACCCGGTTGCGGCGCCGGGATGGCAGTTACGTCGACGTGCTGATGAACTTGCTGCTCAAACCGGACGAGGACGGCTTGTTCGAAGGCTTCGTGGCGGACATCACCGAGCGCAAACTGGCGCAGCAACGCCTGCAGGAGCTCAACGATCAACTCGAATTGCGCGTGGCCGCCCGCACCGACGAGTTGCTGGAAGCCAACCGTAACCTGCAACAGCAGATCCACCAGCGAGAGCAGATCGAACATGACCTGCGCGAAGCCCGGGACGCTGCCGAATCCGCCAACCGCAGCAAGGACAAATACCTCGCAGCGGCCAGCCATGACCTGTTGCAGCCACTGAATGCGGCGCGTCTGCTGATTTCCACCCTGCGTGAGCGCGCGCTGCCAACTGCCGAACAGACATTGGTGGAGCGTACGCATCAGGCGCTGGAGGGGGCCGAAGACCTGCTCACTGATCTGCTGGACATTGCCAAGCTCGACCGGGCGTCCATTGAGCCGGACATCGAGCTGTATCGGTTGGAAGAAATACTGGCGCCACTGGTCTCCGAGTTCGAGCCGGTGGCCGCGGCAGCGGGGTTGACCCTGCGTGCGCACATCGCCGGGCTGGCCGTGCGGACAGACCTGCGTTTGTTGACGCGCATCCTGCGTAACTTTCTCAGCAACGCCTGCCGCTACACCGAGCACGGCGGCATTTTGCTGGGTGCCCGCAAACGCGGCGAGTCGTTGCGCATCGAGGTGTGGGACACCGGGCGCGGCATCGCCGAGGACCGGCTGGATTCGATCTTTCTCGAGTTCAACCAACTGGACGTCGGCCGCGCTGCGGACCGTAAAGGCGTCGGGCTGGGGTTGGCGATCGTGGAGCGCATCGGCCGTATTCTCGGTTGTGCCATTCACGTGCGCTCGCAACCGGGGCGCGGTTCAGTGTTCTCGATCAACGTGCCGCTGTCAGCCGACATGCCGGTGCCGATCAGTGCCGTTGCGCAACAGTTACCGGGTGCAGGCAATCCGCTGCCGGGCCGTCGTTTGCTGGTGCTGGATAACGAGACCAGCATCCTTGAGAGCATGGCGGCGTTGCTGGGGCAGTGGGGGTGTGAAGTGCTTACCGCGACTGATCAGGCGGCATGTTACAGCGTTCTGCAGGGCCGCGCGCCGGAGCTGATTCTGTTTGACTTCCATCTGGATCACGGCGTGCTGGGCTGCGAGGTAGTAGCGGACATTCGCGCGCACTTCAACCTGGATATTCCCTGCGTGATGATTACCGCCGACCGTACAGATGCGTGTCGCAGGTCCCTGCAGAAGCTGGGCGCGCCGTTGTTGAACAAACCCGTCAAGCCGGGGAAGTTGCGAGCGGTGGTGAGTCAGTTGTTGGGTTAGGCACTGCGTGGGATGTCTGGAGCCCCCATCGCGGATTAACCGAGGATCAACGTCTGACTCCCGCAGGACCTGTCCAGATTCATCAAGTCGGCGTATCAGCCACCGGTCATGTTCATGAACCGCACCACCTGCACGTCATCGTTGATCTCGAAGTTGTGCTTGTAGGGCTTGAGTTTCATGGCCTCGATCAGGGCGTTTTCCAGCTTCTCCGGCTGACCGGGATTGGCCCGAAGGACGGCTTTGAGGTCGGCCGAATGCTCGTTGCCCAGGCACAGCAACAGACGGCCCTCGACGGTGACGCGAACCCGGTTGCAGGTCGCGCAAAAGTTATGGCTGTGAGGCGAGATGAACCCCACGCGAATGCCTGGCGCCTCGGCCAGGCGCCAATAGCGTGAGGGACCTTGGGTCGATTCGGTGGAATTGATCAGGGTGTAGCGTTCGGCGATACGTTCACGCACCTGATCGCTGGAAAAAAATGACTCGGCACGGCTGTGTTCGCTGATCACACCTAACGGCATTTCTTCGATGAACGTAATGTCCAGGCCCCGGTCGATGGCAAACGCCACTAGGTCGTTAATCTCGTGATCGTTGCGGCCCTGCATCACCACGCAGTTGAGCTTGGTATGGGTAAAGCCGGCCGCGTTGGCGGCATCGATGCCCGCGATGACCTTGGCCAGATCACCGGTGCGCGTCAGTTCCTTGAAGCGGGCGGGGTCCAGACTGTCCAGGCTGATGTTCAAGCGTTTGAGGCCCGCGTCGAACAGCGGTGCCGCCAGCTTCTCCAATTGCGACCCGTTGGTGGTCATGCACAACTCGCGCAAGCCGGGCAGGGCCGCGATGTTCTTGCACAGGCCGACGATGCCGGCGCGTACCAGTGGCTCGCCACCGGTCAGGCGGATCTTTTTGGTGCCCAGCGCAACGAACCGCTCGGCAATCTGCTGGATTTCTTCGAGCGAGAGAATCTGCTGGCGGGGCAGGAACGTCATGTCCTCTGCCATGCAATACACGCAGCGGAAATCGCACCGATCGGTCACGGACATCCGAACGTAATCGACCTTGCGTGCATACCCGTCTATCAGAACCCGATCCGACATAACTTTTCTCGACAACGTGCTGCATGGCAGAAGCAAACCGCGGAACGTTGTTTTGAACGTCCCGCGATTGAATCGTTTAAATTTTCTGGCTTCCCGGCTGTTCGATCATCGCGGCGTCTTCGCCGACTGCCGAGTTGGGGAAAGCCTTTGAATACGATACGTAATACGCCAGCCCGACAAAAATTGCACCCCCTACCGCATTGCCCAGAAACACAGCGAAGAAGTTTTCGACAAACTGACCCCAGCTCAGCGCATCGGCGAAGATGGCCGCCGGGATCACGAACATGTTCGCGACCACGTGCTGGAAGCCGATGGCGACGAACGCCATGATCGGGAACCACATGCCGAGGATCTTGCCGGTAACGTCCTTGCTCGCATACGACAACCAGACGGCGAGGCACACCAGCCAGTTGCAGCCGATGCCGGAGATAAAGGCCTGACCGAAATCGGCGCTCACCTTGGCCTTGGCGATGGCCAGCGTCTTGGCGAGATACGCGCCTTCGGTCAGGCCGAGTACATGGCCGAAGAAATAGGCGATAAACAGGGCGCCGATCAGGTTGGCGAAGGTCACCAGCAGCCAGTTGCGTGCGACGGCAGACAGCGAGATGCGTCCAGCGAACAGGGCGGTTGGCAGGCTCATCATGTTGCCGGTCAACAGTTCGCCGCCGGCCAGGATCACCAGGATCAAGCCAATCGGGAACACGGCAGCCCCCAGCAGGTTACCCAGCGAGGCCCATGGCGCGGGGATCATGGTGCTGACGTGGATGTCCAGCAGAAAGCCCAGCGCGATGAACGCACCGGCCAGAAATCCCAGGACCAGAACCGAGAGGGTGGGCAAATGCGACTTTTTCACCCCGGCTTCGATGGTGATTTCAGCAATCTGTTGAGGCGTATTGATGGACATGGTTTCTGGACTCGCACGCAATGGCCGGCACCACGACATAATGTCGCGCGCCACGCAGATATAGGAATGGTTCAAAGCATCCGGTCTCGATGCGCAGCGTGTCGGGCGACACGAGGGCAGGTCCTTGTGAGGGCAACGATGTGCGACTTTTGGCCACATTGCAGAAGTGGCGAAAAAGACGGGATCAGTTGATGAGCAAGCTACCGATAGGGACGTAGAGCGTCCAATCGCTTATTCCGATGAAATGATCGATGTCGTCTATCAAGACGAGGACAGCAATTTCATTTAGCCGGGAATGTTCTGAAGGGTGAGTGAGAATCTGACCGATGGAGCCACTAGAACGCCATGATCGTTTGCCAGTATTGTCGAGCCTTGGGCATCATGTGTGACACAGAGCGGAACAAAGCGCATGGAACGGTGCTCCGATCACAGAACCGATAATCCGCCACCCCCTAGTGGACCTGCGTAACCCCATGACCCATCGACCCGCGCCGCTCCCACTTGATGAAGCTCGACGTATTCAGGCGCTGGATCACCTTCAGATCCTCGACAGCCTCCCGGAACAGGCATTCGACGACATCGTCGAATTGGCGTCGGTCGTTTGCGGGACGCCCATTGCGCTGGTGTCGTTGGTCGATGATCAGCGGCAGTGGTTCAAGGCCTGTACCGGCCTGTCGGTACGCGAAACCCACCGTGACCAGGCGTTTTGTGCGTATGCCATTCTTGAACCGGATCAGCTGCTGATCGTTGAAGATGCCGCACTGGACGAGCGTTTTGCCAGCAATCCACTGGTCGTGGGCGAGCCGTTCATTCGGTTTTACGCAGGCGCGCCGATTGTCACGCAGCAGGGCCAGGCACTGGGCACCGTATGTGTAATCGATACCGTGCCGCGCACCCTGGACGCGCGCCAGATTGGCGCGCTGACCGCGTTGGCGCGTCAGACGTCGGCGCTGTTGCAGTTGCGTGAGTTGAGCGCCGAGAAAGACGAACAGGCCCGCAGCCTGAGTCGAAAAGTCATCTCGGCATTGGCCGATGATCAGCATGAGCACGCGCGCTTGCGTCAAAACCAGCGCGTTTCTGCGATCGGGCAGCTCACCAGCGGCATCGCTCACGACTTCAATAATCTGCTTCAAGCCATCAGCGCCAGCTTGCAGTTCGTCGAGCGTAAGGCGGACAAACCGCAGGACGTCCGGCGCTGGGCGTCAGTGGGCTTGCAAGCGGTGAACAAAGGCGCATCGCTGATCGCGCAACTGTTGGCATTCACTCGCGAAGATCCTTCCGCCTTGACGCTGCTGGACGTCAGCGCTCAAGTGCGCAGCCTCGAAGAGCTGTTCAACCGGGTGCTGAGCCCGGACATCAACCTGCAGTTCGACCTGGACACCACACCCGCGCGAATACTGTGCGATGCCACGCAGCTAGAGGCTGCCGTGCTCAACATGCTGGTCAACGCACGCGATGCGATGCAGGGGACCGGGAACATTCGCGTGAGCACACGCTTGCTCAAGCTGGGCGGGCATGAGCTGTTGGCGGACGGCCTTTACGTCGAGCTGACGGTGGAGGATGACGGCCCCGGCATTCCTCCGGACGTCGCCCGCCAAGTGTTCGAGCCTTTTTTCACCACCAAGAAGGAAGGCCAGGGCACCGGCCTGGGGTTGTCTCAGGTGTATGCATTCGCTGCACAGGCGGGCGGCACGGCGACCATTCATTGCGGGATGACATCCGGGACGACGGTGACGTTGTTGCTGAAGGTGCGCGACAGCGCTGTCGAGGAGCGAGCGCACACCGCGCCGCTGGACTCTACCCCTCAGGCTGCCAGTGCTGTGAGCGTGCTGCTGGTCGATGATGATGACCGTCTACGCGAGGTCATGGCCCGTCTCCTGGCCGATGCGGGTTACGACGTGGAGGCGGTCTCCAGCGGTTTTGAAGCCATCGAGGCGATCCGGCATCGGCCGCCGGCAATTGTCGTCAGTGATTGCGCCATGCGCGATTTCAGTGGCGTGGCACTGGCGCGCGTGCTGCGCGACATCAGGCCGGGACTGCCGATTCTCCTGCTCACCGGGCATGCCGACCTGGACGCGGTGCGGGCGACTTGTGAACACGCTGCGGTGGTATTGCATAAACCGGTCACTCTGGAGCACCTGATCGCCGGTATCGAAAGCCTGCTGTCGCCTGTATCGGCGTAACGATCACTCTTCCCGGTTCATCGTCATTTTCCGCTCATAGCGCTCCAGCAGGGGTTGAATGCTGATGCCGTGCAGCAGAATGCTTAGCGCGACCACTGAAAGCGTCAGGCCGATGGTGGTGTGCACCGCGTCCGCGGGTAAACCGTGAGACAGCGCGTAGCACAGGTAATACAGCGTGCCGATGCCGCGAATGCCGAACCATCCCACCAGCGCTTTTTGCGGACGGGAAAGCAGTCGGGAGCTGATCAGTAGCCAGACGCTCAGGGGCCGGATCACGCAGAACAGCGCAAGACCCAAGCCTACCGCGCGCCAGTCCCAATAGAAGGCAATGGCCGCGCCAAGCAGGGTGATCAACAGCACTTCCATGGCCCGTTCCACCAGGCTGCCAAACGCGAGCATGTCCCCCATCATCACGCCGGCCGCCAACTGCGATTCGCTGAGCTCTTCGTGTCGGGTGACCGTGGCGGCCGTGGGGTCGCTGTCCATGTGCCCCAATACCGGTTTGGCCACGTGCTCGGACGGAAGGTCCGATTGAGTGGTGTGAACTTCGGCACGTCGCAGACCCAGCCCTGCGGCAAACACCGAGAGAAAGCCATAGGCCCCCAGGCCTTCAGCGACGACGTAGGCCATCGCGATCAGGGCGAGCGCCAGAAAATCATTGGGCGAACTGGTGCTGTCGGCGTTCTTGATTCGCAGGTAGATCATCAGATGCCCGACGCCACGACCTAACCCGTAGCCAAGCAGCAGGCCGACGGGGACGCCCCAGATCAGGTTCTTCAGCAACCAGCCCTGCACCCAGGTGAAGTCCGAGGTGCCATGACTGAGAAACAGCAGAGCAAAGATGACGAAGGGAAAGGCGGTGCCGTCGTTCAGCCCGGCCTCTCCAGAAAGGCCAAATCGAACCCGGTCGAAATCCTGCGCGTTGTTGACCTGAACCAGCCCCGCCAGAACCGGGTCGGTGGGGGACAGCATCGCGCCGAGCAACAGCGCCAAAGCCCACGGCATATCCAGCAGGTAATGGGCGGCCAGGCACATGCCCAAAATACTGGCGAGCATCACCGGCCCCGCCAGCAGGTAGGCCGAATGCCAGGCTTTACGATGCAGTTGCAAGCGCAGTTTGATGCCGGTGTTGAACAGCGAGAACAACACCGCGACTTCGGTCAGGCGTTCCAGCCAGTGGCGGGCGTCGCGGATATCCAGCTGCACCAGATCCAGGCCCCAAGGGCCAATACCGGCGCCGAACGCCAGACACACCGCCGAGGTCGTGACCGGCAGCCAGCGCAGGTAAGAGGAGGTCAGTGCGAGCAGCATCAACAAGACGCCGAGCACGGTCATGCAAAGAATGAAACTCATCCGGTCTCGTCATCAGTCAGTGGGTAGTAAGGGTGTGACCGACGCGAGAGAGGATAGTTGGACGCAATGTTCGGTGAGCGCACATCGGCATCGGTCGCGACTGACACACCGCCGCAAGATCTGTGGAATAGAGCTTGCTCAGGAATGCGGTGTGCAGTGACATCTGCGGAGGCTGACCCACCGCATTCGCTGCCGTCGTAACCTCCGACGTCTCCCACAGGTACCGGGTAGACCACAGAAGTTGTTGCTGCCTCAAGACCTGAGGACCGGGCAAACCCAGAACCTGTGGCTGCCTCAAGATCGCTGAGCCGGGTAGACCCAGAACCTGTGGCTGGCTCAAGACCTCTGAGCCAGGCAGGCTCAGGGCGTTTGGCTGGCTCAAGACCTGTGGGCCAGGCAGACCAGAGCTTTTGGCCGCCGCAAGACCTGTGGGAGCTGCTGGAGGTTACGACAGTGGCGAATGCGGTGGGGCAGTGACATCTGCGGAGACTGACCCACCGCATTCGCTGCCGTCGTAACCTCCGACGTCTCCCACAGGTACCGGGTAGACCACAGAAGTTGTTGCTGCCTCAAGACCTGAGGACCGGGCAAACCCAGAACCTGTGGCTGCCTCAAGATCGCTGAGCCGGACCCAGAACCTGTGGCTCCCGTAAGACCTCTGAACTAGGCAAACTCAGGCTTGTGGCCGCCGCAAGGCCTGTGGGAGCTGCTGGAGGTTACGACAGTGGCGAATGCGGTTGGGCAGTGACATCTGCGGAGACTGACCCACCGCATTCGCTGCCGTCGTAACCTCCGACGTCTCCCACAGGTACCGGGTAGACCACAGAGCCTGTTGCTGCCTCAAAACCTTTGGACCAGGCAGACCCAGAACCTGTGGCTGGCTCAAGACTTCTGAACCATGCAGGCTCAGGGCATGTGGCAGCCTCAAGACCTACTCACTACCTGTGGCCGCCGCAAGACCTGTGGGAGCTGCTGGAGGTTACGACAGTGGCGAATGCGGTGGGGCAGTGACATCAACGGAGACTGACCCACCGCATTCGCTGCCGTCGTAACCTCCGACGTCTCCCACAGGTACCGGGTAGACCACAGAGTCTGTTGCTGCCTCAAAACCTGTGGACCAGGCAGACCCAGAACCCGTGACTGCCGCAATACCCGTGGCCGCCGCGGAACCTGTGGGAGCGAGCTTGCTCGCGAAGCCTTTGGGTCATCCATTCGCGATCCTGCGGATGCACGGACCTCTTCGCGAGCACGTTCACTCCCACACTGAACAGATGCTGCAACGCGTTTACCGCTCGATGGTCTTGCTCCAGCGCGCGTTCCATTCTGGGCGGATCTGGTTGACCTGATCCCAATCAATGGTGACGGCGGTTTCCAGGTATTTGTTCATCGCTTCCACCTGGCCACGCGTGCGGTCAGTGGTCGGCGTTTTTGGGTTGGACGGTATCTGATCGCCCAGTTCCAGCGCAGGGGCCTGGGCTTCGGGCGTCAGCAGGAATTCCGCCAGCTTCTGCGCCAGTTCCGGCTGGTCGTTATTGGCGATGGTGCATTCCGCAACGTTCAACACCACGGCGCCTTCCTTGGGCGGCGCGTATTCCACCGGCACACCCTTGAGCTTCATCGCGGTGACTTGGGTCGGGGTCAGCGGGAACAACGCCGCTTCGCCGGTCTGAACCATCTCGGAAATCTTCGCCGAGCTGGCAATGTACTCCAGCACGTTCGGCCCGACGGTCTTCGGCCAGGCCTTGAACCCAGGCTCGACGTTGGTTTCGCTGCCGCCCTGCAATCGGTTGAACATCAGGAAACCATGCAGGCCGAACGTCGAAGAGGCGAGGGACTGAAACACCAGTTTGTCCTTGTAGCGCTTGTCGGCCATGTCAGCCCACGACGTCGGCGCCTTCCAGCCGTTTTCTTCGAACATTTTGGTGTTGTACGCCAGGCCCGTCACCCCGACGCTGACCGCGACGGCTTCGTCCTTGATCTTGCCCTTGGCCGGAATGTCCGCCAGGGCCGCGCTCGGCTGCAGCTTGCCGCACAGGCCCATGGAAATGGCGCGGTACATGATGCCGTCGTCGAGGAACATCACGTGCATCTGCGGGTTGTCCTTGCTCGCCTGGACCTTGGCGAGGATGTCCGATGAGGTGCCCGGGACGATCACCACTTTGACGTGATTGGCCATTTCGAAGGCCGGCAGCACCTGATCGGCGTACAGGCGTTCCATGGTGCCGCCGTTCATGCCCAGATACAGCGTCGGTTCAGCCTGCGCCGGCAGCGAGGTGAGCAGGGCGGCGAACGGCAGACAAGACAAGCCGGTCAGGGCAAAACGTTTAACGGAGTTCATGTTTTTCATGGCTGCGATCTTCCTCTGAACAATGGAATGACGTTTTCCGCGTGAGCCGGGGCGGCGGTTGCGGGCGGTGCGGTAGGCAATGCGGGCTGGGAAACGGGTTGAAAACGCTGAATCGAAAAGGCATCGAGCCGGATCGACGGCGCCCCGGTGCAGACAATCTGTGCCAGGGCCTCGCCCGCCGCAGGGCCGATCTGAAAGCCAGACCCGGCGAAACCAAAGCCGTGCAGCAGGCCCGGCTGAGTGGAACTGACGCCGAGCACCGGCTCGCGGTCCGGCAGATACCCTTCGGTGCCGCTCCAGGTGCGAATGGCCTGAGCACCGGCCAGCGGTGGATAGAGTTCGACGGCGTTACGCAGGATGTCGAGAATCGCCGCCTGGCCGGGACGCGCCGTGGCGGGATCGAGCGCAAAGCCCTGACCGCCGCCCAATACGCAGTTGCCGCGTGCGACCTGACGGGCATAAATGCCGCCGCCTTCGACGCCGGTGCTGACGTCCATGAACATCGGCAGCGGTTCAGTCACCAGCATCGCAGGGTGCCCCGAGCGCATCGGCACCGGTTCGCCAAACTGTTCCGCCAGCGCCGCCGCCCACGCGCCGGCGCAGTTCAGCAGCCAGGGGGCGCGAAAGGTCTGGCCGCTGGCCGTGCGGACGGTGAACGCATGGCCGTCATGGCTGACCTCGTAGGCCGCAGCCTGCTCGTAGACGTCGGCACCGGCTCGACGTGCGGCATGGGCAAAGGCTGGAGAAACGATGCGCGGGTTGGCGTGACCGTCATCGGCGCACAACGAGGCGCCGACCGCCACATCACCGGCCCACGGAAAGCGGGCGCGCAGCTGCTCTCGGTCGAGCAATTGCAGGTCCAGACCAAACTCCCGCGACGCCCGCTCGTAGGCCGCCAGCGCGGCCATGTCCTTGTCACTGCGTGCCAGTTTCAGATGACCGGAGCGCAGGTATTCGCCGTCGATCCCGATCAGGTTCGTCAGGTCGCCCCAGATGGCGTGGGCCCTTTGGGACAGCGGCAACTGCGACAGCGGTCGACCCTGCCGCCGCACGCCGCCGTAATTGACTCCACTGGAGTGAGCGCCGAAAAAGTCACGCTCCAGCAACACCACACGCCTGCCGCTTTTCGCCAGAAACAACGCAGCGGACGCGCCAACGATGCCGCCGCCTATGACCACGGCCTCCACCTCGATCGGCAGGCTCATTGGTCCACCTCCACACCGAACGGAATCGGTTTGATCGGTGCCTGCCCGCGCAGCCTGCCCACACTGGCAATGTCTCGGCCCGACGCATGCGCAACGATCTCCGTGGCGGCCATGCCACACATCCTGCCCTGGCAACGACCCATGCCAACGCGGCACATGGCTTTTACACGGTTGATCTCCCAGTGGCCTTGTTCGACGGTTTGTCGGATCTTGCCAGCGCTGACCTCTTCACAGCGGCAGACGGTCAGGCTGTCAGGCGCTTTGGCGGCCCAGTCCTCGGGAAAAGGGAACGCCGTTTCCAGCCCGTGACGGAAGCGCCAGATGGCGTCGAGCCTGTGTTGCAGCGCCGTGCTGCGCGCGGCATCGACCTGATGACCGGTGTCGCTGAGGAGCGTCAAGGCCGCGAGTTCGCCGGCCATTTCGGCGGCGTCGGCGCCCATGATGCCCGCGCCGTCGCCTGCCAGGTAAACGCCTTCAACGCTGCTGCGGCCAGACGTATCCTGGGTCGGCAGCCAGGCGCGATTGAGGTCGCTCCAGGTGAAGGCACAGCCCAGCAGATCGGCGAGCTGGGTCTCGCTGCGCAACGCGTGAGCAAAGGCCACGGCATCGCAATCAAGCGTCCTTTCCTGCTCACCCTGACGCCAGCGCACACTGCGGACACGCTGTTCGCCTTGAATGCTTTGCAGGTGAACCCCTTGATGCACCGGCACGCCATGGGCCGTGAGCCAGCCACGGTAATACAGGCCTTTGGCGAGGGTCGCCGGTTGACCGAGTAGCGCGGGCAGGGCGCGGGTTTGCGCGGACAACGGCGAGCTGTCGAGCACTGCCGCCACCTTCGCGCCCGCTTTCGCGTATTGGTACGCCACCAGATAGAGCAAAGGTCCGCTGCCCGCGAACACCACGCGTTCGCCGATGGCGCAGCCCTGGAATTTCAAGGCGATTTGCGCAGCGCCCAGGCTGTAGACGCCCGGCAGCGTCCAACCCGGCACCGGCAGGATGCGGTCGGTGGCCCCGGTTGCAACGATCAGATGCGTATACGGAAGCTGGTCGGCGACACCGTCGTGCAACGTGTCCAGCGACCGCGCCTCGGCATTCCAGACCAGGGTTTGCGGGCGGTAATCGATGTCGGCCTGAAGCCGGTCCAGTGTCGCGTGCACCGCCTGCGCTTTTGACGCTTCAAAGCCATAGAGTGCTTTGGCCGAACGCTTGAAGTTTTCCGGTTGACGGCGATAGATCTGCCCGCCACCGCGCAGGCTTTCGTCGATCAGGCAAGGTTGCAGGCCGTAGGCGACGAGGGTCTGAGCCGCACGAATGCCGGCCGGCCCCGCGCCGATGATGACAATACCTGATGGCTTCATAGCGTCCGCCCCGGCTCGCGGCTGACGCAGTGTCCGGCCTCCAGCAGCGTGGCGCAGGCGCGCACCCGGCGGCCGTCACCCAGTTTGACCCAGCAATCCTGGCAGGCGCCCATCAGGCAGAAACCCGCACGGGGCTGGGCGCTGAAGTCGCTGCCGCGCAGCGAGTCGGCACGGGTCAGCACGGCAGTCAGCAGTGTGTCGCCTTGTAACCCGGTGGCAGGTTGGCCATCGAGAGTAAACGGCAGGACCTCGCGGTCGTGTTCTGCCAGACGTTTCAGCAAAGCCATGGTGCGTTCTCTATCGGGTAACAGCAGAAGGGGCAGGTGTGGTCCATGGGCGTGATGTTCATCAGTGACGACCCACGAGCACGCGGTCCAGGCCATAAACCCGGTCGAGGATGATCATGGTCGCGGCCGTCAGTGCGATCACCAGCGCCGACACGGCCGCCATCATCGGGTCGATGGATTCGGTGGCGTACACGTACATGCGCACCGGCAGTGTCTGGGTCGACGGCGAGGTAACGAAGATCGACAGGGTGACCTCGTCGAAGCTGTTGATGAACGCCAGCAGCCAGCCACCGGCGACGCCGGGCAGGATCATCGGCAAGGTGATCTGGCGGAACAGCGTAAAGCGGCTGGCGCCCAGCGATTCGGCGGCCTGTTCGGCGCTGCGATCAACGCCAATGGCCGCGGCGATCACCAGACGCAACACGTAAGGCGTGATCACCACCACATGGGCGAACATCAGCCAGACGAAACTGCCGTTGACACCCATCAGCGCGAACAGGCGCAACATCGCCACGCCCAGCACCAGATGCGGGATGATGATCGGCGACAGAAACAGCCCGTTGAGGAAGTTGCGGCCCGGGAACTGATAGCGGGTGATCGCCAGGGCGGCGGGCACGGCAATCAGCGTCGCGAGCGTCGCCGCGACCACTGCCAGAATCAGGCTGTTGTAGAACGACTGAATGAAGTCGGCGCGTTCGAACACGGCTGCAAACCAGCGCAGGGAGAAACCGTGCCACGGCAGGCTCAGGGTGTTTTCCGGAGTAAATGCCACCAGACAGACCATCACCAGCGGCGCCAGCATGAACACCACGACCAGGGCGTGAAAAGACAGGGCCAGAGGACCGTTCTTGGACATCAATCATTCCCCCAGGGATTTTTTATAGCGACCTTCGACCAACCGGTTCCACGACAGCATGACCAGCAGGTTGATCAACAACAGCGCCACGGCAATGGCGGCGCCCATGGGCCAGTTGAGTTCCGAGAGGTACTGGTCGTAGACGACGGTCGCGACCATTTTCAGGCGACGTCCGCCGAGCAGGCCCGGAATCGCGAAGGAACTGGCCGACAGGCCGAACACGATCAACGTGCCGGACAACACGCCGGGCATGACCTGCGGCAACACCACCAGGCGCATGACCTTGGCTTGCGTAGCGCCCAGCGACAGCGCGGCCTGCTCGGCCGAGGCGTCGAGCTTCTGCAGTGAGGTCCACACGGGAATGATCATGAACGGCAGCATCACGTGGACCAGTGCCAGGATCACCGCGAACGGGGTATAGAGCATCTTGATCGGGCGACCGCCCAGCGCCTGAATCGCCTGGTTGACCAACCCGTCGGCCCCCAGCAACAAGCTCCAGCCAAATGCGCGGACCACCACCGAAATGAGCAACGGGGTGAGGATCAGAATCAGGAAGATCGAGCGCCACGGTGTGCCCATACGGCTGAGGATGTACGCCTCCGGAACACCAATCACCACGCACAGCAGTGTCACCAGCGCACTGATCCAAAAGGTGCGAAAGAAGATTTCATAGAAGTAGGAGTCGGTGATCAGGTTCAGGTACTGCGCAAAGGTCCAGGCATCGCCTTTGACCCCGACTTCGTAATCGAACACGTTGAACGACAGCACCAGGGTCAGCAGCAACGGCAACACCAGCAGGCCGACGAACAGCGCCAGCGCGGGCGCCGACAACAGGTAGCCGCGACCGGTGTCGCGCAGCACGCTTGCTCCACTCATGCCGACACCTCATCGGCAGCCAGCACACGCAGCAATTCGGCGGGCCAGTCGAGGCCGACGGCAGTGCCTTCGTTGAGCGGCGCGTCGCCATTGTTGCGACGCACGACGGTCAGTTCGCCGATGGACGTTTCGACGCGGTACAACCACTGACTGCCCAGGAAATAGCGCGTGACGATCCGGCCCTGAAGGCGACCTGCGCCGGCGTCCACCAGATCGATTTTTTCCGGGCGCAGGCTGAGAGTCAGTTCGCCTTCGCCTTGTTGCTGGCGCACTTGGGCCGTGCCGCTGTGATCCCGGTCGCCGTGCAGCAGGTTGGCCTTGCCGACAAACCCGGAAATAAAGCGTGTGCGGGGGTGTTCATACAGTTTGTAAGGTTCGTCGATCTGGGTGATGCGGCCGGCCTGCATGACCACCACGCGGTCGCTGATCGACAGCGCTTCGGCCTGGTCGTGGGTCACCATCAGGGTGGTGATGCCGACCTCGCGCTGAATGCGCCGGATTTCGAATTGCATTTCTTCGCGCAGGTTGGCGTCGAGGTTGGACAGCGGCTCGTCGAGCAACAGAACCGGGGGCTCGATCACCAACGCCCGTGCCAGCGCCACACGCTGACGCTGTCCGCCGGACAGTTCACGGGGGTAGCGTTCGGCGTGTTGATCCAGGCGCACCAGTTCCAGCACCCGCGACACGCGGCGTTGTACATCGGCGGCGGCCACCTTGCGCATTTTCAGGCCGAAGGCGACGTTGTCACGCACGGTCATGTGCGGGAACAGCGCATAGGACTGGAAGACCACGCCCAGACCGCGACTCGCCGGCTTTGCGTGGGTGATGTCGCGACCGTCGAGCAGGATGCGTCCGGCGCTGACGTCCACGAAGCCGGCGATCATTTGCAGTGTGGTGGTCTTGCCGCAGCCCGACGGGCCGAGCAGGGAAACGAACTCGCCTTTTTCCACCGACAGATCAGTGGCAACCACCGCATCGACGGGGCCGTAGCGTTTACAGAGTGCCTGGAGCTGAAGAAAGGCCATGGCTGCTTCCACCTCGTATTCGTGCACGCCTGGGGCATGCGTTTTTTATGGGCAGATGCGAAGAGAGAAGGCGTGCCGGGAGGCTGGCAAACCTGTGGACGCTGGCGCTCGCTCTGAGTCGGCTGCCGCTGTTATTCAAATCGCCCTGTGGACTGATCCTATGCCCGGGAATAGGATGGGCTCAACGCCGAATTTCACTGAATGAGTGATTTTTTCAAGTTTATTCATCAGGTGGATTTGATTAAGGAATAACGACAAATGAATTCCACTGAACGGAATAAAGATGAGACCAAAGAAGCAGGTGTCGGAGCGGTTTCGCGCCTGTTCGCGGTTCTGCGTTGTCTGGGCGAGTGCCCCGAAGGCGGTGAACGGGTGACGCAACTCGCGCAACAGGTGGGACTCTCGCAACCCACAACGCATCGACTGCTGCGCAGCCTGATGGACGAAGGGATGGTCGAGCAGGACGCACGCAGCAAACGGTATCGCTTGAGCCTGGAGTTTTTCGCCCTGGCCGCGAGAGCGGGACAGACCGGCAACTTGCGCGACGTGGTGCGACCCAGCCTGCTGCGACTGTCGGCCTCGTTGGGCGACTCGTTGTTCCTGCTGGCGCGCAGCGGATTCGATGCGGTCTGTCTGGATCGCAGTGAAGGGCCATACCCGATCCGCACCTTTACCGGCGACATCGGTGGCCGCGTGGCGCTGGGTGTCGGGCAAGGCAGCCTGGCGATTCTGGCGTTCCTGCCTGAGGAAGAGCGCGACACCGTGATTCGCTACAACCTGCCGCGCCTTCGGGATTTTCACTTGTATGACGAAGTGATGTTGCGCTCGGAAATCGACAACGTGCGACGCCTGGGCTATGCCTCACGCAACACCGGCGTGCTTGAAGGCATGGCCGGGCTTGCCGTGCCGATCCTCGACCGAGAAGGCCGCGCCGTCGCCGCCCTGAGCGTGGCAACCATCAGCGACCGCCTGAACGCCGAACGCATGCCGACCGTGGTCGACATGCTCAAGCGTGAAGCGGCGGCCATCAGTCAGAAGATCAACCCGTTCGACCCGGTGCTGCGCAGGCCTTCGCAAGTGTTTGGGCAGCACTCCAAGCCCGGCGACGACGTCTGACAGGGCTATATTTACGCTGCTCAAAGTGATAAACCGCGTGCCGGAACCTTCACTTGATACTCGGTGTAACGAATCGTGAAACGCCATTTCGACGACATTCAACTGGGCAGCATCGAGCTGTTCTGTCTGGCCGCAGAGGCGGGGAGCTTTACAGCGGCGGCGCTGGCGGCGGGTGTGACGCCAGCTGCCGTGAGCCGTTCCATTTCACGGCTGGAAGAGCGGCTCGGTGCGCGCATGTTCGTGCGGACCACCCGCAGCATTCGTCTGACCGAAAGCGGTCGGGTGTATTTCGAACAGTGCAGCCAGGCCCTGACGCAGTTGGTGGAAGCCGAACGCCAGGTCTCGGGCCAGCAATTGAAGCCCTCCGGCACGTTGCGCATGAGCATTCCGACGACCTACGGGCATCACCGGATTCTGCCGCTGCTCCCCGAGTTCCGGCGTCGCTACCCGGACGTGACCGTCGACATCAACCTGAGCAACCGCAACATCGATTTCGTTGCCGAGGGCTATGACATGGCCATCCGCGTGCGTACCCAGCCGGACTCGACGCTCATCGCGCGCAAGCTGGAGGATGGCGCGCTGGTCATGATCGCCACGCCGGACTATCTGCACC
Organism: Pseudomonas abietaniphila; assembly: GCF_039697315.1. Lineage (NCBI taxonomy): Bacteria > Pseudomonadati > Pseudomonadota > Gammaproteobacteria > Pseudomonadales > Pseudomonadaceae > Pseudomonas > Pseudomonas abietaniphila. Next base: position 314,938 of record NZ_CP155619.1, on the reverse strand, counting down.
GGGCGGGCACGCCGCTGACCCTTGAGGACCTTGCCAATCATGAGTGCATTCAGTACGAGCTTCCCAGCAGCGGCCGACGCATTCCCTGGTTGTTTCAGGAGAACGGCCAGCCGCGCGAGTTGCTGGCCGAAAGCGGTTACTGCTGCTCCGATGACGTACTCGGCGGGGTGACGCTGGCCAGGCACGGCGCTGGGCTGTTTCAGGCCTACCGTTTTTCGGTGGAAAAAGAGCTGCGAGAAGGATCACTGGTGGAAGTGCTGGGTGATTACGCCGGGCGCTCTCGGCCGTTCACGCTGCTTTACCCGAGCAACCGGCATGTGCCCCTGCGGTTGCGCGCCTTCATCGACTACCTGATGGAGTGCCGCGAGGGCTGGCTGAAACAACCCGCTGTCGCACGTTGATCCACTTCGACGAGTCGGTGGTGCCGCTGGCTGCCAAGTTTTTGACCCGCGTTTTAGACGCTTCGCTGACGGTTTCGTACCGTCTGTCGGCGTTGTGTTCTGTCGCCTAAAGAACGGTCCCATGGGGTCGAATCAGCCTAGGTAACCCTGTTGTTTTTTAAACGTTTTCGAACGTGATCAACACAGCGGCACAGGGATGTGACCAGCAGGCAAACCTTCGGCGCGCTCACGAGGCAGCGCTGAAGACAGCAGTCCCCCCTGACGAGATTTTCCCGTATGTCCAAGTCCTTGAAGTTGCAGATTCTGGCGCTGCTCAGCGGCAGTCTGGTGCTGGTGCTATTGATCGCCCTGGCCTGTTTCCAGTTCCTCTCCAGCAATGTGCACGCCTACCGAGGTTTGCTCGAAGGTCCGTTGCAGGCCTCACAGCGGGTCGATCAGGCCAATCTTCAATTCAAGATTCAGGTTCAGGAGTGGAAGAACGTGCTCCTGCGCGGCAAACAGCCCGCGGATCGCGACAAATTCTGGGCCCAGTTCGAAGAGCAGGAACGCCAGGTACAAGACACGTTGGGGCGCCTGAGTGCCATGACCGTTCTGGATGCCGAGATCCGAGGGCAGGTGGAAAAGCTGCGTGACGAGCACCGAGCGCTGGGTGTTGCCTATCGCAAGGGGCGTGATGCTTTCGTGGCGGCGGGGGGCGATCCGGTCGCAGGCGACCAGGCCGTCAAAGGCGTGGATCGCGCGGCCAGCGAGCAGATGAGCGCGCTGGTGGCCAGCCTGCGCAAGCAGAGCGACCAGCAGTCGTTGTCGATCAGCAGCGCGGCGGACCAGACCATTCTGATCGGCACGCTGGTGATGCTGGCGTCGGCCCTGCTGGTGGGCGTGCTGACGCTGTGGGTGGTCAATCGCAACATCGTCGGCCCGGTCACGCTGCTGATCGAATACGTCGCGCAGTTGAGTCAGGGACGTTTCAGTGACCGCGTCGGTGTGACCCGTCAGGACGAATTGGGGCGTCTGGCGGTGGCCGCCAATACGTTGCGTGATTTTCTCGCGGATACCTTCACCCGCCTCAAACGCAGCACCACCGACCTGGACAGCGCAGGCGGCGAGTTGAAGGCGATTGCCGCCCTGATGGCGCAGGGTACGCACGAGCAGTTCGAGCGCACCGATCAGGTGGCAACGGCGATGACCGAGATGTCGGCAACCGCGCAGGAAGTGGCGCGTCATGCGGCACAAGCCGCCCAGGCGGCCGACGAAGCTGACCGCAGTTCACAGGACGGTGGCAAGGTGATGAGCGCAACCATCACGGCAATCACACAGATGCGCACCGAGATCAGCAATACCGCCGATGTGATTCGTCGTCTGGAAAGTGACAGTGGGCGGATCGGCAAGGTGCTGGAGGTGATTCGGGGGATTGCCGAGCAGACCAATCTGCTGGCGCTTAACGCGGCGATCGAAGCGGCACGTGCGGGCGACGCCGGGCGCGGTTTTGCGGTCGTTGCCGATGAGGTGCGCACCTTGGCGCAGCGGACGGCGGCGTCCACGGCGGAAATCAATCAGATCATCAGTTCGGTGCAGACCGGTGCCATCGATGCGGCTCAGGCGATTGAAAGCGGGCAGGCGCGCAGTCAGGAAAGCGTGGATCAGGTGGCGTTGGCCGGTTCTTCGTTGCAGCGGATCACGGTTGCGGTAGAGGCGATCCGTGACATGAACCGTCAGATTGCTACGGCGGCGGAAGAGCAGACATCGGTGGCTGAGGATATTTCGCGCAATCTGACGGAGATTACGGCGATTGCGACGACGAATCAGAGCAATGTGTTGCGTACGCAGACGGCCAGTGAGGATTTGCATGGGTTGTCGGTGGGGTTGAATGATGTGATTTCTCGGTTGAGTGCTTAGCGGTCTGGCCTAACGGCCTGACCGTTTCGCCTTCGGCTCTCGCGGCATCCATGCCGCTCGGCCCACTGCGCGTTTTCTGCGTTTGGCCTGCACCCCAGTCGCCCCGACAGGTAAAGCGTCAGCCTTGCTGCATGATCGTTCCCACGCTCCGCGTGGTAATGCCGCCTTGGACGCTCTGCGTTCTGCTTCGATTGACGCAGAGCGTCAGGTGATGCATCCCACCGCCGAGCGTGGGGATGATCAGGAGGGACAAGGGCAGCGGGGGAGGGCCGGTCGGGCGGAGCAGAAGTTGAAACGGGATTGCTAGCCACATGCGCGGTTGGTTGAGAGGCGTGTGATATGCTCCGGCGCAGACCGATGGAACGTGATTCATGACCGCGCCTAGCCTTCCCCCCGAACGACGCCTTTATCAGATAACCGCTGACCGCCTGCGTGAGCATATTCGCAAGAATGGCATCAAGGCCGGTTCCCGTTTGCCTCCGGAACGGGATCTGGCGCAGTTGTTGGGGGTCTCGCGGCCTTCGTTGCGTGAAGCGTTGATCGCACTGGAAATCGAAGGCAGTGTCGAGATTCGCATGGGCTCGGGGATCTACGTCTGCGAGCACTTGCTGGGCGTC